>NZ_JBFAAE010000056.1:0-63433 GCF_040639575.1 Streptosporangium sp. NPDC023825 | reverse complement strand
GGTGGGTGCCTGTTGCTGGGGGGGGGGGCGGCGGGCCGGGGGGGCCCCCCCCGCCGCGGTGGGCCCGGTGGCCGGGGGTCAGCCGCCGAAGGAGAACCAGTTGAGGTTGACGAAGTCGGCGGGCTGCCCGCTGCTGAAGGTGACGTAGACCGTGTGGGTCCCGATCACCCCGCCGATGTTGGCCGGGACCGTGCGCCAGCTCTGCCAGCCCCCGGTGTTGCCGACGGCGAAGTCGCCGATCGGGGTGGCCGTCGGGCTGCCGAGGCGCACCTGGACCAGCCCGCTGACCCCTCCGGCCGCCCCGGACGCGACGCGGGCGTTGAACTGCGTGGCCGCCGCGGTGCCGAAGTTCACGCCGTCGAAGCGCAGCCAGTCACCGTTGCCGATCTGCGCGACGTTCTGCCCGCCGCCGCTGTCCGTGGTGGTCTCCAGCGACGTGCCCGACTGCGCCTGGTGGCGCTCGGCCTGGATGGTGGAGCGGGCGTCCACCCCGCCCGGGGGTGGCGTGACCGTCGGAGTGGGGCTGGGAGTGGAGCCGGAGCCGCTCTGCCAGACGGCCACGTAGTCGACGAGCATCGGCCGTCCCGAGACCGTGGCGGAGGTCGGGGTCGGCCCGGCCAGCGCGTTGGGGAACGCCCCGCCCATGGCCACGTTGAGCAGCAGGAAGTAGCCCTGGTGGCCGGTCATGGCGTCCCAGGTCCCGGCGTCGAACTGCGCCTGGCTGACGCTGTGGAACTGCTGCCCGTCGACGTACCAGCGCAACTGGTTCGGCGTGACGGCGCGGTCCCACTCGAAGCGGTAGGTGTGGAACGCCGACTGGCAGGAGGAGCCGGGGCAGGCCCTGCTGGCGCCGAGGCCGGTGGTCTCGTTGCAGGGGCCGCCGGGGTTCACGCCGCAGTGGAGCACGCCCCAGACGGAGTTGACGCCGTTGACGTTCTCCATGATGTCGAACTCGCCGATGCCGGGCCAGTTCCAGTAGTTGCCGCGGTACGGCGCTCCCAGCGCCCAGAAGGCGGGCCAGTAGCCCAGGGCCGCGCTGCCGGTGACGTTGGGCATCTGCAGGCGGCTCTCGATGCGCAGGACGCGCCCGGAGGCGGGCTTGAAGTCCGCGCGGCGGGTCTCGACGCGGCCCGACGTCCACTCGCTCCCGCTCCTGACCGGGGTGATGCGCAGGTTCCCGCCGCCGTCGAGGCTCAGGTTGGCGGGACTGTCGGTGTAGCGCTGGACCTCACCGGTGCCCCAGTTGGCGGGGCCGCCCGGGTAGGCGTGGCCGGTGTCGACGATCCAGTTGGCGGACGAGGGGAGCGATCCGGCGCCGCCGTTGAAGTCGTCGCTCCAGACCAGGGACCACCCGGACGGAGTCGACGGTACGGAGGCGTGGGCGGTGATCGCGATCAGCGTCGGCACCAGGGCGGCGGCGATGACCGAGATCCATCCGAGAGAGCGCTTTCTTCGCGGGGGGTTGCTCATTCGGAACCTCTCACAGGGCGAACGAGAAGGACGGCCGAACGTCGCTGCAGTGTAAAGACCGATTGGTTTCACTGTTACGCGAAGGTTAAGTTTGGTCAACACCTCCGTCGGAAAAAGCCTGAGAGCGCTCTCAAAGCCCTGCCGCGAGGTCTGGGGGAGTCCGCCGCGCGCCGCGGAACGGGCGCGGGACGGCGTGGCTCACAATCCCCGACGCTCTTTGGTTGGATGCGGGTCGAAGTTCTGTTCATATGGGACAAAAGCGGCTACTCTCGACGGGAATTGACCTTGAGCGGTCGGAATCGCCCGCGGTTTCCAGGGCCAGTGGGCCCTTCCAGTGGAGAGCAGAGGTGGCGATGGCGCGCTGGTTGGGTCAGCTGCTCGTGCTGGCCGTCGTCGCCGGCGTCGCGCTGACCGCCCTCGCGACGCCCGCGTCCGCGCACGGCCAGCTCGCGATGTCGACGCCGGCCAAGGACAGCACGGTGAAAGAACCGCTGGAGTCGCTCGCGCTCTACTTCACCGAGAAGCCCGCCCCGAACGCGTACTT
Organism: Streptosporangium sp. NPDC023825; assembly: GCF_040639575.1. NCBI lineage: Bacteria > Bacillati > Actinomycetota > Actinomycetes > Streptosporangiales > Streptosporangiaceae > Streptosporangium > Streptosporangium sp. NPDC023825. The sequence continues at coordinate 61,419 of NZ_JBFAAE010000056.1, read as the reverse complement.
CACCGTCACCACCCCCAGCGGCGCCCGCGTCGACGAGCCGTGGTCGCACGGGCAGCCCAAGCGCCTCGACGAGCCGGTCACGGAGTACAACCTCGTGGACGGCACCTGGCAGCCGAACCTCTACCACACCGGGTTCCCGGCGATGGTCCCGGTCGCGTACTGGCCGGAGCAGGGCCTGTACGTCGCCCGTTACATGTCGGTCGCCTCGGACGGCGAGAAGGTCACCGGAGAGGTCAAGTTCACCTACAAGGGCAAGACGTCGGGACCGCCCAAGGGCTGGAAGGCCCCCGTGAACGAGCCCGACCCCGCGCTGCTCAACCCCTCGGAACCCGGCGCCGCCGTACCGTCGGCCGGAGCGGCCGCGCCGGCCACCCCCCAGGCCACGCCTCAGGCCGCGGCGTCGAACGCCCCCCAGGCCGCCTCGGGCTTCGACCTGTCGGTGTGGCTGCTGCCCGCCGCCCTCGTGGTCGGGGTGGGGTTCATGGTGGTCCGGGCGGCACGGCGGCCGTCGCCCCGCGGCGCGCAGGTCCGGCGGCGTCCCACCGGCCCGCCCGCGCGAACGCCCCCGGGCCGGCCCGCGACCGCGTCGCGCAAGGCGAAGGGCGCCAAGGCGGTCAAGACCGCCAAGCGGCGCTGACCGGCTCCTCCCCGGCCCCGCCGCCCTCCCCCGTACCGATTCGCCGTCCCCGCCGCCATGCCGGCCCGCCGCCTCCGCGCCGGCCTGACACCCCCACCCCCAGGAGAACAGCCATGACGCCCCCCCTTGCCCGCCGCCGCCCGCTGCTCGCCGCGCTCATGCTCGGCGTGACCCTGCTGACGGCCCTGCTGACGGCCACGGCCTGCGGCTCGCCCAGCGCGGCCCCCGGCGCCTCGACGGTCAAGGAGATCGCGGTGACCATCGCCGGGCGGCAGGTGACGCCCCCGCCCGGACGGATCGACGTGGCCAAGGGCCAGACGGTACGGATCACGGTGACCGGTGACGCGGCCGACGAGGCGCACGTCCACGGCTACGACAAGGCGGCGGACCTGAAGCCGGGCACCCCCGCGACGATCGAGTTCGTCGCCGACCAGGACGGGCTGTTCGAGGTCGAGACCCACCACTCGAAGCTGCAGCTCTTCCAGCTCGTGGTGCGCTAGGCCGGCGTGATGTTCCTGGCTCACGGCATCGGCGGTCGCCAGGACCTGCCGATCCCCTTCGAGGCGGCGCTGACCGGCGCGATCCTCGCCCTGCTGGTGTCGTTCGTGGCACTGGGCGCCCTGTGGACCGAGCCGCGGCTGGGCGGTGACCTCCGCCGTCCCCGCCCGCTGGCCTCCCTGGTCCAGGGGGTGGTGTCCGCGCGGGCGTGGCCGTGGTTCTGGCGCGTCGCCGGGCTCGTCGCCGCGGCGTACTTCTGCGTGGGCCTGCTTTTTGGCCCGGACCGGGTCGAGAACCCCACGGCGGGGGTGTTCTACGTCCTGTTCTGGGTCGGCCTGGTGCCGCTCTCGCTGCTGTTCGGGCCGGTGTGGCCGGTCCTGAACCCGTTGCGGACGCTGCACCTGCTGGCCTGCCGGGGGCTCGGACGCGACCCCGGCACCGGGCTGCGCCCGCTGCCGGGCGGGCTCGGCTACTGGCCCGCCGCCGGCGGTCTCCTCGCCTTCGTCTGGCTGGAACTCGTCGCCCCCGAACGGGCCACCCTGCCCGTCATCGGGACCTGGCTCGCCGTGTACGTCGTGTTCATGCTCGGGGGAGCGGTGCTCTTCGGGTCGCGCTGGTTCGACCACGCGGACGCGTTCGAGGTCTACAGCACCCTCGTCGGCCGGCTCGCGCCGGTGGTGAGAGGTCCCGACGGCGTCGTGACCTGGCGCAACTCGCTGGACGGGATGGCAGGGCTCCGGCCGGTGCCGGGGCTGACAGTGCTGGTGGTGGTGCTCCTCGGCTCCACCATGTACGACAGCCTCTCCAACGCCCCGGTCTGGGTGCGCTTCGTGCAGGAGAGCTCGGTGCCTGCCCCGGTCATGGGGACGGTGGGCCTGCTCAGCGTGATCGGGCTGGTTCTCGCGGCGTACCACGGCGCGACCTCGCTGGCGGGTCGGTGGGGTGCGGCGGAGCCGGGGACGACGGCGGGCGAGCTCGCCCACGCGGTGGTCCCGATCGCCGTCGGGTACGTGGTCGCCCACTACTACACGCTCCTCCTGCTCGAAGGCCAGCGGACCCTCGCCCTGCTCTCCGATCCGCTGGTCACCGGCGCCGACTGGCTGGGCACCGCGGGGTGGACCGTGCAGGCGATCGGTACCTCCCCGGCCGGGATCGCCATGCTCCAGGTGACGGTCATCGTCGTCGGTCACGTGCTCGGCACCGTGCTCGCCCACGACCGCGCGCTGGCCCTGTTCCCGCGGCGGACCGCCGTCATCGGGCAGATCCCGCTCCTCGTCCTGATGGTGGCCTACACGGTGGTGGGCCTGCTTCTCCTCTTCGCGGGCTGACCGGCCCTGCCCATCCATCGGACCGGCCCTGCCATCCGCCGGGCCGGTCCTGCCTGTCGACCGGCCCCGCCTGCCGGACCGGTCGGCTACCGGACCCGCCCGGCGAGGGCGGGGGCCAAGGGCGGGGCGGAGGCGGCGGTCATCAGGGTCAGCCGGTGGGTCCTGAGGATCTCGCGGATCGGCTGGAAGTAGGTGACGCCACCGGTGCCGTTCGGGGTGCAGTCGCCGGAACCGCCGGAGGTGACCCCCTGGGCCTGGTCGATCGAGACGAGGGCGCCGCCGGAGTCGCCGCTCTCCGAGCAGACGCTGGTGCGGGTCATCTCGAAGAGCTTTCCCGTGGGGTACACGACACTGACGTCGCGCTGCAGGATGAGGCCGCAGTGCCATCCGGTCGTGGAACCCGACCGGCAGACCGAGGCGCCCTCGATGGCCGCCGTGGCACCGGCGACGGGCACGGTGGTTCCCGTGCCGCCGCTGCGCACCTCCGCCGTGGGCGCCCAGCGGTCGTTCACCGCGATCCACGCGAAGTCGCTGACCGGGAAGGTCGAGGCCTGGAAGGTGCCCTGGGCGATCCGGTTGAAGCCGGTGGTGACGTCGCCCTTCCTGCCGCAGTGGCCGGCGGTGACGAACCCTCTCCGGGCCCCGCGGGTCACCGGGAAGCCGACGGAGCAGCGGTTCTCCCCGACGTAGTAGGCGTCGCCCCCCTTGAGGCCGTACGGGGGACGCACCACGAGGTGCAGGGGACGCGGGTCCTCCTGGGAGGCCACCACGACCACCAGGTCCGTGTCCACCCCGATGGACCTGAGGACGTTCTGGGTCACCGAGGCGTGCCTGGACAGGACGACGACCTTGTTGCTCCGCACGTCGACGTACCGGACGCTTCCCCCGACCGGGCGGTCGGGCAGGGCCTCGTCGAGCTTCCGCTTGACCGCCTTGAGCGTCGCCAGCGACGCGCGGACGACCTCGGCCCTGGCGCCCGCGGAGATGATCCTCGGAATGTCGGCGGCGCTGGTGGTGGCGACCACGAGGGTCTGCGCGAGGGTTCCCGTGAGCCAGGAGCCGCCGAAGCGGCCGCCGAGCTCCTCGCGCAGCCGCTCCGCGACCGATGCCAGCCGGATCTCGTTGCGCAGCCGGGTCTCGGCCTGACTCCTGGTGAGACCGAGGTCGCGCTGGAGCGCCTCGATGACGCCCCGCGGCAGGTTTATCGCGGGGGGAGTGCTCGCCGCCGTCCGAGGTGGGGCCACCGGGGTGAGGACCGTCGGGGCGAAGGCGGTCGGGGTCGGTGCCGCCGGGGTGGGTGCGGTGCCCGCGGGCCGGGGCGGGGTGACGGTGGGAGAAGGTGTCAGAGCAGGCGCGGGGGCGTGGGCGGCGCCCGCCGCCCGGTGCGCGACGACGGCCGGAAGGGCGGTCAGGGTGAGCGCGGTGATCGCCAGGACGCTCCCCGTGGCGGCGATGTGGCTGCGGGACATGTGAATCTCTCCTCGACCTCGGCTTCCGAAGCGTGAGGGGGGAGGTCATGCCGCGTCGCGGGCCGGCCGCGCGACAGGGGCATCGCCACCTTAGTCCAGCCGCCGCCGGTTCCGGCCGGTAAGGCCGGGCGCCACGCGGGAGGGATGATCCCGGGCCGCGGGCCGGTACCTCCAGGTCAAGGCCGGGCGCCACGCTGATCCCGGGCGGCGGGCCGGTACCTCCAGGCCAGGGCCGGCGGCCGCGCTCCCCGCGCCCGCGACGGCCGGCTCCGGTCGGGCACTTCATCGGTTTCCGGCAGCGTTCGTGAACTTCTTCGCATCGGGTCGGGTACCCGGCATCGCCCGGGAGCGCGGGCGAACGTTCGGTTTGACCGCGGGACACGGTGGAGATGAAGGGGCAGGCGGGAGGAGCGGTGTGCCGTCGGAGGGCCGGTGGCCGCGCCTCGCTCCCGCGAGCAGGACCGAGGGCGGCAGACATGTTCGCCTGTGTTCAGTTCGCCTATGTTCAGGGAGGTCGTCATGCCGCGAGACAGCCGGTTGGGCAGGTTCGGCGTCTGGAGCGGGGCCTGGAGCAACGCGTCGCGCGGCGACGGCCCGGCCGGCACGAGCGAGTTCGACGACGCGGTGGCCGAGCTGGACGCGCTGGGGTACGGCACGCTCTGGCTCGGCGGGAGCCCGGCCGTCGACTACGCCGTACCGGTCCTTGAGGCGGCCCCTCGCATCACCGTGGCCACCGGCATCCTCAGCATCTGGGACTACGAGGCCACCGAGGTGGCCGCCCGGCGGGCCGCTCTCGAGCGAAGGTATCCCGGGCGCTTCGTCCTGGGGCTCGGCGTGAGCCACGAGGGCTTCACCGAGCGGTACGCGCGCCCGTACTCCGCGATGCGGGAGTATCTGGACGCGTTGGACTCCGCCGCCGAGGCGGTACCCGCGCAGGCGCGTGTTCTGGCCGCTCTCGGCCCCAGGATGCTGGAGCTGGCCCGGGACAGGGCCGCGGGCGCGCACCCGTACCTCGTCACCGTCGAGCACACCGCCTGGGCCCGCGAGATCCTGGGAGAGCACGCCCTGCTCGCCCCCGAGCTGAAGGTGGTCCTCGATCCCGACCTCGAAAGCGCCCGCGCCACCGCGCGCGGCTATCTCCGCCTCTACCTGAAGCTGCCCAACTACACCAACAACCTGCTCCGGCTGGGTTTCGAGGAGGACGACTTCCGCGACGGCGGCAGCGACCGGCTGGTGAACGCGGTGTTCGCGCTCGGGGACGCCGACGCCGTCGCCGGGAGGGCCGCGGACTTCCTGGCCGCGGGAGCCGATCACCTCGCGATCCAGGTGGTGACCGACGACCCCTTCCACGACCTGCCGCGCGACGCGTGGCGTCGCCTGGCCGGGGCACTCCCGCTGGATGGCTGAGCACGGAGCTGGACGGCTGAGCACGGGCCCGCGCCGCGGTCACACGCTCCGTCACGCCCGGACCGGGCCGTGTTCGACGCCGCCACACCAGACGCGGACGATGTCGCGGGTCGCGCGGATGTCCGTGACGGGACGGGAGCGCCCTGGGGCTCCCCGCGTGGGTGATCCGTCCCGCCCCGGGCCCGGTCAGCCGATGCGGAGCGGGAGCGTGCGCGGCCCGCGGACCTGGCCCGTCGCCCAGGTCACCGCCGCCGGGTCGTCGAGGCTGAAGGCCGGGATCCGCTCCAGCCAGACCTCGAGGGCGACCTGCAGTTCCATGCGGGCCAGGTGCGAGCCCACGCAGCGGTGGATGCCCAGGCCGAACGCGGCGTGCCGGTTGACCTCGCGGTCGATGACGACCTCGTCCGCCCGGTCGAACTGGGCCTGGTCGCGGTTGGCCGCCGGGAACGACAGCAGGACCCAGTCGTCGGCCTTCATGTCGACGCCGCGCCAGTGCATGTCCTCCTTGACCAGCCGCGCCATCGTGACCGGCGCGTAGGCCCGGAGGAACTCCTCCATCGCGGTCGGCAGCAGGGCGGGCTCGGCGACCAGGCGCTCGCGGTCGGCCGGCGTCTTGGCCAGGTGCCACAGCGAGGCGCCGATCGCGCTCCACGTCGTGTCGATGCCGGCGATGAGCAGCAGCGCCATCGTGCCCGCCACGTGGAGCGACTCCAGCTTCCTGCCGTACAGCTCCGCGTTGACGAGGTAGGTCGTGAGGTCGTCCCGCGGGTTGTCGACGTGGTCGCGGATCTGCGCCAGCAGGTAGCTGAACAGCTTCTCCATCCGGGGGATGCGCTCCTCCGGCGGCAGGTTGATGCCCTCCAGCGCGTTCTCGACGAACTCACGGAACTGCGGCCCGTCCTCGGGCGGGAAGCCCAGCATGTCGGCGATGACGCGCGTCGGGATGTGCTGGGCGTAGTCGCGGGCGGCGTCGATGACGTCCTGCCCCTCCAGCCCGTCGATGAGCGAGTGGCAGAACGCCCGCGTCGCCGGCTCCTGCCTGGAGACCACCGTCCTGGTGAACATCGGCAGCAGCAGCTTGCGCGCGTCGTGGTGGAAGGGCGGGTCGGAGGAGATCGGCGGCGTGCCGCCCACCGGCGCCACCTCGCGCGGCGGCCGGAAGTTGCTCATGACGACCGACCGGGAGGAGAAGCGCTCGGTGTCGTAGGCGATGGCCGCGACGTCCTCGTAGCGGGTCGGCAGCCACGCGCCGCCGAACCGGTCGGTGTGCGCGATCGGGCAGCGCTGCCGCAGGTCGTCCTGGATCGGGTACGGGTCGGCCGCCCACTCCGGCTCGGTGTGGGAGAAGTCTGTCGCCCAGTCGGAGACCGGCCCGGTGATGACCTCGTTGCGCACGCCGTCAGGGCGCTCCCGCAGCCTCTCCTCGAATTCCCGCTGGCCGAAGCGGTCATCGACGGTCATGTCGCGCCTCCTGAAGGATCTCGATCGTTCTTTCCGGGCAGTTCGCCATGGCCAGGCGCGCAGTCTGCTCCTCGCCCGGGGGTACGACGCCGTCGCCGACGACCAGCCCGTAGCCCTCGTCGTCCTCGCCGAACAGGCCGGGAGCGAGGTCGTAGCAGCGACCGTGTCCCTGGCATCGCTCGGGGTCGATCCTTACTTTCACTGTGACGCTCCCCTGTGTGCTGTGGTGCCGGGGGCCGAGGCCTGTGCCGCGGTGCCGGCAGGGGCCAGGGCGGAGACGACACGGGCGAGCAACGCGGCCCACTCCCCGTCGTCGACCGGGTGCAGATCGGGTGTGACGAGCGCGCTGCCCATCGCGAGCAGCAGGCAGAAGTGCGCCAGCGCGTCCGGCGACAGCTCGCCGTCCAGCTCGCCGTCGTTCTGGGCGGCACGGATGAGCCCGGCGAGCCAGTCGGTGCGTTCGCCGACGTAGCCGCGCATCGGCCGGGCGACGTCCTCGTCGCGCCGCGCCGCCACGAGCGCCTCGACGATGAGGTAGCCGTGGGCGTCGCGCCGGCGCGGGAGCCCGCGGCCGACGACGGCCAGCAACTCCGTGATCGGCCGGTCCGGGTCGGCGGCGAACAACTTGGCCAGCAGCTGCGGCCCGTGCGCGCGCAGCGCTGCCACCAGCAGCTCGGCCTTCGAGCCGAAGTGGGCGTACAGGGCGCCGTTGCTCACCCCCGCGGCCACGGCGATGTCGGCCACGCGCGTGCCGTCATAACCGCGCTGGGCGAAGGACTCGGCCGCCGCGCGCAGCAGTCGCTCCCGGGTTTCGGTGGCGGTGACGCCGGCGATACGCCCCATGCGCCAATTAAAAGAACGTTCATTTGATATGTCAACGATGTCAGAAACATTTGGGATTGTTGTCGGGAGCCTTTGCAGATGTCAGTACGGCACGCGAGTTGTCAGTGGACTTGGCAGTGGGCCATCGGGGATGGCAGTAGAGGCGTGTACGACAGGAGGTTCGGCCTGTGACATCTGGCCGTACACCTAGGCGTTTGACGTTGGTGGTCGAGCCGCAGCCGGGTGAGTCGTTCGCCTCTTGGGTTGATCGGATGGCGGTGCGGAACGGATGCCCGCCGTGGACGCTCGTTGAGTCTTTGGGACTGGACGTGCGTGCGAAGGCCGGCGATGTCCGATCGCTGGCGTACGGCGTCGTCGCGAATCCGGAGACGTACAAGGCGATCAGGTCCGCCACGGGAGTGGATGCCAAGATCGCCCAGGGAATGCACCTGGAGATGTTCGACGGCTCCGCCGTGAACTTGGCGGGCGTCCGTGTGGGGGGCAAGGAGTCGGTCCGCCGGGCGGAGGCTCGTGAGTGGGCGCAATTCTTCGGCGGTCGGGCTTGCCCAGAGTGCTTGGCGGCTTCGGGGGGAGCGTGGCAGATGTGGTGGAAGCTGGGTTGGGCCGGGGTCTGTCCGATCCATCGGGTGGGTCTGGTGGATCACTGCCCATCATGTCGCGTACGCATACGAAGGGGGCCTGTTGGTCAGCCGCGCGGTCTGTCTCGCACACGCGTACCTGCCCCGTTGCAATGCGGCGCGATCGTTAGCGGGAGTGTTTGCGATCAACCGATCTCGCAGATCAGGACGAGTACGGTGAGCAACGAACTCGTCGACGCGCAACGGCTGATGCTCGAGGTGGCGACGCGCCGCCGGCCCGCGCTGATCGCGGCCCAGGTGGTGGGCGCCGGCCAGTGGTTCGCGGCGTTGAAAGCGATTGCGATGCTGGTCCGCCTGGGGATGCCGGAGGTTCTGCCTTTACTGGATGCGATGTCTTCCGATGCCCGGCTGGCAATGGCCACAGAAGCGGTGGTGCGCCGGTGGAACCGGGCAGGATCAGCGGGCCGCTTCGGGATGGTTCCCCAGACCGCGTTGGTGGCAGCGGGATTGCTGGCAGTGGCCTCGCACGTGGTCGCCGCGGAGGGGGAAGGGGAATTGGCGGTCCGGTTGAAGCCACTGGTCGCAGCCGCTCGAATCAGGTGGAACGGTCGGCATCCGGATCCGCTCGTGGAATTGGATTTGCCATCCGTGTTCGCAGCGGCTCTCGATGTCTTGCCTCGGCGCGGTCGCCGGTCCTGAGCGAGGCTGAGGAGTGGAATGGTGGTGAATTAATTGGTCTGTGGGCAACGGGCCAGTTGAGGGGCCATGGCAGGGAAAGCGAGGACAGATCCGATCACAGGGCGCTATTGTGATGTAGGTCACAGTAGTCTACCGGGTGTTGCCGAGGTCTGGATGACCAAGAAAAGGCGGCCTGACAGCCTGTGGAGGCGCGATGAAGTTGGCTGCCGACCTGCAGCTACGCAGCGTCCAAGTTCGCTACCTGCACCCGGATGGGCAGGAAGAGCGCTGCTCGCTCGAAGATGCCGCCGAGGTGGCTTTCGAGAACTGCGGTGCGGTCCGGCGAATCCCGCACCGCGCCGATCAGGCGCACACGCCGAGCACTCACTGGTCTTCCACGACGAACCGGATGATCGAATGCGAGTCGTATCTGGAGAGTGTCTGGATGACGCTGCTGGACTTCAACCCCGAGGTGAGCGGCTTCTCCGGCCAGCCGATGCAACTGTTCGGCGTGGACGATCGCGGCTCCTGGAAGGCCACGCCTGACTTGTTCGTCCGCCGGCTGGACGGCTCGGCGACGATCATGGAAGTGAAGAATCCCGCTCGGCTGGCCGATGCGAAGGTGAAGGCGACCGCCGAGCGGGTGGCGGCCTGCTGCGCGGTGGCGGGCTGGGGCTACGAACTGGTCGGCGAACCGCCTGGGCGGCAACGCACGATCAACGTGCTGGCGTTGGCGGGTTATCGCCGCGAGATGGTGGGGGTGAGCCACTACCGTGCGCAGTTGTTGTCCCTGGCCGGCGAGCCGGTGCAGCTGGTCAGCTTTACCGCCGAACCGCTGGTGGCTCGCGCGGTCGTGTTGCACCTGTGCTGGACCGGGGAACTGACAGTGGACCTGACTCGGCCGCTGGAGGACACCAGCTTGGTTCAGGCCACTGCGGCGAGCAGCGGCGCTGGGGCGCGGCGGTGAGCGGAGACGGAGAGGCGACCGGTCGGCGGCTGGCGACGGGTGAGTGGGTGTGGTTCAACGACGCACGCCACCAGGTGGTCGGTCAGAGCGGCAGCGAGGTTCACCTGCGATCGGCCGGTGGGGAGTGGACGGCCATCTACATCGCGGCCCTGATGGCGGCGCCCGGGTTTCGGCTGGTCAGCGAGATCTCTGCCGAGTCGGCTTCCTCTGCCGTCGACGCCGGGGCGCTGTTGGACGGCTTGCCGGAGGACAAGGCGGCAGCAGTGCGTGACCTCGAGGCGCACTTGAACGAGATCAAAACCGGCTACCGCAGTGGCGATCCGGAGCAGGCCGCACCAGGTGAGCCACGCCCTGCCTACGATCTGGCGTTACATCCGCGGCGCGGTGATCGGGTCCGGGCCAAGGCCGCTGAACTCGGTATCAGCGAGCGGACGATCTGGCGCAAGCTGCGCCGTTTCCGTACGGAGGAACGTCCTGGGTTGATCGACGGACGCGGCGCTGAGGTACGCGATCCGCTGGCCCGCGCCGATCAGCGAGTGCTGGATGCGATCCTCGCTCAGCACCGGGTCGGTGAACGAGAGGACTCCACCGGTGGCTTGGACCGGTTCTGCCGGCGGCTGCAGGATCGGCTGGATCACGAGTACGGGCCGGGGACGGTGCGGATTCCTTCTGCCAAGACCGTCGCCCGCCACGTTGAGGTGCTGCTGCCGGGCCAGTACACCTTCGGCCGCGCTCCCTCGCGGCGCAGCGCGGCGGCGCGTCCGCAGCGTTCCTACCGGCCAGACCCGGCGGTGCGGCCGGGCCAGGTGGTGATGATCGACGCCACCCCGCTGGATGTGATCGCCTACGACCCGATCGGCGACGTCACCCATAAGGTGCACGTCGTGCTGGCGATCGACGTCGCGACCCGGACGCTGCTGGCCTGGCGGATGACCGTGAGTCCTTGCGGCAGGGGTGCGGGGGCGACGCCCGCGGCGTGGGCGCGGGCGGCCCAGAAGGGCTGGTCGGCGACGAAGGGGCAGATGACCTGCGGTCGTCCTGCGGCCAGCGCCGCGCCGGTGGTGCCGCTGCCGCCGTGGTGGACGATCGCGGCCATGCGCGGGAACAGTCAGTCGTGCGGGGTCTGGTCCAGCACGAACACCTCTCAGGAACGGGGCCAGGGCTTGCCGATCGAGCAGTTCCTCAAACGCCTGACAGGCTTGGCCGGCCCCCCGCAGACGGGGGTCATCTTCACAGGTGGCGAGGTGGTTGTCTCAAGTGAGGCGCAGGCTGCCCCGGGCCTTGGGATCAGATGACTGACAGCATCAGTTCGGGTCAGCGGTCGTGGTCGGCGTTGCGCCACCACGCGAGGGTTGCTGCCATGCCGGCTGCGCCGGTGGCCAGGACGAGCAGGACGCTGATCGGTCCAGGTGGGTCGTGGCCGGGCCCGGTGATGCCCGCGTACAGGCCGGGTACCGAGTAGGGGAACCAGGCGCCGAAGCCGAGCGCGGCGATGATCTGGGCGGCGAAGGCCAGCACGAACAGCACGCCGACCGCCGCCAGGTAGCCGCGGCCGATGCTGGCGGCCAGCGCCAGCGGTGTGGTCAGCACCGCCGACAGTGCGGCGGCGATGAGGATCTTCGCGATACCGGACGCGATGGCCTGCGTCGACCAGTCGGGCAGGGCCAGCAGCGCGCCGAGCAGCAGGCCGCCGGCGGTCGTGCCCGCGGCGAGCAGCAGGGCCCAGGCGGCGGTGAGGGTGAACTTGGCGGCCACGATGGTGGTACGGGAGGTGGGCAGGGCGAGCAGGTCCTTGGCGGTGTGGTCGCTGAACTCGCGGCCGAACACCCAGATGGCGATCATGCTGTAGACGAGCAGGCCGCCCACGGCGACCGCTTGGGCGAGCAGGGCCAGGTAGCCGGGCCAGTCGGCGCTGGCGCCGGACAGCTGGGCCTTGTCGCCGAGCAGTCCCAGCGCGCGGGCGCGGGCGGGGTCGGCCAGGATGAACATGAACAGCCCGCACACGAGGGTGACGAGGGTGAAGGCGAGCGCGGTGAGAGCGGGCAGGCGGCTGCGTCGCGCTTTGAGGAGTTCGCTCCACAGCGCCTCACGCATGGCCGGCTCCGACGATGCGCAAGAAGTAGGCTTCCAGGTCCTCTTCCACCGGCCGGAGTTCGGTGAGGGGCACGCCTGCTTCGATCAGGATGGTGGCCACCTCCTCGGGCCGGGCCAGGGCACGCGCGTCGGCCAGCAGCAGGCCGGGTTCGGGGTGGTAGCCGTGATCGCGCAGCACCCGGCCGGCTGTGGCGTCGTCGCGGGTGGAAACGTGTAGGTGGCGGTGCCGGTGTTGGTCCAGGCTGGTGGCGTCGTGTTCGGCCAGCAGCCGGCCCTGGTGCAGGATGGCGATGCGGCCGTTGAGGCGGGCGACTTCGGCCAGCAGGTGGCTGGAGATCAGCACGGTGGTGCCGTGCTCGCGGGCCAGGCCGGTCAGCAGGGTACGGATCTCCACCACGCCTGCGGGATCAAGACCGTTGACGGGTTCGTCGAGGATGAGCAGGTCGGGGCTGTGGATGAGGGCTTTGGCCAGGGCCAGGCGCTGCAGGTTGCCCATCGACAGGGTGCGTGCGCGCCGAGCGGCGTAGGCGGTCAGGGCCAGCCGTTCGATGATGTCCTCCACGTGTCGGCCGGGGTGTTGGAGGCGGCGCAGGCGGGCGTACAGGTGCAGATTCTCGCGCACGGTCAGCTCCGGGTAGGCGGCCGGGGCTTCGACCAGGTAGCCGGTGCGGGCCCAGGCCGAACGCTGCCCGGCCGAGACGGCCGCCCCGAGCACCCTCGCCGATCCGCCGGTGGGGGCGATCATGCCGAGCAGAATGCGGATCAGTGTGGTCTTGCCGGCCCCGTTGAGTCCCAGTAGTGCGTAGATCTGGCCCGCGTGCACGCTCAGGTCGACGTCGTCGACCGCCAGGACGCCGGGATAGCGCTTGGTCAGGCCGGACACCTCGATGACCGGGGCCCCTGCGCTGTTCATCGGCGTCATTGCTGGGTGATGAGCATGAACAGCGCCCAGATGAGCAGCGCGCCCTGCAGGATGATGTCGCGCCAGGCCAGCCGGGGTTCGGCCTGGATGGCGTAGGACATGGTCTTGATCGGCGTGATGGGCTGCGGGGGCGCTCGGTCCGGCGCGAGCGGCCGGGTGAAGCGGTGGAAGAGCACCTGGGTCAGGGTGAGGCCGACCAGCAGGCCGGTGATGAAGCTGAGGTGCTCCAGCCCGACGGCGGCCAGCAGTGCGACCAGGGTGATCATGAGTAGCAGCAGGATGTCGTCGAACCAGCGCAGGAAGCCGCCGCCGTCGTGCACGGCGGCGATGCGCTTGATGCGGGTGGCGTACGGCACGGCGAGCAGGGTGACGAACTTGATCAGCGCCTGCAGGATGTACAGGCCGAGCAAGATCTTCAGCGTGATCTCCATCGCTCACGCCTCCACGACGGTGTTCGGGCTGCGCAGGCGGGCACCGGCGGCGATGATCCAGGCGAAGCCGACCAGCAGGGCGGCGTGTTCGAGCAGCCCGCCGATCACGAAGGTGACCGTCTGCAGCCAACCGCGCTCACCGGTGCCGAGTTGGCTGGCGCCGTGGCGCAGCAGGCTGTAGCCGGGCCGGGTGGCACCGACGGTAAGGATCAGGGCTGGGACGAGCACGCCGACGGCGATGCCGCAGGTGAGCAGGATGGTGGTCGGGCGCATCGGGCAGTGGCCTCCTAGCTCCGCGATCATTGATCGCGGGCCGACCAGACTTCCCGGCTCTCCGACACCCGCGCCCCACAGGAAGGGCGCGATCTTTGTTGCCTGGAACGTAACACCTGGCCGCCCGCCCGGCCAGGTGCCCCCAACCTTTAGCCCTTGATGAAGCGGCGGATCATGTACCGGCGGACAGGGGGCAGGGCGGCCAGCCGCAGGGGCAACTGGCTCAGCCACAGCAACACCGGGTTGGCGGGGGCGTAGACGCCTTTGACGCGGCGGCCGAGTTTCTGCTTGCGTTCGGCCTCGGGCCGGATAGCCGCCTCCCAAGCTGCCAGCGCCGCAGGGATGTCGCCAGGGTGAGCATTCAATTCGGTGCCGAGGCGGTCGGCGCCGCCGACGGCCAGGGCGGAGCCATACCCGGCGAACAGGGTGACGCACCAGGCGGCGTCGCCGAGCAGCACCACCCGGCCTTTGCTCCACGACGATGCGACGACCTGGCTGATGGTGTCGAAGTAGACCGAATCGGCCCGCGCCAGCCCGGCCAGGACTTCGGGGATGACCCAGCCGAGGCCGCCGTAGACGCGCCGCAGTTCGGTGGCCACGTCCTCGCCTGGCCGGGCGTGGCTGGCGCGGTAGCCGAAGAAGGCGACGTTGCGCCCGTCGCCGATGCTGATGACCGCGACCGTGCGGCCACCGCAGGACAGGGTGCCGGTGGCGCCGGGGGCGATGGTGGCAGGGCGCCGGTCGAGCATGTAGACGGCCACCTTGTGCTCCAGGTCGAGCAGGAAATCCTCCTGCGGGCCGAACAGCAGGGCGCGGGTGGCCGAGTGCAGGCCGTCGGCGCCGATCAGCAGGTCGGCCTCCTCGACGGTGCCGCCGGTCAAGGTCACGCGTACGGCGCGGCTGTCCTGGTCGACGGCGGTGAGGGTGGCGCCGAAGCGGATCTCGGTGTGGCCCTCGACCTTCTCGTACAGGACTGCTTCCAGATCGCCGCGCAGGATGGTGATGGAGCGGGGTCCGGTGGTGGCGGCGATGGTGGCGCGGTCGAGGGAGAAGCGGCGTTCGCCGTTCGGCTTGTGGTAGACGAGTTCGTTGGTGGTGAAGCCCTTTGTGAGCAGGTCGGGCAGGATGCCCATGTGTTCGGCGGCGTCGTAGCCGATGCCGCCGAAGGTGACCGCGTAGCCGCCGCCGCGCCGCTGCGGGGCGCGTTCGACGATGAGGGTGTCCCAGCCGATCTGGTGCAGGCGCAGGGCGGTGGCCAGGCCGGCGATGCCGGCTCCGATGATGATGGCGCGCATAAGCGGGTGCTGCCTTCGTTAGTGGGAGAGCTGGTCGAGTAGCCGCTGTTCGGCGGCGGCATCCAGCCAGGTGTCAGGGGAAGGGGCGTCCGCGCGGGGCGTGGGGTCGCCTTCGGCCTGGAGCCAGGCCCAGGTGTCGGCGAGGGTCTCGCGCAGCGGACGCGTGGTGAGGCCTTCGGCCAGGGCGGCGCTGACGTCGGCGTCGTGCATGCCGCTCGGCGCGCTGCCGTCGGGCAGCCACAGCCCGAACTCCAGGCCGAGCGGCAGGCCGTACCGTGAGAGCAGCTCCGGTGGCGCCCACACCAGTTCGGTGTCGAAGCCGGTGACCTCCAGCGCCGCGGTGAGCAGGTCGCCGAGGGTGATCGCGCCGGGTGGTCCGGTCACGGTGAAGGCGCCGGCAAGGCCGCGTTCGGCCGACCGGAGCATCCAGACGGCCAGATCCCGGACGTCGAGGTATTGCACAGGCCTCTGGGCCGGGGCGGGCGCCAGGACCCGGCCGCCCTTCTCCAGACGGCGAAGCCACCAGGGGATGCGGCCGACGTCCTCATACGGGCCGAGGATCATCCCGGCCCTGGCCAGCAACGCCCGTCCGGCGAAAGACTCCAGGACGGCGAGTTCGCCGCCGCGCTTGGCGGCGGCGTAGTCGGCGGTTTCCTCGCCGGCGGGGTCGCCGTCGACCAGGGGCGCCTGCTCGTCGGCGCCTGCGGGCCAGGGCCAGCGGTGTACGGCGCGGCTGGAGACGTATCCGTAGTGGCTGGCCCGGCCGGACAGCAGGCGGGCGCTGTCTCGCACCACCCGCGGGGCCCAGGCCCAGGTGTCGACGACCGCGTCCCACTGCCCGTCGCCCAGCGCCCGCCGGACGGACTCGAAGTCGGTGCGATCGGCGACCAGCGCCCGTACCCCCGGGGCGGGGTCGCGGCTGAGGCCGCGGTTGAGCGTGCTCACCTCATCACCGCGCTCCAGCGCGGCTTCCACGACGGCGCGGCCCACGTGGTGGGTGCCGCCGAGAACAAGCAGTTTCACGATGCTCCTGGGGTGAGGGGCAGCCGGAGGGCTGACGGGTGGCTGTGGTCGTGGAAGATCTCGTGCTGCGAGGGGCGCAGGCCGCGCCCGGTCGCGAGCGGTTGGCTGGTGTCGGGATCACGGCCGAAGCGTGGGTGGGCGCCGCTGGAGACCCGCAACCGGACGCGATGCCCCGGCCCGAAGCGGTGGGTCATCGGCCACAGGGTGAGCTCGCCGCCGAACCACGGCTGGGCGTGCAGCCAGCTCAGCGTGCCGTCGCTGTCGGCGGGGTCGACGACGAACCCGTCGAAGCAGCCGCCGGATCCGGCCGTGCCGCGCAGGCTCTGGTACAGCACCTGGCAGCCGCGCTCGGCCAGCAGCGCCGCGGGAGCCGGTCCAGGCGTTGCCGCGGCCGTAGGGGCTGCGCAGCAGCACCAGAGGCGGGCGGGGTTGGCCTGCCGGGTAGGAGTGCGTGGTCGGCAGCCGCACACCGTCGGCGGACAGGATCTCCACGTTGCGCCGCACGCGCATCCGGTGACGCAGGGCGGGGCGCACGCCGTATATGCGGCTGAGCAGGGTCATGGCCGGTCCATTCCTGTCGAGGCTGATGAGAGATCACATCGCCGACCAGGCTTCCCGGCACACCGTCGAACCTCTCGGAAGAGGCTGATAGGAGGACTATACCGACTTTTCAGAAATTTCTGAAGAGTCGGAATTTTTGGTATTCTGTTTCTCCCGCAAGGAGGCGAGCACGTGAACGACCGGTATGAGCAGTGGCAGGCGGCCGAACGGCTGGCCCTGACTCTGATCGAGGGCGGCATGCAGCGCATGGCCGCGCGCACCCTGGCGGTCTTCCTGTTCACCGACCAGGAAAGCGTCACCGCCGGCGAGATCGCCGACCGGCTGGAGGCCAGCGCCGGCTCGGTCTCCGGCGCCATCAAATCCCTGCTGACGGTCGGCCTGATCGAGCGCCTGCCCGCCCCCGGCAGCCGCCGCGAGCACTACCGGCTCCGCGACGACGCCTGGGCCACCCTGTTCACCAGCCAGAACACCGTCATCCAGGCCATGCTCCACGCCGCGGCCGCCGGGATCGCCGCCACCGAAAACGGCGACCCCGCCCACCGACGCCTGGCTCAGATGCACGCCTTCTACGAATTCCTGCTCGGCGAGCTCCCCGCCTTGCTGCACCGCTGGCATCAGCAAACCGGCTGAGCCCAGCCCGAGACTCGAGCAACGAGCGTCAAGATCGGCGAGCACGCCGTGCCCTTGTTCAGGACTCGGCCTGCCGCCCGAAACGCCTCACCACGATTCCCCGTGCTCGTCAGTTGCCTACTTGCCCTTTACGCCGCCTCGGCCAAGGCGGTGAAGTCGATCGCGGGTAGGTCGGGATCGACGTCGTCGGGGCGCAGGCGCAGCACGTCGGTGGCATATAGGCCGAACCGGCTGATGTGGGCGGTCAGGTAGGGCGACAGCTGCGTGATGTCGGCGGCGGTGATGTCCTGGCCCTGTTCAGGCTGCCAGCCCTCGGCCAGCGGTTGGCGCAGCACGTCGATCATGTCGAGGGCGGTTGGAGGATCACGCAGCTGGCCAGTAGGGAGGTGAATTTGATCATCTTCTCCTGCTCGGCCGGGCCGTTGTCGGCGATGACGCCGTTGTTGCCGAAGCGCAGCCAGCCGGAGAAGCCGTTGAACCCTTCGACCTTGTTGGTGACCGCGGTGGGGAGTGGAAGAGGTACAGCGCACGCGTCATCACCAAGCGGGGGGAACACCCGGTAGGCGGTCCGCTCCACCGACGTCACCGCACACGCCTCCTGGCTCACCGCGCCAACGGACGGAACGCGCCGTAGCGAGACGAATACGTACATAACAGCCAAAGAAGATCACAGCTTCATTAATCCCGCCGCTCAGCCCTTCAAGATCATCCTAATGTGGGCTTTGGGCTTATGTGGGCTGACCCCCTCAAGAATGCGTCAACGGGCAGTTACGCGGCCGTCGGGCGCATGCGAGCATTTCGGTCCATGACGGTCCTGGAGCGCGAGACGAGCACCGCCCGCCTGGCGGCGGGTGCGGTGGAGTACCGGCTGGAGGGCGACGGCCCGCGGACGGTCGTGATCTTCCACGGCGGTCACCTGCGGGCCGGGCTGGCCCTGGGCGAGGAGGTCTTCACCACCTCCGGCCACCGGGTGCTCGTCCCCTCGCGCCCGGGATACGGCCGCACGCCCTTGGCCATCGCCCCCACGGCGGCCGCTTTTGCCGACGTCACCGCAGATCTGTGCCGCGGCCTGGGCATCGAGCGCAT
The DNA here is from genome assembly GCF_040639575.1 of Streptosporangium sp. NPDC023825. Taxonomy (NCBI): domain Bacteria; kingdom Bacillati; phylum Actinomycetota; class Actinomycetes; order Streptosporangiales; family Streptosporangiaceae; genus Streptosporangium; species Streptosporangium sp. NPDC023825. The sequence goes on along the minus strand of NZ_JBFAAE010000056.1, from coordinate 43,238 downwards.
CGCCGCGGCGGTGGGCATCTCGGCGGGCGGACGCACCGCCCTGGCCATGGCTGCCCGCCACCCGCACCTGGTGGAGCGGGTGATCCTGCAAAGCGCGGTCGCCTTCCTGCCCTGGCCGGATCGGCGCACCCGCCTGGGCGGCCGCCTGGTGTTCAACGCCCGCGTCGAGGCCGCGACCTGGGCGGCGGTGCGGCTGCTGATGCACACGGCGCCGCGGGCGGGGTTGTGGTTGTTGCTGCGCGACCTGTCGACCCGGCCCGCCGGTCAGGTCATGGCGGGCTTGAGCGAGCGCGACCAGGCTGAGCTGATCGCGCTGTTCACCCTGATGCGCTCAGGTGCGGGTTTCGTCAACGACATGCTGGCCGTCCCCGACTGCGCCGCGCAGGTCACCCAGCCGACCCTGGTCATCGCCAGCCGCACCGACCGCTCGGTCCCCTACAGCCACGCCGAATCCCTCGCCGCCGCCATCCCGGGGGCCGAGCTGGCCGAAAGCCGGGCCGACGGCCACATGATCTGGTTCGCCCCCGACTACCCCGCGATCACCGAGAAGATCAAGGACTTCCTCACGCGTAGGGACTGTTGAGAAGAACACCTGCTCCTCCCGGCGCCGTTGAGCCCCAGCAGCTGAGCCCCAGTAGCGCTTGAATCTCACCCGGCCGCGTGGTGAGGGACACGGCGTCCACGGCGATCACCTCGCCGTGTCGTCTGCCTGCTTCGGCCGCGCCGCTCGCCGACGCCTCAGCGCCGGACCAGCAGCATGGCGGCGTCGTCCGGAAGGGGGCCACCGACGTGGGCCAGCAGCTCCGATCGCAGGTCGTCCAACGCGAGCTGAGGGTCATCTCGCCGCAGCAGTCCGAGCTTGTCGCCGAGGGGGAAGAACACGCCGTCGCGATCCCTGGCCTCGATCACGCCGTCGGTGTACAGGAGCATCAGGTCGCCGTCGCAGAAGGGCACTCTCAGCGCCTTCGGACCGGGGAGCCCGAGGTCGCCGAGTCCCAACGGGAGACAGTCTTCGGGGGGTTCCACCGTTTCGCTGCGTCCGTCGGAGCGGATGATCAAAGGCGGGGGGTGCCCGCAGTTCAGGACGGAGACCTCACCGTCGTGCGCCTCGACCATGATGGCGGTGACGAAGCTCTCGCCGTTCAGGTGCCTGGCCAGGCTCGCCTCGACGCGTTCGCACAGCCGGGTGAGGTCGTCCTCCTCGTAGGCGGCCTCACGGAAGGCGCCCAGGACCCAGGCGGCGGTCTCCACCGACTCCAGCCCCTTGCCCTGGACGTCGCCGATCAGAACCCGGACGCCGTGAGGAGTGGTGACCACTTCGTACAGGTCGCCGCCGATCTGGGCCTCGGCGGCCGCGGAGGTGTAGGACAGGGCGATGCGCAGGTCGCCCGCCCGTCGCGGCACCGGGCGCAGCAGGACCCGCTGAGCGACCTCCGCCACGAGCCGCACGTTCGCCAGCTCCCGCTCCCGGTTGATCCGCAGTCGGCTGACCAGCATGCTCGCGCCGCTCACCCCGGCGATGGTGGCGATCGTCAGGTTGTTTTGCCGGGTGAACAGCAGGTCGTTGTAGGCGGCCAGGGGCACGCAGATCGCGAGGGCGACCAGGCCGGTCAACGCCGTGCGCCGAACGGTTCCGACCGTCGCGCCGAAGGTCGGGCCCAAGGTCAGCAGCGGCAGGAATCCCAGGCTGGGACCGGCCAGGACATCGATCACGGCGACCACCAGCATCACGCCGAACGGCAGCACACCCATGATCGTCTGTGACTTCGGCATGTCTTCATCCCTGCTTTCGTTCACGGCCGGACGGAGCGCTCGCCCCGGATCCGGCGGGCCGGGCGGGTACGTCGCGTTCGCCGGACCAGCGGGCGACCACGATGTCGGTGCGGGAGTGCACCAGGATCGACAGCACGATGGTGACCGCGCCGAGGTGGGAGACCTTCTGGGCCGCCGCGATCTCAGAGCTCAGGACGAGCGGGCCGTACCCGGCCGACGCGGTGACGGCCGGCGTCAGCGGCAGGCCGCGGTCGAGGACCCGGGCGCAAAGCCGCCCCGTCGCCCGCGGTTCACACCGGCCCACGCACATGCCGGCGGTGAACGGCACGGCCCACAGGGCCGGTTCACGGAGCGTGATGACGATCTCATCGTCTGGTCGCCGACGCACCAGGCCAAAGGCGCCGTCACCCACCGGCAAACCCGCCGGCGGGACCAGGCGGGAACAGGGCGCGATCGACAGGATCGTCCGGTTGACGAGGCTGGAGACCAAAACGGCCGGTAGCGGGAGCACCGCGAAGGAGGGAATGACAGATCCCATGGGTGCGGCCTCCACCAGTCGACGACTGAGACGTTGCCGACCAGACTTCCCGGCGCACCGCTTCAAAGGTAACAGGTGCCAGGAATGATTGACCGCGCAAACATTGCATAAGGCGTCAATCTGTTATCGTGACCACTGGTGTGCCGGGAAGTCTGGTCGGCGAGTCTGTTCAGCGACCGCCCTGGAGCCTTTCGATGTCCGACCGCCTCGATGTGACCGTCTCCGAGTTCGTGATCATCGGATACGCGGTGGTTCTTCGTGTGGAGGGCGACATCACAGCCGCCAACTGCGCCACCGTGCAGCGTGGCCTGATCCATGCGCTGGCCCTGCAACAACCGCCCCACCTCGTGATCGACCTGACCGAATTGCGCTCGTGTGACGATCACGGCCTGGCGGCCCTGATCGGTGCTGACAAGTACGTCCGGGAGACGGGCGGCAGGATGATACTCGCGGGAGTCAACGACCCCGTCCGGCGGGAGATGCGGCGGCAAGGCCTGGCCGGCATGTTCGTGTTCAGGGACTCCGTCGGGCAAGCCGTCGTCGAATTGAAGATGGGGGATCCGGCCTGAGCGGTCGGGCTCAGTACCCGGGCCAGCCCAGCGGGTGAGCGTCGGCGGCAGGCTCCCCGCCCGCCTCGTTGAACGCCGCCATGGCGGCCACCAGGGCCCGGCGCTGCTGCGGCGACAGCCGTGACACGATCTGCTCGATCTCGGCGGCCCGGCGCGCGGTCACCTCGTCGACGACGCGCCGTCCCTCGCCGGTGAGGCGAATCAGGCTCTCGCGCCGGTTGTCGGGGTTGACGGCGCGGACGATGAGGTTCGCGTTTCCCAGCCGGTCGGCCATGCGCATGGCGGTGGACGGGTTCACCCCCAGCGCTTCGGCCAAGGTCACGAGCTTGGCCTCGCCCCGTCCGGCAAGCACGACGAGCATCCGAAACTGCGGAAGCGTGACGCTCTCGCCGACCGAGCTCAGCGAACGGGCGGCGACGGCGACCAGCAGTCGCGATCCCGTCAGCACCGCGGAGACGACCGCCGCGAGGTCCTCTCCGCCGACATCCTGTTGCTGCTCTGCCATGCCAGTAGTTTTACAACTTTGCCGGGCCGCGACGTCACCTCACGCATGACGACCGCCTGCCCGCCTTCTGTGTCCCCGGCGGCCGACGCTGTGCGCGAGCACTTGAGTTGACGCCAACGAGGCCGTGCACCGCTCTGGCCCTCACCGAGCGCCCTTCGGCTGACCCCGTCGTGAGGAGAGTCCCAGACGGTTGCCGTGTACCCGCTCGGCGGGCGCATGGTGACCGATCGATGGATAGGGTGGCCAATGGTGCGCCGGGAAGTCTGGTCGGCAACGTCGGACCCGTACCCGAAACCCGGAGACTCCATGACGCACCCCGTCCCGCCGCGCCAACCTGTCGCGCCGCGCCGCCCCGTCCTGCTGGGCCGGGGATCATGGGGCGAGGCCCGCCGCATCGCCGACATCGTGCGCAAGGAGACCGTCGGCGGGGCGCTGCTGCTGGCCGCCGCGGTGGCCGCGATGATCTGGGCCAACTCCCCGTGGGCCGGCGCCTACGAGGCGCTGCGCGATCTGCGCGTCGGCCCCGAGGCGCTGCATCTGAACCTCTCCTTGGCCGGCTGGGCCGGCGACGGCCTGCTGGCGATCTTCTTCTTCGTGGCCGGGCTGGAGCTCAAACGCGAGTTCGTCGCCGGGGACCTGCGCGACGCGCGGCGGGCCGCGGTCCCGATCGCGGCCGCGCTCGGCGGGGTGATCGTCCCCGCGGCCCTGTATCTGCTCATCACCTGGAACGTGGCCGGCGCGGGCAAGGGGTGGGCGATCCCGACGGCCACCGACATCGCGTTCGCACTCGCCGTCCTCGCGGTCATCGGCCGGTTCCTGCCGACCGCGCTGCGCACCTTCCTGCTCACCCTGGCCGTGGTCGACGACCTGGTGGCCATCGTCATCATCGCGCTGTTCTACACCGACCACCTGGCGCCGCTGCCGCTGGCCGCGGCGCTGGCGTTGCTGGCGCTCTTCGCCGCGCTGGTGCAGCGCCGGGTGCGCGCCTGGTGGCTGCTGCTGCCGCTGGCCGTCGCGATCTGGGCGCTTGTGCACGCCTCGGGCGTGCACGCCACCGTCGCCGGGGTGCTGCTGGCCTTCACGGTGCCGGTCATCCGCAGCGAGCGAGCCGGCGGCACGGACGCCGGGCCCGGCCTGGCCGAGCACTTCGAGCACCGTTTCCGCCCCATCTCGGCCGGGGTGGCCGTGCCGGTGTTCGCGTTCTTCTCCGCCGGAGTGGCCCTGGGCGGACTGGACGGCCTGACGGGTGCTTTCGGCGACCCGATCGTGCTGGGGATCGTGGCAGGCCTGGTGGCGGGCAAACCGATCGGGATCATGGCCGCGACCTGGCTGACGGCCCGCTTCACCCGAGCCGACCTGGACGAGAACCTGGCCTGGGTCGACGTGGCGGGGGTGTCGGTACTGGCGGGAATCGGGTTCACCGTCTCGCTGCTGATCGGTGAACTGGCCTTCGGCGCCGGAGGCGATGAGCACGTCAAGGTGGCGGTACTGGCCGGCTCCCTGGCCGCGACGCTGATCGCGGCGCTCATCCTGCGGCTGCGCAACCGCACCTACCGGCGCGTCCACGAGCTCGAGACGGCTGACCTCGACCACGACGGCGTCCCCGACATCTACGAAAGCGACTCATCTGGCAAGGTCGAAGGCTGAGTGTGAAGGCGACGGCAGCGGCCAAAGCATCTGCCACGTTCGTCGATGGGGGCCGGGCAGGGGGTCACATCAGGTAGCGCAACCACAGGTAGGGCGTCACCAGCGCCACGGTGACGAAGGCCACGATGAGGCCATACCGGGTGAACTCCCAAAAACTGATCGGGGTGCGGTTGCGAGCGGCGATGCCGATGATGACAACGTTGGCGGCGGCACCGACGGCGGTGGCGTTGCCGCCCAGATCGGCGCCGAAGGCCAGCGCCCACCACAGCACCTGCGCGTGGGCGTTGCCGCCGTTCGCCTGCACCAGGTCGGCGACGATCGGGCTCATCGTCGCCACGTAGGGAATGTTGTCCACGATCGCCGAGATGCCGGCCGAGACCCACAGCAGGCCGATCGCGGTCAGCCCCAACCGGCCTTCGGTGGCGCCGACGGCGGCCTGGGAGATCTGGCCGATGACGCCGGTCTCGACCAGGGCACCGACCATGACGAACAGCCCCATGAAGAACACCAGGGTGGGCCATTCGACCTCGGCGATGGCCTGCTCGGTGGTGACCTTGGTGGCCGCCACCAGGATCCCGGCGCCCAGGATCGCCACCACCGAGGGCTCGTAGTGCAGCACCGGATGCAGCACGAAGGCGGCCATCACCACGGCGAGCACGACCAGGCTCTGCCACAGCAGGGTGCGGTCGGCGATGGCCTCGCGCTCGTCCAGGGCCATGATGCCCGCGGCGCGTTCGGGGTCGTAGACGAACGCCTTACGGAACATGATCCGGCACAGGCCGATGAACACCACCGTCACGATGACGATCATCGGGGCCATGTGCGCGAGGAAGTCGTTGAAGCTCAGCCCGCCCGGCTGGCGATGATGATGTTGGGCGGGTCGCCGACCAAGGTGGCGGCCCCGCCGATGTTGGAGGCCATCGCCTCACTGATGAGGAACGGCACCACGGGCAGGGCGAGGCGCTCGCACACCAGGAAGGTCACCGGTGCGATCAGCAGCACCGTGGTGACGTTGTCCAGCAGCGCCGAGGCCAGCGCGGTGATGACCACCAGCAACACCATCAGCCGAAACGGACGTCCTCGGGCCTGTTTGGCCGCCCAGATCGCCAGGTACTCGAACACACCGGTCTGCTTGAGCACCCCGACGATGACCATCATGCCCAGCAGCAGGAAGATGACGTTCCAGTCGACGCCGGTCTCGGAGGAGAAGAACGCCGCCTCTGCGTCGCTGGCGTGCAGGGCCAGCATGAGTCCGGCTCCGCCGAGGGCGGAGGCGACCCGGTGGATCCGCTCGGTCGCGATCAGCGCGTAAGCGCCCAGGAAGATCGCCACCGATAGCCAGGCCAGCGCCGTCATGAGGCGAGCATCCGGTCCATGAGCGCCTGCAGCGTCACCGCGCCGCGCAGGCGACCCTCGCCCACCACGGCGACCAGCGGGCTGTGGGTACGGGCCATCAGCGCGGCGATCTCCAGCACGGTGGCGTCAGGGTCGGTGACCGGTAGCTCACGCGGTGTGGGTGGCAGCGCCTGACGTACGGTCTGACCGGCCACGTTACGCAGGAAGGCGTCGGCGTGGGCCTCGTCGATCACCCGGGCCAGCGCCGGATCGTCCTGGCAGTAGCCGGGCACCGCCAGGGCCAGCACCTGGGTGCCAGCTAGGATGCTCAGCGGCAGCCCGCCGGAGTCCACCACGATCAGGCCCGGCAGGTCCTGGTCGGCCAGCAGCCGGGCGGCATCCAGGACGGAAGTGTCGAGGGTGACGGTGGGAAAATCGATGAGCAGGTCACGAGCACGCATGAGGGCCTCTTCGGGATCGACGGCAGACCTGCCGACCAGACTTCCCGGCTCACCTTCGATGGACCCTATCAATGATCGCCGATTCGAGAGAGGGTGGGCCGGTGTCCACCATCGAGGCGGCCGGCCTGACCAAACGCTACGGCCGGGTGCTCGCGGTCGACGAGGTCTGGTGCGGGTCGAGCCGGCAGAGATCTACGCCCTGCTGGGCCTCAACGGCGCGGGCAGGACGACCCTGATCCGCATGCTGCTCGGCATGATCACCCCCACCTCAACACCCACAACACCCACCGCTCCTGGGCGCGCGTATGACGAAGGGCGTTTCTCTGGTTCTCCGCTACCGAAAACGTTCCGCTACGCCCGGCACACACCAACCGCGATTCCCCTCTCGCGGTACAGGTGCCGGAGAAACAGTCGAAGAGGCGACCGAACCGAGTTCGACGCGTACTGCCACCTTGAATGACGTTCGGTCGCCCTGGATGGACAGCCATCTAATTGACAGTGCGCAGGTGGGAGCGGCACCCCACTGTCAAGTTCAATGGCCCCAGACACGTGCATCTGGCGCATGATGCGCTTGGTCTTGGTGTTCACGCCTTCGGTGCCGCCGTTGTGGTGGGGCAAGGTGACGGCCGCGCGGACGGCATCGCGGTCCTGGTCGAGGCCGCGGGTGAAGGCGTGCAGGTGGGGGAGGTCGGCGGCGCGGGCGGCGGTGATCCACGTGTCGAGACGGTCGGCGTTGCCCTCGTGCGGCCGGAGCAGGTCGGCGAGGGCGCGCACGAGCCCGGCCAGGTCGATCATCTCGGGGCAGGCGGCGGTGAGCTCGTCACGCAACCTCTGCTGCTTGGCGGTGAGGTTACCGGGCCGGGTGAGCAGGAGCCGAGCCAAGTGGCGCGGTGAGATGGGCGGGCGGTCGCCTTCGGCGCGGCCCTGGGTGATGCAGCGATACAGGAGGTTGAAGCTGCCCGGGTAGCCGAGGGTCTTGATTTCGTTGAACAGGTGCAGGACGGGGACGGCGGGGTCGTCGGCGCGGCGGCGCCGCAGGTGGTCACGGTAAGGGTCGACCAGGTGCGACTTTTCTCGATGCCTGGCACCGCTTCGGCAGCTGACCTGGTCCGAGCCGCTCAGGTTTTCAGGCAACTTGGCACCGATTTTTCACCCAAGTTGGCCCGGGGGGTTGTAGAGGCGTCGATAGGCGCACATTTGTGATTAATTCCGCCTCGCTCAGGGCGCATCGGGTCATCCGTGACGTGCCTTGTGGGAGGCTCGCGCGGTGAGCGCTTCGACCTCCTTCGGCGCCCGCCAGGGCTCTGCCTCATCGGCGGGCGATGAGGGCAGGAGGGTGCCCTCAGACTCCTGTGGGCTCACTGACTTGCTGGCCGCGTTGTATGTCGGTCAGGATCGGGATCGTCAGGACTTGAACCTGGCCGAGGGCTGGACACGCCGCTGGATCACGAGATGGAAGGCGGGCAGCTCCGAGATCGTCTGTCCCGTCCGGGACATGGCGGAGGTTCCCGCGGCGGTGTGTGGGCCTGTTCGCTCGTTCTCCTGGCGTATTCCTCAACGGCACCGCCCCGGTCTGGCGGCGATGGTCAGCACTCGTAGGTTGCATGGGTTCGAGAGTCTCAACGAGCGGAAGCTGTTGCTCGCGCTGGACTTTCTCGGAGAAGTCCGCGATCTGCTCGCTCAACCCATGACGTTGAAGTCCACCACGAGCACGAAGCGCACCATCGCGCACATTCCGGACTTTCTGGTCGTCACCGAGGCCGGTGTCTGGCTGCTCGATGTCCGGCCTGTCGACCTCATCGGCACCGAGGATCGTCTCAGGTTCGCGGCCACCACGGAAGCAGCGCTGAGCTGCGGGTGGCGCTACCTCGTCGTACAGGCTGGCGGTCACAGGTGCAGGCCACCTTGGACGCGCTGTCGGCTGGCAGTGCGCCGTCAGAGACATGTGCATTCTCAGCTGAAAAGGTACCCGATGTCCTCGATGCGAGAAATCGCGATCGCGATCACCGCCGCGAGGATTAAAGGCAGCACAGAAGAGGTGGCAAGACTTCCTCCGGCAGCGCCGACGCCTGAGATCATCAAGAGTAGTCCGTTGCGTACGAAGTGGACTGTGCCAACGTCTCGGACGCCTCGTCGGCCTGTAGTTTGAACACCGAACGCATGGTCCTCCTCTTGTCGGGACGGCATTTCGGTCAGCGTATGAAGTTAAGTGATGAATGAAAGAGAAGTTTCATCACTGTTTAATTTTTCCTGTGGGCGGCTGACCTTGCCCGCGCATCGGTGATGCTTGAAGAAAAGTTCGTATTCGGCGTGAGTTGCTCGCCGGCGCACATCGAGTGGGCGAGCACTACATCGTGCGGATCACGCTCATCACTCACAGCATCTTTGAGTGACCTGCAGCGGACATGGCGGACGTCAAGCGCTGTGGCTCGGCTCGTCCGCTCCGCATTCGATTATCTGTCGGCGGTCGCACACGGGCCGCTTCCGGTCTGGTCCCTGGAGAGTTTGAAATACGTGCTCGCCGATCAGTGTCGCGACCTGCACGAATGAATCATCGGCACCCACAGGCTGCCCTTTTATGGGATGCGAGTCGATGAGCATATTGAGGAACCAGGGTGCGTCAGGTGCCTCCATCACTCCGGAGCATGTACGGAATGATCAAAACAGGATGATTACTTGGCGAGGCATCTCCACCCGCTACGACGAGACCTCCGCAAGTCACCTCGCTGAATCCCGCCTTCGCGCCGCGATGATCCGGATCGAAGACCTCACCCGGACCACCTCCCTTGGTACGACCCGGTGCGCGCCCTATGGGAGGTGCCGGGTTGAGGCGGACCTGGGCACCCTGGTGTGCTTGCTCATGGTGGGTTTCCCGGTCCGGCCCCAACCTGGCGATCCTGAACGGCGGGGACCTGGTTCACGAGAGGCTCGCCGGATCAGGTTCCGCGCGAGGTGCGTCCCCGATGGGGAGGGGCGTCTGTCCTCGCCCCCGGGACTCCGCGCGGTGAGGACATCTCTCACCTGCTACGACGACTCGGGTAAGTCAGGGCGCCTTCCTCGGCAGATATAGGCCTACGGTGCTGTGCATGATCAGATGGTCGGAGCAGAGGTGGTCGTCACAGGTACCGGCGTTGACGATGTCGACGCCGCTGAGCGTTGTGGTTATGTCGAAGTGGTCACGGCTGACGAAGGTGTAGTCGATCTTTCGATTGCCGCCGACCCGGGTAGGCCGACCGCCCTGGACGGGTTCGCACATCCCGTCCTCGCCGATGCAGCTGTCCCAGTAGGAGTCGGTCTCCCAGAAGTACCCGTTTCCGCTCGGGTAGTAGAGCCGGCCGACTGCGGTGTCATCGGGGGTGAGGTTGAGGTCGCCCATCAAGATGAACGGCCTGGAGTTCGCCTCCGGGGCGAAGACCCGGAACAGCTCGCGGGTCTCGGCCTGCGCGCCGGTCGCGTCGCCGTCGGACAAATGGGTCGAGCAGGCCTTCACCGGCTGACTGGTGGTCGGGAAGACCGCGGTGACGCACGCGACGCTGCGTTCCTCCAGCAACGTCGGCAGGTCGCGCTCCTCCAGCCGGTGATCGGTGGTGAACATGTATCCCTTCTCCTCGGTCACATCGGCGCGCACGAGGATGGCGTTGCCGGCCCTGGTGCGGGTATCCCCCAGGTGGACGCAGTCAGGAACGACCAGGCGCGACTCCTGGAAATAGCCCTCCATCGCGTAGCCGGCCGTCTCCAACTGGTCCACCAGGTGGTCGTACTGGCGCTCGCAGACCTCGTTGAGGGAGATCACGTCGGGTCGGCGCGTCTGCACCTCCGTGAGGATCCGGTGGACGATCGGATAGTCGCCTCCGTTCAGCGCACCGCCGGCCATGTTGAAGTGCATCAGTTTCAGCGGCGTGACGGGGTTGTAGCGCACGCTGCTGGTGGCGACGCCGCTGGTGTTGCTGTCACGCAGATGCCACTGGAAGGGGCCGTTGGTGAGAGGCAGCACGACCGCGGGGTTGTCGGAGCCGTTGCCGTCCCAGTCGCCGGTGGCGAAGAACACCGACGACGCGTTGCCGCTGCCGTAGGTGAACGTCACGTCGGCCGATCCCTGGGTGTTGCTGTTACGCAGGTACCAGGTGAAAGGGTTGGTGCCGGTGCTGATGAACCCTACGGTGTCGCGGCCGTCGTTGTTCCAGTCGCCCGCGATGGGCTTGCCCGCCCCGCTGCTGTAGGTGAAGGTGAGGTCGGCCGCTCCCTGGGTGTTGCTGTTGCGCAACAGGTAGGAGTTGGGACTTCCGGGCCGGAACAGGCCCGGGGTGTCGTCGCCGTCCTTGTCCCAGTCGCCGACCAGGGGCTGGGTGTCCGAGGCCGCGCCGTAGCCGAAGGTCACATTGGCCGATCCCGACGAGTTGCTGTTGCGCAACTGCCACGATGGCGTTCCGCCGGTGCGTACGAAGACCCCCGGGGTGTCGCGGTCGTCGTTGTTCCAGTCGCCCACGATCGGATGCGTGCCACGAGCACCGTAGGTGAAGACGGTGTGGGGTTCGAGGTTGTCGATCCAGTAGTTGTAGGATCCGTCGGTCAGATACCACGTCATCGGGTTCGTGGAGGTGTCCACGATGCCGTATGTGTCCTCGCCGTCGCCGTTCCAGTCTCCTGAGATGATGACTCTGTCCTGAGACTGTGCCGAAGCGGCTGGGACCTGCGGTGCGCTGAGCAGTGACCCCGTCAAGACGAGGGCCGAGGCGATCATTGTGATAACCCTGCGTAACACGTGCCTACCTCTTCATTGTTGAGCAGACCATCGGTTGAGAGCAGCGCGTGCTCATGCGAATTCAGCCGGGCCAGGCTTCCCGTCGACTCCTGCTGTCATCACCGGCGATCGATGATCCGGTGTGACGGTCGCTCAACACGAGGGCAGGCGGGACGACGACGGCCTCCCGGCTCGTTCAGGACCTAGGCATCGGGCTGCGTCTCAGGTCGCTCACCAGTCAGCCTTTCAAGCGGGTGGCGGGTGGTGGCGATGATCTGGTCGGCGAGCCCGGGGCTGTGCGGCGTGGCGTTTGATCAGGCAGCGGTCGCGCGGTTGGGCTTACGGCACCGTCGGCCCGCAGAGCACCCTCAACGTGTCCTCGGCGCGAGCCGGACACGCCGCCACCTCGCCGTCGACATCCAACAGGCACTCGGCCGGGACACGAGACGTGAACCGGTTGCGAACAGCGCGACAACAACTCCGGTTCCCGTCGCGAAAATCCAACGATCGGGAGATCGATGGATGTTTGGTGGTGACGACGGGGGGCGGAGTTGTTGTCGCGCTTGATGCCACGAAGGTTCTTAGCAGGTAACAACCTTGTCGTACGAGGCGAACGGCTGGTTGAAGGCGTTCACGTCTTTCGAAGCGCCGGCGTTGACCGTGAAGCACCCGGAGTCCCGGGCGTTCTTCCAGATAACCCTCAAGCGGTGGCTCGTCGAGCAGTTGTTGTGCATCGTGACAGAGTTAAAGCTATGCACCTCGACCGACACACACCCCGGCTTCGTTCCGGCGGACGCGGGCGATACCACGCCGACGAGCGCGGCTCCGGAAAGAGCTACGATCACTGCGGCTCGGGTAACATTCTTTCTCATCTTTTTCCTCCGATTTTCTGAATCTGGCGATCGGTTCAGTTGTCACTGAACGGGGCATTTATTCATGCGGTCATGAGAACCACATGAAAATCGCTTCGGGATCCTTGTCCCCGGTAGTGGTCGCGGAGCGCCCGCATGCACGCGGCCCTGGGCCTCCGTGGTCAGCCGCAGTAGACGCGCAGGTGGTTGGATTCCTTGAACTTGTAACTCCCGCCGATCGTCGTCCCGCTGATGGTCGTCCGCCAGGTCTGCGTCCCGGTGCCGCTGCAGTTGTACTGGATACAGGTGTCGAAGCCCTGGTGCGCGGTTCCCATGGCGCTGGCCGCCGGCGCGCTCACGGCACCCGTACCGGCCACGACCCCGGCCGCGAGCGCCACCGCCGCGACTCGACGCGTCACCGCGTTCGTTCATTGCCCCCGTTTCCTAACGATGAGTTTCCGGCGGCGGGAGTCGCCGCTCGTTTCCTGCCGAGGCGGGAGTGAGTCCGCTCGGCCCCCGCTGAGTGGCACTTCCGCGGTATCGCCTTGTGCCCCTCGGTTCTAGCCCACCGGGGGAATGTCCAGTGCTGGAGGCGTCACTGGACAAACAATCGTCAGGCGGTGGAGCACGGCGAAGCCGGGTCTGAAGTGCGACAACTTCCGTTCGATTGGATTTGTCCGGTTTTGACGCCTCGGAGGCCGCCGTCGCTTCCCGGGCCCCGTTCGGTCTCAGATATGCCCTGATTGTCCGACTAGACTGAGGGGCGAGAGCGACCGGAGGTGCGATTGGGGCGGCGTGAGCGTGAGCTGGACCCGGAGAACATCCCTCTCCATCGGTTCGCTCTGGAGTTACGGAACCTGCGAATCGACGCGGGAAAGCCCAGTTACCGGGAGCTGGCCAGGCGCACGCACTTCTCCGTGACCGCTCTTTCCGAGGCCGCCGGCGGCGCGGTCATGCCGAGCCTGCCCGTCACGCTCGCCTACGTCGAGGCGTGCGGTGGCAACCCCGAGGAATGGCGGAAGCGGTGGCACTCCCTCAGTGAGGAGACCACCACCGCCGAACCCGCCCGCGATCAGGAAAAGACGTCTCCGTACCTGGGGCTGATGACGTTCGGGCCGCAGGACGCGTCGTTGTTCTTCGGCCGTGAACGCCTGCTGCGGCAGGTGTGCGAGAGAATGCTGCACACGCCTTTTCTGGCCCTTTTCGGCCCCTCGGGAACGGGAAAGTCGTCGCTGCTCCAGGCGGGGGTGCTGCCCGCCGTCGAGCGGGGGGACGTCGGCGGCGGCCAGGGGTGGCGGGTCGTCTGCCTGACGCCAGGTGAGCGGCCGGTCCAGGAACTGGCGATCACGTTGGCGAACGCGCAGGGCGTGGCGGCCTGCTCGGTCCAGACCGCACTCGCCGACGATCCGCAGGCCGTGCAATCGATGTGCGCACAGCTACTGGCGGGCGGGGCGGCCACGGCGCATCTGGTGATCGTGGTGGATCAGTTCGAGGAGATCTTCACCCTCTGCGGGGACCGGGGCGAGCGCGACCGCTTCGTCGCGGCGCTGCTGGCCGCCTCCGCTGAGCCCCGCGTGCGCCTCGTGCTGAGCGTGCGCGCCGACTTCTACGCGCACTGCGCGTTCTACCCGGCGCTAGTGGCGGCGCTGCAGGACAACCAGATCCTGGTCGGCCCCATGGAGGAGGACGACCTGCGCTGCGCCGTCACCCGGCCCGCCCAGCAGATGGGCCTCAAGGTGCAGCCCGAGCTGGTGGAACTCGTCGTGGACGAGGCGCGCCAGGAGCCCGGGGCGCTGTCGCTGGTCTCGCACGCGCTGCTGGAGACCTGGCGCAGCCAGCGCGGCGCGTCGCTGACCGTCGCCGCCTACCGCGCGGCCGGCGGCGTGCGCGGGGCTGTCGCCCAGACCGCCGAGCGCGTGTACGGCGGACTCGGCGAGGCCGAGCGCGAGGTGGCCAGGAGGCTGTTCCTGCGGTTGACCGTTCCCGGCGACGGCACCGAGGACTCCCGGCGGCGGGCCTCGCGCGCCGAGATGACGGGAGGACCCGACAGCGACCGGGCCGCCCACGTGCTCGACACGCTGATCGCCGCACGACTGATCACCGCCGAGGAAGACAGCGTGACGATCGCACACGAGGCGCTGATCCGCGGATGGCCCCGGCTGCGTTCGTGGCTGGAGGAGGACCGGGAACTGCTGTGGGCGCACCTGAGGCTGACCGGCGCCGCGGCCGAGTGGGACGAGCACGACCGCGACGAGGCGTTCCTGTACCGCGGCGCACGCCTGAGGAGATGGGACGGCCAGCGGCGCGACGGGCTCAACGACCTCGAACACACCTTCCTGCAGGCGAGCCGACACCGGGAGGTCGCAGAGCGAGAGGGCCGGCGCAGACGCGTCAGGACAGTGCTGGCCGCTCTCGTCTCGGTGACCGTCGTGGTGAGCGTGCTCGCCGGCGTAGCCGTGAAGCAGGCCCGCGAGGCCCAGGATCAGCGGGACGTCGCGCTCTCGCGCCAGCTCGCCGCCGAGGCCCGCGCCGAGCTGCAGCTCAGTCCCGAACGGGGCCTGCGCCTGGCCAGGAGGGCGTACGCGCTGTGGCCGACCGCCGAGGCGGTGGCGGTCTTGCGGCAGGGCGTCGCCGACGACCACCTCGTCGCCACGATCCCCGGCCTCGGACGGGCGCTGGGCGTGGCGTTCAGCCCGGACGGGCGCCGATTGGCCGCCTCCAGCGCGGACGGTCTCGTCCGCGTGTGGTCCTGGTCGGGAGAGGGAGTGACCGCGGACGCGCCGTTGGTGCTGCGGGGGCACCGCGGAGAGGTGTGGAGCCCTCAGTTCAGCCCTGATGGGCGCCGTCTCGCGGCGGCGGGGCTCGACGGGACGATCCGGGTATGGGAGCTGAGCGGCCGCGTTGAGCCCGTCGTTCTGACCGGGCACGACGGCCCCGTGTGGGCGGTGGCCTTCAGTCCCGACGGGCGCCGTCTGGCCAGTGCCGGAGACGACGGCACGACAGGCCTGTGGGACGTCGGCGGCGGCGAGGCGACATTCCTGCGTGGGCACGGGGGGGCGGTCAAGGGCGTGGCGTTCAGTCCGGACGGGCGCTTCGTGGCCAGTGGCGCTGACGACGGATCTATACGTATGTGGAGCGCGTCCGGTGGCGGCCGGCCGCGGGTGCTGCGCGGACACGAGGACGCGGTCAAGACGGTCGCGTTCAGCCCGGACGGCAAGATTCTGGCCAGCGTGAGCGTCGACGGCACCGCTCGCCTGTGGAGAACCGGCGGGAAGGGACAGCCCCGCGTGCTGCATGGCCACGAAGGGACGGCCGAGGGCCTGGCGTTCAGCCGCGACGGCCATCGGCTGGCGACGACCAGCGACGACTCCACCGTGCGTGTCTGGTCGTCCACGCAAACCGGTGACCCGCTCGTGCTGCGCGGCCATCAGCGGGTGGTGTGGAGCGCGTCGTTCAGCGCGGACGGCCGCAGGCTCGCGACGGCCGGCGACGATGGGACGGTCCGGATCTGGGACCCCAGGGGGATGGGCGACCCGTCAGTGCTGCGTGGCCACGAAGGGGCGGCATGGTCGGCGGCGTTCACTCCCGACGGCCGGCGGGTGGTCAGCGGCGGAGTGGACGGCGTCGTGAGAGTCTGGGACCCCGCGCGCGAAGCGTCCAGGGTACTGCGAGGTCACAAGGACGAGGTCGTCGACGTCGCGACCGGCCCCGACGGCCGCGTGGCCAGTGCGAGTACCGACGGCACCCTGCGGATCTGGAACCTGACGGACGGTTCGAAACCGGTGACGCTCCGTGGCCATAAGGGCATCGTGTGGAGCGTGTCCTTCAGCCCTGACGGGCGCCGCGTGGCCAGTGCCGGCCTCGACGGCACCCTGCGAATCTGGGACCTGACCGGTGCGGCGCCCCCCGTTGTACGGCGGGCCGACACCGAGCAGATCCGGTACGCCGCCTTCAGCCCTGACGGGCGCCAGGTGGCGACCGGCGGAAAGGACGGCACCGTGCGAATCTGGGAGAGCGGGGGCGCCGCCGAGCCGTTGGTGCTCCGCGGCCATCAGGGCCTCGTGTGGGGAGTGGCCTTCAGCCCGGACGGGCGCCGGCTGGCCAGCGCGGGCACCGACGGCACGGTCAGGATCTGGCCCACGTCAGGAGGCGGCGGCGCGCTCGTCCTTCGCGGCCATCAGAATGTGGTCTGGTGGGTCGCCTTCAGCCCGGACGGACGATGGGTGGCCGGCACGGGGCACGACGGCACGGTGCGGATCTGGCGCACCGACATGGTCGCCCCGCCCGTCACCGTCGGAGGATTCGCCACGAGCGTCGAGAGCGTCGAATTCTCCCCCGACGACGGGCGGATAGCCACCACCCACGGGGATGGGACCGTCCGCTTGTGGCGCTGCACGGCGTGCGAGCCGATCGAGCGGCTGCTCGCGCGCGTTGACCGGCTGCTCGTGGACAGATGACGCCCTCTCCGCTCATTCTCCTGATGGCCACCGCGGGTGGCGGCCATCCCGACACCGAGGTTCCCTCCGTACCCCGGACAGGCGAGCGGTGCCGTCGCGTTGGCGACGCGAAGGCGCTGGCATCTCGACACCGCCTATCCGGCGATCAAGGGCGCGGCCGAGTTCTGGCTGGACTTCCTGCACACCGTCCCAGCCGGCCGTTCCTCCTGCCCTGGCCATTGTGTGCCTGCGGGTCGTGACCCCGGCCGGGCGCACACTCCGAACCCGAAACCGCGAGCGCATCGCACCTTCGGAACCGTTCGCCAGGTCACGTGCCGGTAGGCCTTGCGGCCGACCTCGGTGGCCAAATCCTTCAGCGGGGATGGCGGGGTGCGGTAGCGGGCAGCAGGTTTGCGGCCGTTACCACTCCACGCCGGTACGGGGGGTAGCGCATCGTGGGGGTGGGCGGACTCATCGGAGCGGACCGCGACGACGTAGTCCAGACCCCGCTCGGCCAGACCCCGCTCGGCCAGACCCCGCTCGGCCAGGCCGCGCCGAAAGGCGGTGATCTGGCCGTAGCCGACATCGGCGACGATCACCTTCGGGGTCAGCCTCCAGCCGATCGCCTCGTCGATCAGATCCAGCGCCAGCCGCCACTTCTCGCGGTGTCTGACCTCATCGGGTATCTGGGCTTTGGAGCGGCGTCCGGCGTCGTGGTCCCACTCCTTGGGCAGGAACAGCCGCCAGGAGATCGGCACCGACGCCGCATCACAGGCGGCGTGCAGGCTGACCGCGACCTGAGAGTTGGCCTGCTTGCCCAGCGCCCCGCACCACTGGCGGGCCACCCCCGCCGACATGTTCCCGTCCTTGGGAAAGGACACATCGTCGATCACCCACACCTGGGGGTGATGGCGGCGGGCAGCTTGGTCGCGATCGCCCGCAGCACGGGCGCATGATCCCAGGTGGACTGGCTGACGAACTGCTGCACCCCTGCATGTCACCGTCCGGCAGGCGCTCGGCCATCGGCTGGATCGACTTGCGTCGCCCGTCCAGCATCAACCCCCGCAGGCAGCAGTCGCCCTTCGCCCGCTGATCTCGGCGCGGTACCGACGCGAACACCTCGGCCACGAACGCGGCCAGCTCACCCCGCAACCGCTCGATCTCCCCCAAGTCCGCGAGAGCAGCAGGCCGAACCCAATCCCTTAGATCAAAGCAACCTAACGAAGTACTACCAGACGAGTAAGCCCGAAGTCCGGTCGGTGGTCGTAGGCGATCAGTGACCGGGTGATGGGCTGGCGGTGGCAGGGCTGTGCTAGATCGCGGTGGTCAACGCCAGGATCCGCTGAGCGATGCGGGCGGCCATCTCTGCTGGATTGCGCCCGCCGTGTAGTTCGAGGTCGAGCTGGCTTTTGAGGGTGTCGTTGACCGATTCGATCAGTTGGCGGATCGGTTTGAAGAACTGCTCGCCCGGCCGGGACGCACAGTATTCATGACCGGGAGCCGCGGCGATGCTGGATCCCGGCCATGATCGCGGGCCATCTTCCCTGAAAAAGGGCCAAGTATTGAGAAAAGTCTCACCAGGGTGGGCCGGTACTGCGGGGCGCGTCGCAGCCGTCCGGGTTCGGACACGCGTGCGTAGCGCTTGACGGTATTGAGGGACAGGTTCAAGCGGCGCGCGCACTCCAGCAGGCCGACGCCCTTGCCGAGCAGGTCGTGGACCTGGTGCCAGCGCTGCAGGGTGTTTTGTGCCCGGGGGCCGTCCTGTGGGGGCGGGCCGGCTTTGGCCCAGCAGGCGCTGTGCGCGGCGACCTCTTTCATGACGGCCTGGCCGAGGCCGTGCCACAGGTGCCACCGATCGCCGGCCTGGATCGCTTGCGGGAGGGCGCGGCGGATCGCCTCGGCGTAGGTGCCGGAGCCGTCTCGGCACACGACCTGCACTTGGGGATGGGTGCGCAGCCAGGCTTCGAGGGTGTCGGCGGTGCGCTCGGGCAAGACGTCGATGCGCTGGCGGGTCTCGGCGTTGATCAGCACGGTGGCGTAGCGGTGACGTCGGCGCAGGGCGAAGTCGTCCACCCCCAGGACGCGGGGCACCTGAAGCCGTGGCAGAGGCAGGCGGAGCAAGATGCGCAAGGCGGTATGCCGCGACACGTGCACGGCCAGGGCGGATAAGGTACGCGCGCCGGCACGTCCGGCCAACTCACGGACCACCGCGCCGATCTGGCCGACAAGGCGGGGAGTGCGCCGCTGGTAGCGTTCCAGCACGCCGGGCAACTGTTCGCGAAACGTCTGATGGCAGCCGCGCGTCGGGCATACCAGGCGGCGGATCCGCACCGCCACGAGCACGTGGCGTGCATCGACCGGGACATCTGCAACGCTCCGCTCGTGGTAGCCATGCACCCGGGCGGTCTCGGCTCCACAGCGCGGGCACGCGACTGATCGGTCCGGGGTCCGCGCCCGCACCCGGATATGTTCCCCCTCATCTTCCACAGACTCCACGACCAGCGGCAATAAGCCCGAGAACACGACACTCACCAGCTCGTCGACGTCACCCATGACTCACCGTGACGCAGGAGACGTTCCGTCACCACCGAATCTGCGACAGAGCCGTTTGATTGACAGACCCGGCTCGTGTGAACCTCTACCAGTCGGCGAGGTCGACCACGCGTGCGCAGTGCGGATCGTCGTCGGTCGGCCTGGTCCGATACTGCTCGTCGATAAGAGAGGGCAGCGCGGTCAGCAGCGCGGTGAGCGCACCCGACAGACTTAGGTCCACGGCAGTCGTCCCGGGCCCGGCCTTCGGGCTTTCCAGGTAGAGCCGCAGCCGGTCCGAACCCAGCAACAGGAAGCCCAACAGAAGCGGCTTGGGACGATCTTCGGTGAAGGGGCGGACGAGGGTGCGCACCACCCTCAGCGCCAGATCGTCCGGTGTGTCCTCGGCGGGTTCGACGACGGCGGGGTCCACCCGGACGAGGGGCATGCCCATCACGGCGCCGACACCGGCGTCGAGCGAGCGTGGGGTGCTGAGCACGGCGCGCAACAGGGCGATGACGTCGTAACCGCTGCGCAGGCCGTCGTCCTCGCGCAAGGGGATCTCGTAGGCCGTCAGCCGGTCCGCCCGGCGGGCGCCGACAACCACCCTGATCGCCTCAGCCGGGGCCGCGACTGGCAGAACGCCACGGATGCGCTCGGCGTCGACGAGCGGGGCATGGATGTGGTGGAGCAGCAAGCCGATGATGTCGGCCTGCTGCTCCATGATCTCTTGGCGTGAGTATGTCATCCCCCATTTAGACGCCCGTGGCCTGCATCCAAGCAGGTGTTTGCATGATCGTTATCCAGCGGGGTCCAGCAGAATTGTCGTTCCGGCCTCTGCGCTGATCGCCGTTGGCCGGGTAGTACTCACACCGCAATCCCGCCTCTCGGGGATCTCCGAGGTCGCCATGAGAGCGGTCCCTCCCGACAAGATCAACCGAATATGCAAAGTAAGTCTGAACAAGATCGGCGACCTTCGTCCGGACCTACGTTGCAACCCGCAGCTCACGACGAAGAGGGTTTGCAACCTTCGCGCGGAACGGACACAAATGGTTCATATGGTGTCTATGGGTTGTGCTGCTGTGATGCTGTCTGATTGATCGTTGGTTGTTGTCAGGGCTTGTGTCATGTTCGGCGTCGGAAGGGCCGCCTCCGCTGTGCCACTCGCTGGCTCTGCAGTCCTCGACGGTGAGGCTGCTCTGGCAGGGTGGAGTGCCGTGAGTACCGACGAGCAGCATCTGGTTCCGGCCTCGCGTCGCCGCGGCGGCCTGGCCGCCACCCGCGGTGGCCACCAGGAGAGCGAGCGGTCGTTCTTCTGCCGGATCTGCCAGCGCGCCGAGCGTGGGGTGTGGGTGCCGGCGGGCTGGTATCTGCTGGAGCGTGCGCCGGGCGGCAAGGGCCGCCACATCCGCCTGGGCTTGTACTGCAGCGTCGCCTGCCTGGTGCGCGCCGGGGAGATGCTGGAGGCCGGGGCGGCCGAGCACGCGGCCCGGATGGACCTGCCCACCGAGGAGGACCGGCGCCGCGAACGCGCCCGCGTCGTCGAGGTCGCCCAGACGCTGCTCTCAGGGGGGCTGACGATCCGCCAGGCCGCCGAGAGTTTGAACGTGGAGACCTTCACGTTGAAGGCATGGCTGAAGGAAGCCGGCATCCAGATCAGCCCAGCCGCGGCCGCGCCGGTGACGGCGGGCTCGCCGGGGTTGTCGGCTGGGACGGGTTCGGGGGAGCGTCATCCGGTGAGCGTGTTGAACGAGCTGACCCAGCAGGGCCGTATCGAGGCGGTCGCCTGGGCGGTGGAGTCGACCGGGCCGTCGCACGCGCCGTCCTTCACTGCGGCGGCCGTCACCCGCCTGCTCGCCACCGGCACGACGGTGCGCGGTGAGGGGAGCGGGGCCAGTAAGGCGGCCGCCGCCGCGTTGCTGGCTCGCCTTGATGCGGCGTGAGGGTGCCGGCACATCCCTGGGTGATCTCGTGGCGATCCTCGGGGTGCGAAGCGCGGCGGAGGCCGGAGCGGACCCGCCGATCAGCTTGACCGTCGCAGGGAGTCCACGTACCGGTGGGCGTCGTGCGCCATGTTCCGCCACAGCGCGAGTGTGGCCGTGTCGCCGTCCCGGGCCGGGAACGCGACCCATTCCCGCATGGTCCGCGTTCCCATCGTCACGTGTTCGGCGGTTCCCGCGTCGAGGAGCCGGCGAGCTTGATCCCGTGGGAGTTTCACGATGAGCTCACCGCGACGACCGAGGAAGGCGAAGATCTTGCCGCCGGTGCGGAGTCCCGGGCTGCGGAACATCGTCGCCATGGCGACGTCCGGGTCGTCGCCGAAGTCTTCGGCGACCTTCCGGAGCAGATCGCGGTGTGGCGTGTCCCGACCGTCAGCCATCGGTGGCCTCCCTTTTCGGGAGAAGGCGGTCCAGTGCCGCCGCGGAGCCCTCGACGACCAGCCCCTCGGTCATGGCTGTCGCGGGGGTCATCAGTCCGGTGAAGAGCGCGACGAGCACCTGCGGCGGCGCCGTGATCGTGGCGTCGGGCCGGCGCCCGGTCGAGCAGGGACGCACGTCGACGCGGCCGTGGTCGGCGATGATGTCGCAGCCGTCGTACAGGTCGCCCAGGCGCACGGTGACGGCCGGGTCCCCGGGTGAGCCGTCCCGGCACAGGTGGCGCAGGGGCAGCGTGAACCAGTGCATCCTGAACGCGTCGCCGTCCGGCGGGGAGAGCATCAGGGGGGCGCCCCAGCGGGTGAGTTCGCGCACGACGCCGCCCAGGTCCTGGCCACGGCCGGTGAGACCGATCAGCGTCGCGGCGACCGGCGGCGGCTCGTCGTGCCGAGCGATCAGCCCGGCCGACTCCATCTCGCGCAGGCGATCGGCGAGCAGGTTGCTGGCGATGCCGGGCAGTCCGCGTCGCAGGTCGGCGAAGCGGCAGGGCCCCTGGGTGAGCAGTTCGCGGACGATGAGCAGCGTCCAGCGGTCGCCGACCAGGTCCAGCGCACGGGCCATCGAACAGTACTGGTTGTACGAGCGCATGATCTCACCGTATCCGGCCATGGTTGTCTTTCTCAACTTCGTGGTTTATTTTCTCAACCAGCAACCGGTGATCCAGGGAGACCGCATGACCGTCGTCAGCGACAACGCACCTTCCCTGCTCAGGGCCTACTACCGGGTCCTCACGGGCGGGATCGAGAACTACGACGGGGGCCGGGAACTTGCGCCCCTCCTGGCCGACGACCTCGAGTTCGAGGGCCCCCTCGCCGGACACGTCATCGGGGCGGCCCGCTTCCGGCAGGGCGTCAAAGGGTTCATCGCAAGTGTCGGCGAGATCGAGGGAATCCAGGAGGTCAACGGGCCCGAAGCCAGCGCCGTTCTCTACGACGCCCACTTGCCCAAGGGCACCGTCAGGTTCACCGAGTTCTTCACCTTCGCCGACGGCAGGATCCAGCGGCTGCGCCTCCATTACGACCCCGCCGCCTACATCGCCGGCGGAGGGGGCTGAGCACGCTCAGAAGGATCACGGTGACCGGTGCGGATGGTTAAATTCGAACCATGCTGGTCAGTGCGCACGAGGTTGAGGTGTTCGAGGGATCCAGGGCGCGGTTGGAGGCGATCGCGTACCGCCTGTTGGGGTCGGCCAACGATGCCGAGGATGTGGTGCAGGACACGTTCCTGCGCTGGCAGTCCGCCGACCGGGCGCTCATCGAGACGCCCGAGGCATGGCTGACGAAGGTGCTCACCAACATCTGCCTCAACCGGCTCACCTCGGCGCGGGCCAGGCGGGAGACCTATGTGGGCCAGTGGCTACCCGAGCCGGTCCTCGCCGGGGACCAGATGCTCGGTCCGTCCGACACCGTCGAGCAGCGTGAGTCGGTCTCGATCGCGATGATCACGCTGATGGAGCGGCTCTCGGCCAAGGAACGCGTCGTGTACGTGCTGCGCGAGGCGTTCGGTTACTCGCACGGCGAGATCGCCGAGGTGCTCGACCTCACCGAGTCGAACTGTCAGCAGATCTACCGGCGTGCCAAGCAGCACCTGGCCGCCGACCGGCGCCGGGTGGAGGTCGACGCGGCCGCGGCCCGCAAGATCGTCGAGGAGTTCCTCGCCGCGGCACTCAGCGGCAGGACCGACTCACTGGTGCGGATGCTGACCGACGACGCGATCCACGTCGGTGACGGTGGCGGCGTGGTCTTCTCGCTGCCTCGGCCGATCACCGGTGCACTGGCGGTGGCGAGGTTCCTGCGCGGGCTGTTCAAGCCCACCGCGGCCAAGTGGGAGATGATCGGCGGCCAGCCCGTCCTGTTCGCCGCGGTCGCCAACGGCGTACCCGCGCTGGTGCTGATGGTCGGAGACCGGGTCGCCACCGTCGTCTCGCTGGACGTAACCACCGACGGCATCGCGGCCGTCCACACCCAGGCGAACCCCAGCAAGCTCGAGCGCGCCACGCGCCAGTGGGCCACCTACGAACACGGGGAACCGCTCACCGACACCTGGTGACCTGGATCACAGTCCACTCCTGTCAGGGTTCGTGCCGCTGTCCGGTTCAGGAAGCAACACCAGCCAGACAGGAGTGGGTGACACCATGAAGCACCAGATCGTCGTTCTCGGGGCCGGATACGCCGGAGCGAACGCCGCCGGGCGCCTGGCCAAGCGCCTGCACCCCGCCGACACCGAGATCACCCTCGTCAACGCCGATCCCGAGTTCGTCGAGCGCGTCCGCATGCACCAACTCGCGGCCGGCCAGGACCTGAAGCCGCGCGCACTGACCGACGTCTTCGCAGGCACGAGCGTGCAGGTGCGGCTGGCGCGGGTCACCGCCGTCGACGCCGAACGCAAGACCGTCCACGTCGTCGACGCCGACGGTCCCGGCGAGCTCGCCTACGACACGCTCGTCTACGCCCTCGGCAGCGCCGCCGCCGACCACGGCGTGCCCGGCGTCGCAGAGCACGCCCACGATATCGCCGGCAAGCAGTCCGCGCTGCGGCTGCGTGCGCGTCTGGCCGAACTCGGCGCTGGTGGAACCGTGCTCGTCGTCGGTGGTGGCCTCACCAGCATCGAAGCCGCCACCGAGATCGCCGAAGCCCGGCCGGACCTCGAGGTCTCACTCGCCGCCCGCGGCGGCCTCGGCGACTGGCTGAGCGAGAAGGCCCAGAACCACCTGCGCAAGGCGTTCGACCGGCTCGGCATCACCCTGCACGAGCACACCGACATCGCGGGCGTCGAGCCGACCGGCGCGGTCACCGCCGACGGCCGCGCGATCCCGGCCCAGGTGACCGTCTGGACGGCCGGCTTCGCCGTCCACCCCATCGCCGCGGCCACGACCCTGCAGGTCTCCGCGACCGGGCAGATCGTCGTCGACGACACGATGCGGTCGGTCTCGCACCCCGACGTCTACGCCGTCGGCGATGCCGCGCTCGCACCGGGCGCGAGCGGCACTCCACTGCGGATGTCCTGCGCCTCGGGAGTTCCCTCGGCCCACCTGGCGGCCGATGCCATCGCCGCTCGCCTGACCGGACGCCCGATCCCCCAGAACAAGATCGGCTACCTGGGCCAGTGCGTGAGCCTCGGCCGCCGCGACGCCATCGTGCAGTGGGTGACCCCGGACGACCAGCCCAAACCGTCCGCAACCACCGGCAAGCTGGCCGCACGCCTCAAGGAGGTGATCTGCAAGACCGCGGCCTGGAGCATCTCCCACCCGACATCGATGCTCCCGACCCGCCGCCACACCATCAAGGCCGAAGAGCCCCTTGAGATCACCGTGTGACACCCCACCACCGCACGGGCCTACCCGATACGGCCCCGTGCGGTGGTGGGATAGAGCCTGCGGCCGGCCCGCCAGGAGGTGGTGCTGGCGACCCTGGCCCTCATCGAGGGCCGGTTCGCCGACGCCGAAGGACTCTACACCGAGGCCGACGGCATGCGGCGCGCCGGATCCCTGCACGCCGTCCGGGTCTGCCCCCCAGTGTCAGGAGGACATGTGCAACGTGGCGAAGTCTGGTGGGTCGCGTTCGACGAGCGGCGGCCGGTCGTCCTGCTGTCGGGAGACGATGCATCCGGGTTCCGGGCGATGCAGGTCGTCGCTCCGGCGGGCGTCGACCTCAGCGGTCTGGGCGTCGAAGTGGCAGTAGGAGCCGGAGAAGGACTGCCCTTTGAAGGCGTGCTGCGGATAGCGTTCCCTCATCCAGGCATGACTCCTTGCACGTGGCTGACCACGGTGTCCCGGGACGACCTGATCGAGCAAGCGGGCGTCCTGTCCTCCGCGAAACTCAGCGAGATCGAGGATGCCCTCCGCCTCGGGGAGCAGGCGAAGGAGTGGACCCCAGCCACGACCGCGAAACTCAGCGAGATGAGGGACGCCCTCCGTCTCGGTGGACTCAGGTAGGGGTGCCATTAAGAATCGTGTCAGGAGCCGCAAACAACGGCGTTCCTGCAGGTGAGAGCCATCAATTGACGCCGTTCAGGGGCTAATTGAAGCCCCTCTTCTGGTCAGAGGCGTCGGCGGCCAGGGTCGTGTTCAGCGAGCGCTGCGGCGACGGCTTCGGCGCTGGGATTGACGTAGATGCCGAGAGTGCGCAGGTTCTGGTGGCCGGACAGGGCCATCAGCATGGACGAGGACCAGCCGTCCTCGCCCAGGTGGGTCAGCCGCGAATGGCGCAGCTGGTGCAGGGTGAAGCCCGCGCCGGCCGGGTCGAGGGGCTTGGTGGCCTGCTTGAACAGGTACTCGGCGCGCTCATATGACAGCCGGGCCCGCCCGGTGTCAGGACACAGGTCGGCGGCGGCGGGTGTGCGTGCCGGGCCGGGGCGCCGGTCGGTGAGGAACACCGGCCCCCGGCGGCGGCCGGCCAGCAGGCGGGGCAGTAGCCGGGCGGTGCCGGACTGCCATTGGATCCAGTCGGTGGCGCCGCCCTTGCGCTGCACCCGGCCGCGTTTGGCCTCGGTCACCAGGTCGCCGACGTTGAGGCCGAGGACCTCGTGGGCGCGGGCGGCTGACTCATAGACCAGCCGAAACAGGGTCTTGTCGCGTAGCGGTAGATCCCGGCGCTCCCACAGTGCGGGTCTGTCCAGTTAACGGCTCTGGCTCACTTTCGGTGGTAACGGAACGTGTGCATCAAGCTGACGTCGCGGAGCTGGGCGAGTTCCTTATCAAACGCCCGAAAGATCGTGCGATTGCCCGCGCCCTTGCGCGCCGGATCGCGTCACGACCCCTTTTGGCCGGCTGATTCGTCCCCAGCGCGCCCTTATCGCCTGTGACCACGCTCGGTTACCACCGAAAGTGAGCCAGAGCCGTTTGATTGACAGACCCCAGCCAGGGGTTCGCTGCCGCATGCCTGGCCAAGGTGAGATTTTCGGGTCAGACCCTCATCGCGGAGTTTCGCCTCTTCCGCGGGAACCACGGGCGGACGTACGCCAAGGGAAAGGTCACCAAGAGCGCGTCGAGGTCGTGATCCCGGCCGAAGACGTGGCCTGCCGAGGGCGAGCGTGAGACACGGGGTCAGGCGGACGGGTGCGCGATGACACGCACCCGTCCGCCTGACCCCGTCGCATATCCACGCCGGTTGCCGCGTCAGGCGGGCCTGTGCGCGGTGTGCGTCACCGCGCACAGGCCTGCGGGGCCCGGCCGCACATCACCGGCGAACACCTCGGAGTCGAGCCGGGGCTCGTAGCCGAGGTCGGCGCGGGCGTTGGAGAGGTCGAAGAGGCGGCGCGTGTTGGCCGAGATCCCGAAGTAGACGCCGTAGCGCACCTTGGCCGCCAGCGCCGCGCGGACCAGCCGCCGCAGGTCGGCGGGCGCGAGCCACTCGGCGATGTTGCCCGTGGTCGTCGGCGTCGGCAGGCACAGGCCCAGCCGCAGGCAGACGACCGAGGTGTCGCCCGACGCGGCGATCACGGAACCGTACGCCTCGGCGAAGGCCTTGGTCGCGCCGTATCGGCAGCACGGACGGGCCGGCCAGGAGGGATTGACGACCGCCTCGCCCGGCCGCGCGTAGCCGCCCATGACGTGCACCGACGTGGCCAGGACGACCTTCGCGACGCCCGCGGCCAGGGCGGCGTCGAGCACGGTGGCGACCGTGTCGACGTTCGGGCTCCGCAGGTCGGCCCACGGGGCGGAGGGGTTGGGAGAGGCGGCCAGGTGGACCACGGCGTCGACGCCATCGACGGCCTCGGCCGCGAACGCGGGATCGGACAGATCGCCGACGACGACCTCGGCGCCGTCCCAGCCCTGGACGTCACGCCTGTCGGTCACCCGCAGGTCGAGCCCCTCCAGGCCGGGACGGAGCTGCCCGGCGACGTTCCCGGCGGCGCCGGTGATCAGTGCGGTGATCAAGGAAACCTCACCAGTTCGTGAACGAGCCGTCGTCGCGCCGGAAGCGCGGGGGCGGGTTCATTATCACCGGCGTCGCACGCCGGGCAGCCGCCAGGTCGATCTCCACGCCGAGCCCGGGCAGGTCGGCGGGCACCACCGCGCCGTCGGCGACGCGCGGGCCGGCGACGATGACGCCGGTGTCGTCCCACCCGTAGGGCCGTGCCTGCTCCTGCAGGCCGACGTTGGGCAGGCTCAGGTTGACGTGCGCGGACGCGGCCGTGCACACGGGACCCAGCGGGTTGTGGGTCGAGACCCGGATGTGGTGCGCCTCGCACATCGCCGCGATCTTGCGGCCCTCGGTGACGCCGGTGTTGGACAGGTCGATGCGCGCGTGGTCGATGAGATCCTCCTCGATCAGCGGCCGGAACTCCCACTTGCTCGTGAGCTGCTCGCCGGCGGCCAGCGGCACACCGGTGCGCCCGCGCAGCGCCCGGTAGGACTCCAGCGCCTCCGCCCGTAGCGGGTCCTCCACGAAGTAGGGCCGCGCGGCCTCGACCTCGCGGCAGAACAGCACCGCCTCCGCGGGGTCGAGCCGGGTGTGCACGTCGATGAGGAGCTCCACGTCGTCGCCGAGCGCCTCACGTAGCCCCCGCACCACGCCGAGCGTGCGGCGGACCGCGCGGCGCGGCTCGAACACGTCGCCCACCTGGTCGTCCAGGCCGATGCGCAGATGAGTCCAGCCCCGCTCGACCAGCCCGCGCGCGTTGTCCACCAGCTCGGGAAGCTCGCGGCCGAGCAGGTGAACGTAGGCGGGCACGCGCTCGCGGGAGCGACCGCCCAGCAGGTCGTACAACGGCACCCCGAGGGCCTTGCCGCGCAGGTCCCACAGCGCCATGTCGATGGCCGCGACGGCGGCTCCGACGTCGGAGCCGCCGGGGAAGAAGCCGCCGCGGTGCAGCAGCTGCCACAGGTGCTCGATCCGGGTCGCGTCCTGACCGACGGCCAGGGCGGCCAGGTCGCGCAGCGCCCCGTGGATCGTCTCCGGACGCGAGCGCATGCCGATCTCGCCCAGTCCGTACAGCCCCTCGTCGGCGTGCACGACGACGAGGAAAAACGACGCCTCCCGGGTGCGTACGGGCAGCGGTTCGATCTCAGTGATCTTCACGGCGCTCCCACCCGTTCGATTTCGGTGGTCTTCACGGCGTTCTCACCTGCTCGGTTTCGGTGGTCTTCACGGCGTTCCCGCCCACGTGGTGGCCGGTGTCCCCGCCCAGGCGGAGGCCGGAGGGCCGCCGACTCCGGCGTCGACCGCGTACAGCCTTCCGCTCCCGGCGGGCGGGTGGTCCAGGCCCAGCCACGCGGTGGTGATCAGCAGCGTGCTGCCCGCGAAGCAGACCGCGGTGGGCCGGGGAACGGGCAGGTCGACGACGGCCAGCAGCCGTCCGTCGGGTGCGTAGCGGTGCACGGCCGAGGCGTCCCAGACCGCCACCCAGACGCAGCCCTCGTCGTCGACGGCCAGCCCGTCGGGGTTGCCGCCGGCCACGTCGGCGATGACGCGCCGCCCGGACAGCTCCCCATCGACGACGTCGAACGCCTCCAGCCGCCGGTGGGGGAGCGTGTCGATGTAGTACATCGTCGTGCCGTCGGCGGTGAAGCCGATGCCGTTGGAGACGGTGACCGACTCCAGCGCCCGGGTGACCGAGCCGTCGCCGTCGAGCCGGAACAGCGCCGCGCGCGGTTCGCGCGGAATCGCCTGCGAGCCCGCCCAGAACCGCCCGGCCGGATCGCAGACGCCGTCGTTCATCTGGTCGCGTCCCGAGGTCAGACCGGAGGCGATCGGCGTGAGGCGGCCGTCCTCCGCCAGGTGCGCGAAGCCGTCCTGTACGGCCAGCACCCACCCGGCGCCCGGCTCGCGTAACGGCGCCACCGCCCCGACCCTCGTGCCCACCTCGTAGTCGGTGACCACGTGCAGGGCGCCTGCCTCGAACAGCGCCCGGTGCACGGTGCCCGCCTTGATGTCCACCCACAGCACCTCGCCGGTGCGCGGGTCGACCCGGGGACCCTCGCCCTGCTCGTAGGCGTGTTCGGAGACGGCGTCAGCTCTTGACCGCACCGGCGATCCCCTCGACGAACGTGCGCTGCAGGAACAGGAACACCACGATGATCGGGATGACCGCGATGCACGCGCCGGCCGCCAGGCCCGTCCAGTCGGTGGAGTTCTGACCGAAGAAGTTGTACATGCCCACGCCGAGCGTGCGCAGGTCGGGGCGGCCGAGTGTGAACACCAGCGGGATGAAGAACGCGTTCCAGGCACTGATGAACTGCATCAGCGCCACCGTGCCGATCACCGGCTTGGCCAGCGGCAGCATGATGCGGAAGAACGTCCTCGGGTAGCCGGCGCCGTCGACCCTGGCCGCCTCCTCCAGCTCCTTCGGGATCCCGCCGAAGAACCCCATGAACAGCAGGACCGGCACCACGAGCGCCGGTCCGGCCTGGGCGAGGGTGGCGCCGAGCAGGCCGTTGTTCAGGCCCATCCCGTTCACCAGCAGGAACGTCGGAATGATCGTGTAGCCGTGCGGGATGAACATCGTCACCACGAGGATGCCGACGATCACCTTCTTGCCGGGCAGGTCCTTGCGGGCCAGCGCGTACCCGGCCAGCGCGGACACGAGCAGGACGAGCACGACGACCGTGACCGAGTAGGTGATGGTGTTCATCGTGTAGTCGCCGAACCGCGCGGTCGTCCAGGCCCGCTGGAAGTTCCCCCAGGTCCACTCCTCGGGGATGACCGACAGGCCGCCGAGCAGCATCTCGCGCTGCGACTTGAACGCCGCCGAGATCATCCAGATGAACGGGTAGACCCAGATCAGGCAGAACGGGATGAGGAACACGTGCCAGGCCTTGAACCGGTGGCGATACCAGAAGCTCTTGTTCATACTGCGCCCACCTTGTACCTGTTACGCAGCAGCGGGGCCTGCAACAGCGTGACGACCAGGGTCAAGAGACCGAACACCACGCCGGCCGCGCAGGCGAAACCGTAGCGCGGGGCCTGGATGAACGGGTCGAAGGCGTAGCGGTAGATGTAGGTGGGCACGACATCCGTCGCGAAGACGGGACCGCCCTGGGTGGTGGCCTGGACGAGGTCGAAGGTGTTGAGGCTGCGCTGGAAGACCAGCAGCAGGATGACGATCGCGATCGGCGTCACCATGGGCAGCGTCACGTAACGCAGGAGCTGGCCGCTGCCGGCCCCGTCGATGCGGGCGGCCTCGTAGGTGCTCTGGGGGACCGTCTGCAGGGCGGCGAGCCAGTAGATGAGGGTGATGCCGAAGCCCTTCCACACGTCGATGCCCATGAGGGTCGGCAGCGCCGTCGAGGGCGAGCCGAGGAAGTTGATCGGCTGGTCGACCAGCCCGAGGCTGATGAGGATGTCGTTGACGAATCCGCCCGCCGGGTCGAACAGCACGGCGAAGACGATGCCGATGACCGCCGTCGTGGCCACGACGGGCAGGAAGAGCGAGAGCCGGTAGAGGTTGCGACCGCGCAGCCGGGAGTTGTTCAGCAGGATGGCGAACAGCAGCGCGAGCGGCATCTCGACGAAGATGGCGACGAGCGAGAACAGGAACGAGTTCCAGAACGCCTGCCAGAACATCCCGTTGCCGAGAACCTCGGCGAAGTTGTCAAGACCGACCCACGTGGTGGGGGTGCCCACGCCGTCCCAGTCGAAGAACGCGTACCACCAGCTGGCGATCATCGGCCAGATGGTGAACGCGCCGAAGAGCAGAACCATCGGGATGAGGAAGACGTAGCTCCACCCGTGCTTCCTGAGCCCGCGGAACGGAGACGGCCCGGGTGTGGCGGCTGATCCGCCGCGAGCCGGGGGCGGTGTCGCGGGCGCTGCCACGGCGCCGCCCCTGGACTGCGTTGTCGTCATGGTGTAGTCACTGCTCCGGCTCGAACGGCTCGAGCGGGTTCCAGCCGGGGAAGGTGATGTCCTTGCGTGAGGCCTTGCCGCCGCTCGCGGCGATGGTCTCGTCGATCAGCGTCCCGAGCTTCTTGTCGATGTCCTTGGCCATGGGCAGGAACGGCTTGTTGTTCACGATGGAGTCGGCGGCGGCGTCGATGTGCCGCAGTTCGGGCTTGCCCTCGCGGGCCGTCAGGATCATCTTCCCGCCCTCGCTGGCGAGCTTGGGGTTGGGCGCGAGCCGCAGCGTCTCGGTGGCGACGTCGAGGATGGCCTTCTGGTCGGGGTTCTTGACGGCCTCGTCCTTCCAGGCGCTCTCCAGGGCGGTGAAGGTGCCGAACTTGGTGTAGTAGGCCTTGTGGAACTCCAGGGAGGAGAGGAAGTCCATGACCTTCCAGGACTCCTTCGGGTGCTTGGACTGGGCCGACATGCCCCACAGCGGGCCGAAGGACTGGGGGAGTGCCGTGTAGGCGCCGCGACCGGAGTCGGGCACGGGGATCGCCGACACGCCCATCTCGATCTCGGGGTTGAGCTTGCGGATCTCGGCGACGTTCCACGGCGCGCTGGGGTACATCGCCAGCTTCTCCGCGGCGAACTCGGTGAAGGCGCGGTTGCCGTCCCAGCTCTCCCAGCCGGGCATCATCACCTTATCGGCCTGCATCCGGCGGTGCAGCTCGACCGCTTCGACCATGCCCGGGTCGGCGGTCGCCGCCTCACCGGTGCGGAAGTCGATGCCCTGCGCGGGGACGGAGTAGGGAACGGCGGTGTTGGCCAGCATCTCGACCGCGAGCGCCTTCGCCGCGGTGGGGGCGTAGCCGAAGACCTTGCCGTCACCCTTCTTCGTGATGGCCGTGGCCATCTTCTCCATCTCCGACCAGTTCTTGGGCGGGCCGTCGAAGCCGTTCTCCTTGAGAATCGCCTTGTTGTAGATGAAGACGCGCAGCGGCGACCAGTTGCCCCAGACCAGGGGCAGGCTCATGAGCTTGCCGTCGCGGTGCAGGCCGGAGGTCGCCGGCTCCATCGAGCCTTGGGGGAATCGACCGAGGAACTCCGGGGTGACGTACCGGTCCAGCGGTGCGACCCAGCCGCGCTCCAGCATCCGGTCCATGCCGTTGTCCTGGGCGCGGAACACGTCGGGCGAGCTGCCCTGCTGGAACATCAGCTCGATGGCGCTGAGCTGCTGGTCGGAGGGGTTCTCGACGACCTTGACGTTGATGTCGGGGTTGGCCGCCTGGAACGTGTCGAACTGCTGGCGGTAGAACTCGCTGGCTCCCGGGGGGTCGGGGACGAGAGCCACGGTGACGGTGATCTTTGAGCCGGAGGAGGCTTCCTCGCCACCCGCGCCGACGAGACTGCAGGCGCTGAGGGTCAGCGTGAGCGCCGCGGCCGCCGCGTAGTACAGAGCGCGTCTTGTATGGATCATGGGTTGAGCTCCCTTGGACGTTGGGGGGTGAGATAAGAGCCTTCGGGCGTCAGCCGCGGACGCCGGTGATGGATGGCGGCGCGTGCGTCGGGCCGAGATAACCTAGACCGACGCTGATCGAGTCGGCGGTCTCGATGACGGTGCTGGCCAGCTCGGCCTCCCGGCCCGTGAGGTCGAGCGTGGACAGCGGCCCGGAGATCGAGATGGCGGCCACCACCGATCCGGAGTGGCCGAGGATCGGCGTGGCGATGCACGCGCGCCCCAGGGCGAGCTCCTCGGTCTCGGTGGCGTACCCGCGCCTGGCCGCTTCGTCGAGCACGCGGTCGAGTTCGTCGTGCGTGGTGATGGTGTACGGCGTGTACTGGTGCAGCCGGGGCATGAGGGCACGGCGCTGCGCGGGGTCGAGGCCGAGCAGCAGGCACTTGCCCAGGCCGGTGGCGTGGAGGGGGTTGCGCTGCCCCATCAGCGCGAACGACCTCGGTGCGAGCCGTCCCTCGAAGTTGCAGAGGTAGAACAGCGACTCCTGGCGGCGCTCGGCGACGTTGACGCCGAGGCCCAGCGACGCGGCCAGGTTCTGGGCGGGTTGGCGGGCCTCCCGGTGCGCCGGATTCTGGTTGACGGCGGTGCCGGCCAGTGTGATGAGCGCGGGCCCGAGCCGGTACAGGCTGCTGACCGGGTCGCGCTCGACGTACTCCAGGGACTCCAGTGTGGCCAGCAGCCGGGAGGCCGTGGACTGGCCGAGCCCGGCGTGCTTGGCGACGTCGGAGACGCGGAGCAGGCGTCCGTCGACGAAGGCGGAGAGGATCGTTGCGGCCTTCTCCACGCTCTGGTTGGTGCCGAGCTCCGATGCCACCGTGTCTCCGAATCGAATCTTGATCAAAATTGAACGTTTCATGCACTATGTGGGAAGGTTACGCATATGTTGCATCGAGTCAATCCCTTTCTGGATGCCAGATGCTGATTCGTGATGCCGGAACGCTCGATCTGCACCTGCCCATCCAGCGGGTGCCCGGTCGTGATCTCGCCCCGCCCGCCGCCGTCTCGCCGAGGAGCTCAGCACCGCATGACCCATACCGTTCAGGGGCTGGTCCCCATCCTGGCCACCCCGTTCCTGCCTGACGGCTCCCTCGACCGCCGGAGCCTGCGCCGGCTCGTTGAGTTCCAGCTGACCGCTCGCGTCGACGGCGTGGCTGTGTTCGGCATGGCCAGCGAGGGCTTCGCGCTGACCGCGGCCGAGCGGCGGACCATCCTCGCCGACGTCGCCGAGGTGACGGGCGGGCAGGTTCCGCTGGTCGCCGGGGTCAACGGCACATCGACCGTCACGGCGCTCGAACAGGCCCGCGAGGCGGCCGACGGCGGCGCGGACGCGCTCATGGTGCTGCCGCCGTTCATGGTGAAGCCCGGCCCTGACCAGCTCGTCGACTTCTACGCCGCTCTAGGTGGCGTCGGGGTCGAGGTGATGGTGCAGGACGCGCCGGGCGTCACCGGCGTCGCCATGTCGCCCTCGCTCGTCGTGGAGCTGAGCAAGCTGCCCGGCGTCACCTCGGTGAAGATCGAGTCGCCGCCCACCGTGCCGAAGGTCGGCGCGGTGGTCGCCGCACTCGGCGACGAGGGGTTCGCCGTGCTCGGCGGCATGAACGGACAGTTCGTGCTCGACGAGTACGCGCGCGGAGCGGTCGGGACGATGCCGGCGTGCGAGTTCCCCGATCTGCTGGCGCCGATCCTCGCCGACTGGAACGCCGGCCGCCACGCCGCCGCGCGCGAGGCGTTCGCGCGGCTGCTGCCGCTCGTCGTCCACGGGCTGCAGCAGGGCATCGCCTGGGCGGTGCACAAGGAGGTGCTGGTACGGCGTGGCATCATCGACCACGCCATCGTGCGCTCACCCGCCAAACCGCTGGACGCCGCGGGCATCGCTCTGCTGAACGAGACCCTGACCCCCCTGCCGATCGCCGTGAGGAACATCTGACATGACCGTCATCGAGCGAGTGGACGTCTACCCGCTGTCCCTGCCCGCGCAGGACGGCGGCGCGAGGACGTACCGAACCAGTCCGCCGTGGCCGAGCATCTACGGCAGCCGCCGGGAGACGCTGCTCGTGCGCATCGTCACCGACGACGGGACGACCGGCTGGGGCGAGGCGCTGGCCCCCGTCGCTCCCGAGGTCCCCGCGCAGATCGTGTCGCAGCTGTTCACGCCGGTCCTCGTCGGCTCCGATCCGCTGGCCGTACGTCCGATCGTCGACCGGTTGCGCGACCTCATGCGCGAGCGCGGGCACCTCGGCGGGCACCAGGCCGACGCCCTCGCGGCGGTCGACATCGCACTGTGGGACCTGGCGGGCAAGCTGATCGGGCAGCCGGTCGTGCAGCTGCTGGGAGGCGCCTACCGTGACGTCGTGCCCACCTACGTCTCCGGGCTGCCGGGCAAGAGCGACGCCGACCGCGTGGCGCAGGCCCGCGACTGGGTGGCGCGGGGAGTGCGGCAGGTGAAGGTCGGCCTCGGCTACGGGGTGCGGGCCGACATCGCCAGTGTCGAGGCGCTGCGTGCCGTCCACGACGACCTTCGCGTGGCCGTCGACGTCCACGGCGTGTACGGCCTGGCCGACGCGATGCGGCTGGGCCGCGCCCTGGTGGAGCTCGACGCCTGGTTCTTCGAGATGCCGCTGGCCTTCGAGGACGTCGCGGGGCACGCAGACCTCGCCACCCGGCTGGACATCCCGGTGGCCACGGGCGAGAGCATGCGGCACCGCTTCGAGTTCCGCCCCTTCGTCGACGCGCGCGCCGTGGGTC
The DNA here is from genome assembly GCF_040639575.1 of Streptosporangium sp. NPDC023825. Lineage (NCBI taxonomy): Bacteria > Bacillati > Actinomycetota > Actinomycetes > Streptosporangiales > Streptosporangiaceae > Streptosporangium > Streptosporangium sp. NPDC023825. The sequence continues at coordinate 7,393 of NZ_JBFAAE010000056.1, read as the reverse complement.
TGCTGCAGCCGGACATCGGGCGCACCGGCATCACCGAGGGGCTGGCCATCGCCCAGTACGCCGAGACGCACCACCTTTCGGTGGCGCCGCACCACTCGGCCGGGCTCGGCATCGCGGTGGCGGCGGGCCTGCACGTGAGCGCCGCCGCGGGCAACCTGCTCGCGTTCGAGTATCACCCGACGCTGTTCCCCGAGGCCAACCGCATCCTGTCCACACCGCTGGAGCCGACGCCGACCGGTATGGCGGTCCCGGTGGGGACGGGTCTGGGAGTCGAGGTCGACGTGGCCGCGGTCGAGAAGCTGGTGGCCGCATGAGCGGACGGAGGGTGCTGCTGGTCGGGGCGTCCACCCCGATCGGGCGGGCGATCGCCGAGCGCTTCGCCGCCGACGGCGCGCGCGTGGTGGGCGTCTCGCTGGAGGAGTCCAAGCACGACGTGCTGGCCGCCGACCTGGCCGCCGACTGCGCCGACCCGGCGGCGGCGACGGCGGCGGTCGCCACCGCGGTCGAGGTGATGGGCGGCCTCGACGTGCTGGTGCCGGCGGCGGGCGTCATGCCCATAGCCCGGGCCGATCGCACCACCGACGATCAGTGGCGGGCGGCGTTCGCGGGGTGCCTCGACACGTTCTTCTTCACCGCCCGGGCGGCCCTGCCCCACCTAGGCGAGGGCGGCGCGATCGTCGCCGTATCATCGGTGAACTCGTTCCTGGCCGCTCCCTGGGTCGCGGCGTACGCGGCCGCCAAGGGCGGGGTCGACGCGCTGGTCCGTCAGCTCGCGCTGGACGTCGCCGGGAGGGGGGTCCGCGTGAACGCCGTCGCGCCGGGCATGGTCGGCGGCGCCGACCTGCCCGATGCCGCGGGCGGTTATCCGATCGGCCGCACCATCACACCGGCCGAGGTGGCCGAGGCCGTCGCCTTCCTCGCCGGACCCGCGGCGTCAGGGATCGCGGGAGTGGTGCTGCCGGTCGACGGCGGGTTGTCGATCACCTCACCGGCGACCTTCGCCCGCGCCGACCTCAGGGCCCGCCTGGACGACCATGCCTGAGGTGGAGATCGGGGGGCGGTTCGGGCGCCTCTACGGGTGGCTCGACTGGCCGGCCCGGCTGGTCGGGCTCAACCTGCTGTGGGTCCTCGGTGTGCTGGCCGGCCTGGTGGTCGGCGGGCTCGGCCCCAGCACGCAGGCTCTCTACGTCCTTGAGCGTGACTACCTGCTCGGCCGCTCTCCGCGGATGTGGCGCGACTTCTGGTCGGCGTGGCGGGCGAACCTGGTCTCGTCGCAACCGGCGCTCGGCGTGCCGTTGCTGACCGTGTGGGTGCTCGTCTTCTACCTGCTGGCCGCTCGCGGCACGCCGGTGGTGTACGGCCTCGCCGTCGTACTGTTCCTCTATCTCGCCACGTTGATGCAGCTGCCCGCCGTTCTGGCACACATGGACCTGAGCCCGACCCAGGCCTGGCGAGCCACGATGGAGGTCGCATGGAGGCATCCGGTCGCGACGCTGGGAGTGGCCCTGCTCGTCGCCGTTCTCGTGGTCGGTGCCTGGTTCACGACTCCTGCCGCGCTGCCGCTCCTCGTCCCGTCGCTGCCCGTTCTGCTGGCCACCCTCGCCGCCCGCCGCGGCCTGCCGCCGCTTGCGGAGAACTGACGTGCCGGCCGTCCGCCGTGCTCTGCTGTCGTCACGGCCGCGGGGATCAACGCGCAGGTCAGCCGGGCAGAGCCGTCGCCGTCGCGTGGTAACCGAGGCTCGATGAGATCTGGTCGGCGTACTCGATGACCGTCATCGCCAGCTCGTTCTGGCGCCGGGCGAGGTTCATGGTGGACAGCGGGCCGGAGACCGACAGCGCGGCGACGATGCGGCCGGTCCTGTCACGGAGCGGCGCGGCGAGGCAGGCGCGTCCGAAGGCCAGCTCCTCGACCTCGGTGGCGTAACCGCGCTGGCGGACCTCCTTCAGTGCCGCCATCAGGTCCCCCAGCTCGGTGATCGTGTGCGGCGTGTAGCGGGCGTATGTGGTGCCGAGCAACTCGCCGACCTCGGCCGGGGACAGCTCGCTGATCAGTGCCTTGCCCATGGCCGTGGCGTGCAGCGGTCCTTCGCGGCCGATCAGCGTGGAGGGACGCGGAGCGCTGGGACCCTCGAAGTTGCACAGGTAGAACATGCTCGCGCCGTGGCGCTCGGCCACGTTGGCGCCCAGGCCCAGCGCGCCGGCGAGATTCTGGGCCTGCTGACGCGACTGCTGGTGCACCGGCGACTGGTTGAGCCCGATGCCCGCCAGTGTGATCACCTGTGGTCCGACGGAGTAGAGGCCGCTGCGCTCGTCGTGCGAGAGGTATCCCAGAGTGACGAGTGCGCCGACCAGGCGCGACACCGTCGACTGCCCGAGCCCTGTGGCGGCTACCAGCTCGGAGATACGGCGCTCGGGGCGTTCCTCGCTGAAGGCCGACAGCAGGGAGAGCGCACGCTCGACGCTCTGCGTACCTCCTGCGGATTCACGAGCCGACACACGGGCCGCCATGATCTTCACCTGTCCCGGATTGTAGAAGTGTCATCCACATCGTAGATGACATCGCTCCTTCACGGTGAAGAACCGGGCATCGTGGGCAATGGGTGATAGCACTGTCATTTGGATTATCCATCTGTTATACAGTTTTAGAATCTAAAAGATGAGGCGAGGAGCCCTGATGCCCACCCTCCGACGACCATCTCTCATGCTCTGTGCCGGACTGGTGATCGCGAGCGCGCTATCCGTCACCACCGGCGTCGCGACCGCGGATGAAGTCCGTACAACGGCTGGTGTCGCGACCGTGGAAGGAGCCCGCACACACACCGGTAAGCCCTGGACCCTGGTCAAGACCGTCTTCGACCCGGAGTACCGGGAGTCCGGTGGGTGGCTGCCCGGCGCCCTGTCCGGGTTCGCCGGCGGCCAGGCCCGCTACACCAACAAGCCCGGCGACACCGCATCCTGGACGCTGACCGCCCCCAAGGCCGGTGCCTACCAGGTCGACGTCTGGTACCCGCCGTTCCACACCAGTGCCGGCAACGCCGAATACACCGTCACGCCGGGCGGGCGCACGCACGTCGTCAACCAGCGCGAGGGCGGCGGGTACTGGCGCCCGCTCGGGCCGGTGGTCGCGAGGGCGGGGCAGGACGTCACGGTGACGCTCACAGCGGGACCGGACCTCACACCCGTCGATCCCCTCGACGAGTACACGCGCACCTACGCCGTCCGGCTGCGGCGGGGCGGACCCGCCAACCCGCCGCCGCCGGACGGCCCCGGCCTCGGCGACTACCGGCTCGCCTTCGCCGACGAGTTCACCAAGCCCATCGACTGGGCGAACGGCCCGTGGGACCCGCGCACCGACGTCCGGGGCAACAGCTCGCAGCGCGCCGCGAACGTGCGCTTCGACCCCGACGTGCCGGGCAGCGACGGCGCCGCCGTCATCGACCTGAAGGCGGAGACGGATCGGGGCAAGCCCTTCACCGGTGGCGGTCTGGTCTCCAAGGACCTCATGCGCTACGGGTACTACGAGACCCGCGTCTGGATCAACAAGGGTCCCGGATGGCACCCCGCCTTCTGGTCCATGTGCGGCGGCGCCAACGGCGTGCACAAGTGCCAGCTGGCCGAGATCGACGGCTTCGAGATCGACTCGATCCATCCGAACCGGGTGATCCACAACGTCTTCGACCACCGCCCGCCACGACGGCAGGTGACCAGCGGCTGGTACGACGTGGGTACCGACCTGTCCCAGGGTTGGCATGTCTTCGGCTACGAGTACGACGAGGCCGGGGTCCGGTTCTTCGTCGACGGCAGGCAGCGCGCCTACCTGGCCTATCCGGCGGGCCCGTTCGTGCACGACTCGATGAAGGTGTGGCTGACGGCGGTCGCCTACAACGACTACCCCGACCCGGCCGCGCTGCCCGCGACCGCCGCCTTCGACTACTTCCGCTACTACGAGAAGGACTACTACGCCGACAACGACGGTCCGACCGCCGCCGGCTACGCCGAGAGCGGCCCCGGCTGGGCGGCGTCGTCCCTGCCCGGCTTCGGAGCGCTGACCTCGCGGTACTCCTGCGATCCGGGGGCCGCCGCGAGCTGGAAGGTGACGGCGAAGGCGGGTGGCCGCTACGAGGCGTTCGTGTACCGCACCGGAGCCGAGGGCGGCAACACCCAGGCGCGTGTGACGCTGAGCCGCGGCGGAGCGCAGCTGATGATGCGGCGGGTCGACTTCAGCGCCGCTGGAGCCGAGTGGGTCTCGCTCGGCGAGGTCGACGCGTCGGCCGGGGACGAGTTCACCGTCGGGCTCGCGCGGGACGGCGCGGGATGCATCCGTGCCGACACCGTGAAGCTCGTGCGCACGGGGAACGGACGATAGACGCAGAACGGGCCGCCTGACCCGAGCACCGGCGCGGGCGGCCCGTTCCGCGTCCGTCATCCCGAGCCGCAGGACCGCATCCGCGGGCCCCGGATGACGCCTTCACCAACCAGTGATGTGGAATGTCGGGACCCTCTACCGTTTGGAGTGCGCTGTGCCTCTGTTCGACCTTCCCCTGGAGAAGCTCCGCGACTATCTGCCCGAGCGTGAGGAGCCTGCCGACTTCGACGCCTTCTGGTCCAGGACCCTGGCCGAGGCCGCCGAGCACGACCTGGCCCCCACATTCACGCCCTACGACATCCCCCTCACCGCCGTCGAGGTCTACGACACCTCCTTCGCCGGCTGGGGTGGTGACCGGGTGAGTGCCTGGTTCCTGGTTCCGCGGGGCGCGCAGGGCCCGCTGCCGTGCGTGGTGAAGTACATCGGCTACAGCGGCGGCCGGGGCTTCGCCCACGACCACCTGACCTGGCCGTCGGCCGGCTACGCCACGCTGGTGGTCGACACCCGCGGACAGGGCGCGGCGCACGTGAACCAGCCGGGCGCCACCGCCGACCCGCACACCGGTGGCGCGCCGCACGCTCCGGGGATGATGACCCGGGGCATCCTGGACCCCGACACCTACTACTACCGGCGGGTGTTCACCGACGCCGCCCGCGCCGTCGACGTGGCGGCCGGCCACCCCGCGGTCGACGCCGAGGCGATCGTGGTGACGGGCATCAGCCAGGGCGGCGGCATCGCCCAGGCCGTCGCCGCGCTCCGGCCCGACGTGCGGGCCGCCCTGATCGACGTGCCGTTCCTCACCCACTTCCGCAGGGCCGTGGAGATCACCGGGCGCGACCCCTACCAGGAGATCGTCCGCTTCCTGTCCTCCCAGCGCGCCGCACCCGAGCAGGTGTTTCGCACGCTGGCCTACTTCGACGGCCTCAACTTCGCGGCCCGCGGCCAGGTCCCCGCGCTGTACTCGGTGGCATTGATGGACGACATCTGCCCGCCGTCCACGGTGTTCGGCGCCTACAACCACTGGCGGGGGCCGAAGGAGATCACCGTCTGGCCGTGGAACAACCACGAGGGCGGCGGCCCCTTCCAGGTGGAGGAGCAGCTGCGCTACCTGAACAAACTCCTGGCAGACCGCTAGGAGCTTGAGAATTCGGTTTTCCGTACCCCATTGTCCTGGAGCGAAGCGTGACAGACGAGTTGCTGGAACAGACCCTCGACGCGTGTCCGGTGATCGCCATCATCCGGACGCGCGATGCCGGAAACGTTCCGGCCGTCCTGAGGACGCTGGTCGACAGGGGTATCCACGCGGTGGAGCTGACGCTGACGACGCCCGGTGCGCTGGAGGCGATACGCGCCGCGGCGGCATCCGGGCTCGATGGGCTGGTCCTGGGCGCGGGCACCGTCCTGGACGCACCCTCGGCGCGGGCGGCGGTGGAGGCCGGGGCGCGCTATCTCGTCACTCCGGCGGTGCTGCCCGAGGTCATCGACGAGGCTCGGCTGCTGGGTGTGCCGGTTTTGCCGGGCGCGCTGACGCCGACGGAGATCCTGCAGGCGCGTTCCGCGGGGGCCACGATGGTGAAGGTCTTCCCCGTCGCCGCGGTCGGCGGTCCGGACTACATCACGGCCGTCCGGGCTCCCCTACCGGACGTGCTGCTGGTACCGACGGGCGGGGTGAGCGTGCACGACGCTCCGGAATACCTGCGAGCGGGCGCGTACGCGGTGGCGATGGGCAGCCCGCTCATCGGCGACGCCTGCGAGAGCGGGGACATGACAGGTCTCGCCTCGCGTGCGGACGAACTCCTGCGTGGGCTGCGGGGCTGGAAGCGCGGGGTACGGAATGCATGAGCTGGTCACCCTCGGCGAGGCCATGGCGGTGGTCCGTTCCACCGCGGTGGGGCTGCCCAGGCCGGGCAGTCCGGCGGAGATCTCCTTCGCCGGCGCCGAGGCCACGGTCGCCGTGGGCATGAGCCGCCTGGGGCATCGGACGTGCTGGATCGGCCGCCTCGGTGACGACGACGCCGGCGACATGATCACGGCGACCCTGCGAGGTGAGGGGGTCGACGTCGGGTACGCGGTCAGGGACGCCGAACGGCCCACGGGCCTGATGCTGCGGCATCGCCGCACCGCTGACCGGGTGAGCGTGGCCTACTACCGGCAGGGGCTCGCCGGGGCGTCGCTGTCGCCCGCGGACCTGCCGGTGGAGGTGATCAGGTCCGCGCGGCTCATCCATCTCACGGGTATCACGGCCGCGCTCGGAGATCAGGCGGCCGCCGCGGTGGAGCGCGGTGTACTCCTCGCCCGCGAGGCGGGGGTGACGGTCAGTTTCGACGTCAACTACCGCAGCCTGCTCTGGCCCGCCGATCGGGCACGACCGGTGCTGTCACGCCTGGCCTCGATGGCCGACATCGTGTTCGCCGGGCAACGGGAGGCCGAACTGGTCACCGGTACGAGCGCGACCGCCGAACACCTGGCCGGGCGGTTGCTGGAGACGGGAGCACGCCAGGCCGTCATCAAGCTCGGCTCCGACGGCGCCCTGGCGGCGGACGGCCGGACCGTGGAGCGCAGGGCGGCACCGCGGGTCACGGAGATCGACCCCGTCGGCGCGGGAGACGCCTTCGTCGCGGGCTACCTTTCGGCCTTCCTCGATGGCGAGGGCTTAGGGGGCCGCCTGGAGCACGGCGTGCGGTGCGGAGCGTTCGCTGTGTCGGTGACCGGCGACTGGGAAGGCCTGCCCAGACGCCGGGAACTGACCCTGCTGGACGCCGATGACAACGTCACCCGCTAGTGTCATGCGTCAGAAATTCGTCGGCAATATCGGGCGAGGGATTCGAGGATCTCCTCGGCGGTCTTTTCCAGACGAACGGGCGTGGGTTGTCGTTCCAGTCGTTGATCCAGGTGCGGATGTCGCTCTCCAGGGCTTGCACGCTTTTGTGCGCTCCGCGCCGGATCATCTGGTCGGTCAGGAAGCCGAACCAGCGCTCGACCTGGTTGATCCAGGAGGAGCCGGTCGGGGTGAAATGCATGTGGAAG
>NZ_JBFAAE010000055.1:0-63517 GCF_040639575.1 Streptosporangium sp. NPDC023825 | reverse complement strand
ACCCCGTGAGGGACCGGTGAGGCCGTGACCTGTGTGAGGGACCGGTGGGGCCATGACCCGTGAGAGACCGTGGGCCACCCCGGCGAAGGAGGCCGCAGCGTCCCGTTCCACCATCGTCAGACCGGCTGCTCCACCGGCCGGGTCTCCTCGGTCCGGTCGGTCTCGCCAGACTTTCCGGCCTCGTCCTCGCCAGGCTTTCCGGCCTCGTCGACCTCGTCGGTCTTGCCGGCGTTGTCCGCCCGGGCGGGCAGGAGCAGGGCGGTGATGACCACGGCCACGGACAGCGCCGCGCCGACGATGAAGGCCAGCCGCATGCCGTTGAGGTTGGCGAGCGTCTCCGTGACTCCCGCGGACCCCAGGGCATCGGCTCGCGCGCTCATCACGGTGATCACGAGCGCGGTGCCGATGGCCGCGGCGACCTGCTGCAGCGTGCTCAGGATCGAGCTGGCGTGGGAGTAGAGCGGAGGCGGAACCGCGCCGAGCCCGAGGGTGAACACCGGGGTGAAGGTCGCGGCCAGACCCACCATCAGCAGCGTGTGCAGACCGAGGAGCTGCCAGAGCGGCATGGTCATGGTGACCTGGGTGAAGCCGACGAGCGAGAGCGTGATCCCGATCGCGCCGGGGATGACCAGAACCCGCCCGCCGAACCGGTCGAACAGGCGGCCGACGGTCGGACCGAGCAGACCCATCGCGAGGCCGCCCGGCATCACGAGGAGTCCGGCCTCCAGGGCGTTGAGGCCGCGGATGTTCTGCAGGTACAGCGGCAGCAGGACCATCGAGCCGAGCATCGCCATGAAGGCCACCGACATCAGGATCAGCGCGACCGTGTAGGTGCGGTGGCGCAGGGTGCGCAGGTCCAGCAGCGGCACGCCGCGCTTCTGCAGCGACAGCTGGCGGAAGACGAAGACGGCGATGGCGACCAGCCCGGCCGCCACGATCGCGGCGGCGACGCGCACGTCACCGCCCTCGAACCGGCTGAGTCCGTAGACCAGGCCGCCGAAGCCGGCGGCCGCGGTCACCACGCTCAACCAGTCGACGGTGCTGAACCGGGGCTCTCCGACGTTCTTGAGCTGCTTCAGGCCGCGCCAGGTGATCAAGGCGGCGATGGGGAACACCACGGCGAACAGCAGTCGCCAGGACCCGAACTGGAGGATCACTCCCGAGACCGTCGGGCCCATGGCGGGCGCGACCGAGATGGCCAGGGAGACGGTGCCCATCACCCGGCCCCGGTCCGTCTCGGGAACCACCTGCATCAGCGTGGTCATCAGCAGCGGCATCATCACGGCCGTCCCGGACGCCTGGATGATGCGGGCGCCCAGCAGCACCTCGAACGCCGGCGCGACCGCGGCCAGCGCCGTGCCGAGCAGGAACAGGCCCATCGCGGTGGCGTACGCGCTGCGGGTGGACACCCGCTGCAGGAACCACCCGGTGATCGGGATGACGGCGGCCATGGTCAGCATGAAGGCGGTCGAGAGCCACTGCGCGGTCTGCTCGGTGATGTGCAGTGCGCTCATCAGCCGCGGGATCGCGTTGATCATGATCGTCTCGTTCAGGATGACCACGAATGTCGCGAGCACCAGCAGCCGGATCACAGCCGGGGTGCGACCTGGGGCGGCGGTCGCGGACTTGGCGGATGAGTCGAGCTGTGGGCTGTGCACGGAACCTCGATTGGGGTTGTCGGACATGGTGCGCGGTCATCGCCGGCGTTCCAGCGTTGGGTCTCACGAGAAGTCGTGGTCTGCAAAGAATGACCGACACCACCGACAAAACTCATCGCCCGCCCTCAGCATTCCGGCGGGAGACATGAAATGTCACCCGGTTTTCACCGGGGACGACATCTCCAGATCACGCCCAGGAACACCCGAATCACCCTGTGACCTGCGCGAACGCCTCGCGCACCAGCCGCCCCGAGGACCGGTCCATGGTGACGAACACCACGAACCGGAAAGGTCGTCGATCCCTGGTGACCGGCTCGTTCCGGTGTGGTTCGCACGTCTCGGCGGAGCGCCGGCAGGGCTCGGCACGCTGCCCACATGATCGCCGAGACGCCGCGTCGCTGTCCGAACCTCCATGGTCCTCTGGCACGCCGGCCCGGTGTTTCGGCACGTCACGGAGTTCGGTGCCACTTGTCCGCCGGGGAATCAGGCGTGTTGTAGCCTCCCCGGCAGGGGGGTTACGTGCCGATCAACACCAGGGCTTCCGCGCTGCGGGGGCGGCGACGCGAGCAGGAGGCGCTCGACCGGCTGCTGCGTGACGTCCGCGCCGGGCAGAGCCGGGTGCTGGTGCTGCGCGGCGAGGCCGGAGTGGGCAAGACCGCCCTGCTGGACTACCTCGCCGAGGCCGCGTCGGCCGGCCAGGTGGCCCGCGCGGCAGGGGTGGAGCCGGAGACCGAGATCGCCTACTCCGCGCTCCAGCAACTCTGCGCGCCGCTGCTGGGCCATCTCGACCGGCTGCCCGGGCCGCAGCGGGACGCGCTCGCCGTCGGATTCGGCCTCAGCGCCGGTGATCCGCCGGACACGTTGCTCGTCGGGCTCGCCGTGCTCGGGCTGTTCGCCGAGGCCGCGTCGGAGCGGCCGCTGGTCTGCGCGGTGGACGACGTGCAGTGGATGGACCGGATGTCGGAGGTGATCCTCACCTTCGTCGCCCGCCGGCTGGACTCCGAGTCGGTCGCCCTGGTCTTCGCGGCACGCGGCCCGGGCGACGAGCAGATCCTCGGAGGGCTGCCGGAACTGCGCGTCGAGGGTCTTCCCGACGCGGACGCGCGGGCGCTGCTGGACTCCGTACTGCCCGGGCCGGTCGACGCCCGTGTACGCGACCGGATCGTCGCCGAGACCCGCGGCAACCCGCTGGCCCTGCTCGAGCTGCCGCGCGATCTCACGCCGGCGGAACTGGCGTTCGGGTTCGGCGGGCACAGCACGACGCCGCTGGTGAGCCGGGTCGAGGAGGGCTTCCAGCGGCGCATCGCCGCGTTGCCGCCGGACACCCGCACGCTGTTGCTCACCGCCGCCGTCGAACCGGTCGGCGACGTGCCGCTGCTGTGGCGCGCGCTCGAGCGGCTGGACGTCGGGACGGATGCCGCGGCACCCGCGGCGGCCGCGGGCCTGATCGAGATCGGGACCCGGGTCCGGTTCCGGCATCCGCTGGTCCGCTCGGCCGGCCGGCGCTCCGCCGAGCCCGCCGAACTGCGCGCGGTGCACCGGGCGCTCGCCGAGGTGACCGATCCCGAGCAGGAGCCCGACCGCCGTGCCTGGCACAGGGCGCACGCCGCGCCGGGACCGGACGAGGAGGTCGCCGGCGAGCTGGAGCGGTCGGCCGGGCGGGCGATGACCCGTGGCGGCCGGGCGGCGGCCGCGGCCTTCCTGGAGCGCGCGGCGGAGCTCACCCCCGATCCGGCGAGGCGCGCCGGGCGCGTCCTGGCCGCCGCGACGGCCCGGTTCGCCGCCGGGGCCCTCGCCGAGGTGCCGGACCTGCTGGCCGCCGCCGAACTCGGCCCGCTGGACCCGGTGCAGCGGGCCGGAGTGGAACGGCTGCGCGCCAGGGTGGCGTTCGCGCTCAACGCCGGGCGGGCGGCCGTGCCGCCGCTGCTCTCGGCCGCACGTCGCCTGGAGGCGCTGGACCCCGCCGCGGCCCGGGAGACCTACCTGGCGGCGATCGGCGCGGCCGTGAACGCGGGGTCGCTCGGCGGTGGCGACCTGCGCCGGGCGGCCGAGGCCGCCCGCGGCGTTCCCGCGGGCGAGGAGCCGGCCGGGCTGCTCCTCGCGGGGCTGACGGCGTGGATCCTGGAGGGGCACGCGGCCGCGGTGCCGTTGTTCACCCGCGTCCTGGCCGCCGGCATCCCAGCCAATGACCTGGACCTGGTCTGGCTGAACGGGATGGTCATGCACGAGGTGTGGGACGACGTGGCGTTTCTCACCAGGACCGAGCAGGTCGTCGGCCACGCCCGCGAGACCGGCGCGCTGTCCCTCCTGCCGAGCGCGCTGACCTTCCGCGCCACCGCGCTGATCTACGCCGGCCGGTTCACCGACGCGTCGGACCTGATCGACGAGGCCGAGGCTCTCGGGAACGCCACCGGCTCGTCCCCGCACCCGGCCACCGCGGTCATCCTGGCCGCGCACCGCGGACGCGAGGAGCCGGCGCTGGAACTCAACGAGGCGCTGGTCAGGAACGCCGAGGCGGGCGGCCTGGGATGGTTGCTCGCCGTCGCCGGATACAGCAGGGCGGTGCTGTTCAACGGGCTCGGCCAGTACCCGGCGGCGCTGAGGGCGGCCCTCGAGGCGGCTCGGCACGAAGACCCCGCCGTCCTGCAGTGGACGCTCGGTGAGCTGGTCGAGGCCGCCGCCCGCGCCGGGGCGGACACCGTCGCGGCCGAGGCGCGTGACCGCCTCGCCGCCCGGACGCGTGCCGTCGACACGAACTGGGCACGTGGCGCCCAGGCTCTCGCGGACGCGCTCGCGGTCCCGGCCGGGCCGGTCGAGAAGCACTACCGGGAGGCGATCGAGCGGTTGGCCGCGACCCGGCTCGGCCTGCAGGCCGCCCGGGCCCGGCTGCTCTACGGTGAGTGGCTGCGGCGGGAGAACCGGCGGGCCGACGCCCGGACGCAGCTGCGGCTCGCCCATGAGGCGTTCACCACGATCGGCGCGGAGGGTTTCGCCGAGCGGGCCGGCCGGGAACTGGCCGCCACCGGCGAGACGGTGCGCAGGCGGACCCTGGGCGCGCGGGAGGAGCTCACCCCCCAGGAGGCGCAGATCGCGCGTCTGGCCGTGGCGGGGCGCACCAATCCGGAGATCGGCGCCGTGCTGTTCCTCAGTCCGCGTACCGTCGAATGGCACCTGCGCAAAGTCTTCACCAAGCTCGGCATCGGCTCCCGCCGCGAGCTGGCCTCCGCCCTGCGCGACAGGTGATCCCAGGGCCGCCACCAGGGTGTCATCCCGGAGTGAACGCCCTGCTCCGCGCATGATTGTGAATGCCGGATGCCGAACGGCACCGCCGTGATCGTGGAGGAGTGGGGACAATGGTGGACTACCAGCTTGAGGTGATCGTGCTGCCGGTGGCCGACGTCGACCGGGCCAAGGAGTTCTACAGGCGGATCGGTTTCCGCGAGGACATCGACTACGTCGCCGACCAGGACTTCCGGGTCGTGCACTTCACCCCGCCGGGCTCCCACTGCTCGATCATCGTGGGCAAGGGCGTCGGTACCGCGGCGCCCGGATCGGTGGAGAACGTTCACCTGATCGTGCGTGACATCGAGGAGGCCCGGGCCGACCTGGTCGACCGCGGCGTCGAGGTCAGCGAGATCTTCCACGACGAGGGCGGCGTCTTCCACCACGCGGGCACCGAGAAGCGGGTGCCCGGCTTCTCCCCCGGCCGCCCCTCGTACGGCTCGTTCGCCTCGTTCAGCGATCCCGACGGCAACGGCTTCCTGCTGCAGGAGGTCACCGAGCGCCTTCCCGGCCGCTGAGGCCGGGCCACGGACGCGCCGGCCGGGCGACGGCGAGGGCCGGGCGACGCGCCGGACCCTCACCCGCCGGGCCGGACGGCGTCGCCGTGGGCGTTGGACGAGTCCGGTGGGCGTTGGACGAGTCCGGTGGGAGTGGGCGAGGCCGGTAGGCAAGCACAGGGCGGCGGCCCCGGCGGGAGTGCCGGGGCCGCCGCGTCGTTCGGACGAGGTCAGGCGGTGACGCAGCGGTAGTTCGCGGCCGAGGCCGTGTCACCGTGGCCGGTGTAGCGGGCCACCATCGGGTAGCGGCAGACGTCGCGCGTGACGGTCTCGCCGCCGGCGCCGGGGGCCGAGGCGGCGAGGGTGGCCGGAGCCCGGCCCTTCTCCACCCAGTTGACCAGCGCGCCCAGGTCGTCGACCGGGTACGGGCCGGGGCCGCCGGCGCAGTGGTTCACGCCGGGCAGCAGGAACAGGCGGTAGAAGTCGTCGACCCGCCTGTCGCCGCCGAGGGCCCGGTTGACCCGCTCGCGGTAGGCGATCGTGCCCTGGGTGGGGACCAGCTCGTCGTTCTGGCCGTGCCAGCTCAGCAGCTTGCCGCCGGCCTTCGCGAACGCCGACAGGTTCGGGTCGTCGGTGCCGATGACGTCGTTGAACCGCAGCTGCGACGCGCGGAAGATCTGCTCGAACGACGCGTAGGTGAGCTTCGTGGTGTCGAACGACGGGTTCCGCTTCACGAAGTACTTGACCCAGCTGTCGGCGACGGTGAACGGCGTGCCGGGAGTGGCCAGGGCGTCCAGGCTCGCGCCCTTGTTCGGCCCGTACCAGAGCCTCCGGCCGGAGGAGGAGACCGGTCCGGCCCAGATCTTGCGCACCGCGTCGGCGGTGGCACGGGAGATCGTGATCTTCTTGCCGTCACAGTCGATCTCGGTGCCGGCCAGCCGCCGGGCGTCCCAGTCGCATTTCCGCGGGTCGTCGATGATGCCGTCCTTGACCCCGTCGAGGGAGTCGCAGGCCTTGACCGCGGCGGTGTTGAACGCCGTCAGTTCACACGGGGTCGGCGCGACCTTCTCCTCGTTGAAGACGGCCTGCGACCAGAGCGTGGCGACCGCGAACCGGTCCCAGTTGAGCGCCGGCGCCTTGGCCAGGATCCCGTCGAAGTCCGTCGGGTGGTCCTGGGCCTCCGCGTACCCCTGGCGGCCGCCGGTCGAGCAGCCGTTCCAGTACGAGTACCTCACGGACCGGTCGTAGAACCTCTTCGCCACGTCCTTGCCGATGACGGCCATGTCGTGCAGCGAGCGGGAGGCGAAGTTCTTCAGCAGCGGGGTGTCGACCTTGCCGGCCGTGGTGAGCGCCCAGCCGCTGACGTCGAGCGGGTTCGCGCCGACACCGGCGTCGGTGGCCGCGGCGACGTACCCGGCCTTCACCGCGCCGGCCAGCGAGGAGCCGCTGAAGTCACCGGCGAGGTAGGCGCTGCCGCCGAGCGCCTGGAACCTTCCGGTCCAGTCCTCCCTGTCCTGGGGCAGCAGGATCTTGATGTTGACGTGGTCGTTCGCACCCGGGTGGCTCACCGTGACGGTGATGTCACACCAGGCCGGCACGTCGGTGAGCGTCTCCTCCTGGGGGTGCAGCGGAGGAGCGGCGGGGAACGTGACGGTTCCGCCGGCGTTGGCGACCGCCTTCACCGACTCCACCTTGGTGCCGGAGGGCGCGGAGACGGGAACGGCGGCACAGGTCGCGGCCACGGGGCCGCTGTCGCGGGAGACGGCGTCGGCGGCCGCCGGCGTCAGCGCCGCCACCGCCGATACCGCCGCCGCCATCAGGACGATCAAGCGTCGTTTCATGCCCGACACCCTCACGTGGGACTCGCGGGCCTCGCCCCAGGGAGACACCCTGGGGCGCTCCCTGGCCGGGGCCCGAGGGGGAAACCGGCTATGAGCCTGGTCACATGGATGGGTCAGCCGGCCGACGCGGAAGCGTGGACGGTCGGATGCCGGGAAGCATCCGGAGGAAGGGAGGGATCAAGGCGGCGCTCGCCAGGCGGACGGCCACAAGCATCGCGATCGTCGAGCGCTTCCCGGCCGGGAGCCTACGTCCCTGCTCGTTCACCGGACAAGCACGCTCCGGCCATCCCCGCCGTGATCGGCGTCGATCGGAGACGGACGGGTGCGCCGTATCAGAGCGGCTCCCGCGTTTCGGGGGTGAGCAGTCGCCGGTTGAACGCCTCGGTGACGGCGGCGGCGCGGTCCCCCACGCCGAGCTTGGCGTAGATGTTCAGCAGGTGACTCTTGACCGTGGCCTCGGTGATGAACAGCCGGGCGGCCGCCTCACGGTTGGTGTTCCCGGCCGCCACGAGTTCGAGGACCTCGAGTTCCCGCCGGCTGAGCAGTTGCGGGGCGGGTGTCCTGACCCGGTTCATCAACCGGGCGGCCACCGAGGGAGAGAGGACGCTCTCACCCTTGGCGGCGGCCCGCGCACCGCGCAGCAGGTCCTCCCGGGGAGAGTCCTTGAGCAGGTAGCCGGTCGCGCCCGCCTCGATCGCCGGCAGTACGTGGGTGTCGGTGTCGTAGGTGGTCAGAACCAGCACGCGCGCGGTGACGCCGAGCCTGCTCAGCTCGGTGATCGCGGCCAGCCCGTCCATGCCCGGCATGCGCAGGTCCATCAGGATCACGTCGGGCCGGAGCTCCTTGGCGAGCCGCACGACCGCGGCGCCGTCCCCGGCCTCGCCCAGCACCTCGAATCCGGGCGCGGAGGCGAACATGCTGCTCAGCCCGTCCCTGACGATGGGATGGTCGTCCGCGATCAGCAGCCGGATCGGGATCTCGGCTGTGGGCTCGGCCCTGTGATCGGTCATGCGTGGCTCCTGGCCGGCAGGATGGGGACGCAGGCCGAGATCCCGGTGCCGGCGCCGGGTTCGGACTCGATCCGCAGGCTCCCGGACAGCCCTTCGACGCGCTGTCGCATGATGGTCAGGCCGAACCCGCCGGCGGGGGACGGCGGCCGCGGCGCGCCGTTTCCGGCCGTGCCGGCGTCGAGACCCGCGGGTTCGAAGCCCCTGCCGTCGTCGCGCACGTCCAGTGCCACCTCGTGTTCCAGATAGGACAGCGTCACTCCGACCCTGGTCGCGTGCGCGTGCTTGGCCACGTTGGCCAGCGCCTCCTGTGCCGTGCGCAGCAGCGCGAACTCGGTCTCCGGTGTCATCGGCCGTACCGTGCCGGTCGTCGTGACCTGTACGGCGAGCCCGTGCAACGTCGACCACCGGTCGGCGAGTTCGGTGAGCGCGTCGCTCAGGCGCGCGGTTTCCAGCGGCTCGGGCCGCAGCGCGTCGACCGAACGCCGGGCCTCGGCCAGGCTCTCCCTCGCCAGCGTCTTGACGGCGGCGAAGGGCCGCCGCCACGGCGCCGGGACCTCGTGCATCTGCTCGGCCGCCTGGAGCTGCGCGATGATGCCGGTGAGCCCCTGCGCCAGGGTGTCGTGGATCTCGCGGGCCATCCGCCGGCGCTCGTCGAGCACGCCCGCCTCCCTGGCCTGGGCGAGCAGCTGGGCGTGCAGGCCGGCGTTCTCGGCGAGTGACGCCTCCAGCAGCCGGTTCGTCCGGCTCAGCTCTTCGAGGGTCTGCTCGCGCCGCTCCTCCTCCTTCTCGGCGAGCCGCAGGACCCAGGCGCAGCCGCACATCATGGCGATGTTGAAGGCGACGACGGTCACGTGCATCGCCAGGCCGAGCGCGTCCTCCTTCGGGACGCCGGACGCCTGCGCCGTACCGGCCAGGACCGCCGTGGCGGCCACGCCCAGCAACCGCCACGGCCAGCGCAGGACCGTGAAGGAGTAGATGTAGGCGGCGGGGGTGAAGAGCCCGAAAACGGGGTGACGGGCCACCAGGACCGCGGTGATCACGAGCAGCCCCGCGATGAACACCCCCATGACCCGCGGCCGGTCCCACCAGCCGGGACGCAGGGTGAACATGCCGAGCATCCACGCGGCCGCCAGCCCGCACAGGCCGAGGTCGATGAGCAGGGAGCCGCCCGCCCAGTCCTCCACGATCATCAGGATCGCGACGAGGAGCACCAGCAGCGCGTACGGCACCACGTTGACCAGAAGGAACGGCGGCTGTTGCGAAGTCTTCCTGCTCAAGATTCTCTCTCCCCGCGAGATTCTATTCCCGGCGTCCATTGCGGGCATCTGCTCCCGGCGTCCATCGCCGGCGTCTATTCCCAGCGGAACCAGCGGACCGCGACGAACGCGCACACCACCGCGTAGGCCGCCAGGGTCAACAGCGGCACGGCGGACGGAAAGTGGCCCAGGTACGCGTCCTGGAACGCCCCCATGCCCGCGCCGAGCGGGGTGTAGGGGGCGATGTTCCGCAGCAGCGGCGGCATCTGCGAGATCGGCACCCAGAGTCCGGCGAAGAACATCAGCGGGAAGAACAGGACCGTGCCGATCGCCGTGGCCGGGCCACGGCCGGGCGCGAGCGCGGTGATCAGCAGGCCGATCGCGAGCAGCGCGGCCGCCGCGAGCAGCCAGGCGAGGGCGAAACCGGGAAGGTGCTCCGGCAGGCCGACGCCGAAGCCGAATCCGGCGACCGCGAGGAACAGGGCCATCGCGACGACCGCGATGGCGAAGTTGGCCACGAGCTGGGCGGCGAGCACGCGGGCCGGGCCGACCGGCGTGGTCCGCATGCGCCGCAGCACGCCGTTCTCCCGGTACCCCGCGAGCGTGGTCGGCAGGGAGGCCGTGGCCAGGATGGCCAGATTGAACAGGATCAGAACAGGGACGTAGAGGTCGAAGTACGTCAGGCCGCCGTCGGCCTCCACGGGCTCCCGCAGATCGGAGACGCTGCCGAGGATGATCAACAGGACCAGCGGGAAGCCGATACCCCAGAGGGGGGCGACCTTGTCCCGGACGCACAACGTGCTCTCGGCCTTGATGAGCCGCCACGTCGCGAAACCTCGCTCGGCGGTGACGGGGGATACGGCGGTGCGCGGGGATGGCATGGGTATGAGGTCCTCTCTGCGATTCGTTACCGGGGGCCGGGTCTCTCTGTGATCCGTTACCGGGGGCCGGATTCGAGGCGCTTGCCGGTCAGCTGGACGAACGCGTCCTCCAGGCTCGCCTGCTCGACGCGCAGCCGTTCGGCCACGATCTGGTTGCGGGCCAGTACGGCGGTGACGGCGTTGAGCGCTTCGCTGTTGCCGTTGACGATGACCAGCTCGCCCCGGCGGGTGACGCCGGAGACTTCGGGCAGGCTCGTCAGCAGCTCGTCGTCCATCTGCCTGGACGGGCGGAACTGGATCCGTTGCTCGATACGGGCCCGCTCGGCCAGGCCGGCCGGGGTGTCCACCGTGAGGACGCGGCCCGCGTCGATCAGCGCGAGCCGGTCGCACAGCCGCTCGGCCTCCTCCATGAAGTGGGTGACCAGCACGATCGTCACCCCGCGGGAGCGCACGCCCTCGATCAGGTCCCAGGTGTCGCGCCGTGCCTGCGGGTCGAGACCGGTGGTGAGCTCGTCGAGGATCGCCACCCGGGGGCTGCCGACGAGCGCCAGCGCGATGGAGAGCCGTTGCTTCTGGCCGCCGGACAGCTTGGCGTACCTGGTCTTCGCCTTGTCCGCCAGGCCGAGGCCGTCCAGCAGCGCGCGCCAGTCGGCGGGCTGGGGGTAGAAGGAGCTGTAGAGTTCCAGGGCCTCGGCGACCTGTAGCCGCTCGGGGAGGTGCCCGGCCTGCAGCTGGACGCCGAGCCGCCGGGTCAGCTCGGCGTGGTCCCGGCGGGGATCGAGCCCGAGGATCTTGATCTCGCCCCGGTCCGGCACGCGGAGTCCCTCGATGCACTCCACGGTCGTCGTCTTGCCGGCACCGTTCGGGCCGAGGATTCCGAAGATCTCACCCTCCTGGACGGTGAGCGAGACGTCCTCGACGGCGACCTTGTCCTCATAGCGCTTGTGGAGGTTGCGTACCTCTATGACTGGCGGCATGCGCGTGTCCTCTCGGCCTCGGGCCCGTCAGCGGCTGGCTATGTCCACCCTTCTACGGCGGCACTCGTTCGACCATTGACCGGTGGACGGGACCTGGCCGCCGTTCGGCGGGGAGATCGGACCCATCGGGTGGTGGTCGCCATCCACCGATCGGTTGATCGCGGGCCGGGCGAGCCGTCATCACGGTCACTCGTGACGGGGCGGCGGTTCTCGGCCTCAGCGTCGATGCTCCCGACGACCTGCCGGAAACGCTCAGGCGGGCCGAACAGCTCGTGGAACAGTTTCGGCGACTGTTCTCCGCCCCGGCCGGACTCGCGGGAGCCGAGCCGCCTCCGGCCGCAGAGCGCTCCGAGTGGCACGAAGAAGGTCTCGTACGGCTTCGCACGGGCGAACTCCCCACACCTTGATCCGGCCATCCGCCGTCTGATCAGCGGGGAAGGGCGGACGCCTCGTCAATGACGTCTCGCCCTGGGGTCGATCCGGTTCGGCGGAGCGTTGGTTTCGGGTCGGGGTCGGCTCCGTGGCCCGGCTGTCGTGTTCCGGTTCGCGCGCCGGACAGGTCAGGCGCGCGCCGCCGCGGAGTAGGGCACGGTGAAGGTGGCGACGAACGGGACGAGCAGGGCGGGGTCGCCGTCGAGCTCGACCACGCCGTTCGCGACGGCCGTCCCCGGGTCGAGCACACCGGCGAGGAGGTCCCGGAACCCCGGGCCGCCCGTGATCACGAGGTCGGGTGCGGGGTGCTCGCCCGGGGCGACCTCGACGGTCCGGTCGCGTGTGATCGCGTGGGCGACGGCGCCGCCGACCCTGACCGTGTACGCCAGTCGTCGCCGATCCGGTGCCGCGCCTTTCCCGGCCGCCACGCGCAACGCGGTCACGAGGGACGCGGTCGTGACGATTTCGCCCTCACGAGGCGTGTGCATCCCGGCCGCGCCCCAGCAGGCGAGGGCGTCGAGTGCGGGTGCGAGCTCGGCGCCCCGTGGCGTCAAGGCGTAGACGATCGAGCGGTCGGGGCCGCTGCGGGCCTCACGGGTCACGAGGCCGTCCCGCTCGAGCTCCTTCAGGCGGGTGGCGAGCAGGTTCGTCGGGATGCCGGGTAGTCCGGCGACCAGATCCGAGTATCTTCGCGGCCCGACCAGCAGATCGCGCAGGACGAGCAGCGTCCATCGCTGCCCGACCATCTCGGCGGCGCGTGCCAGCCCGCAGAACTGTCCGTACTCGCGTGTTCGCATGGTTCAACGATAATACTTGACTTGAAAAATTAAAGTGTGCTTGAATAAATGAAGTATCCGGAAGGTCTGGCGCGGTTGCCACGACGGAATCGCCGGGCAAGGACGGAAAGGGTTGCCGTTCGTCATGCGCAAGCTCGTTCTCTTCATTCACAGCACCTTGAACGGAGTCGTCACCGGCGATCCGAGCAAGGACAAGACCGACTTCGCGGCCTGGACGCGCGCGGGCAACATCATCAAAGAAGGCCCCGAAAACAATCTGTTGAAAATACTCGACACGGTCGACACCATTCTGCTCGGACGCGGCACCTACGAAGATCTCGTCCGTAAGTGGCCCTCCGTGAAAGGCGCGCCCGGCGGCGGAGTGGTCTCGCGCCTGGCCGATAAGATC
The DNA here is from genome assembly GCF_040639575.1 of Streptosporangium sp. NPDC023825. NCBI lineage: Bacteria > Bacillati > Actinomycetota > Actinomycetes > Streptosporangiales > Streptosporangiaceae > Streptosporangium > Streptosporangium sp. NPDC023825. The sequence goes on along the minus strand of NZ_JBFAAE010000055.1, from coordinate 50,498 downwards.
AACAATGCCCGTAAGCTGGTTGCGATCGGCGGGCATCCGGTCGGCGAACTCAAGTGGGGTGATTTCGCCGCTGCCGAGCAGTTGGCCGGAGACGTCGAAGAGCGGATCAGGGATCTGAAGAACGGCGACGGTGGCGATATCGTCATTTTCGGTAGTCCGAAGCTCGTGCGATCGCTTACCGACGCGAACCTGATCGACGAATATCACATACTGGTGCATCCGGTCGTGGTCAACGTGGGCGAGCGGCTGTTCGACGACCTGGCGGCGCAAAAAGATCTCCACCTCGTGGATGTGAAGCCGCTCAAGGAGGGTGCCATCTTGGTGACGTACCGGCCCGCCTGGACCGTGCCGCCCTCATCCGCGGCCACCTGACCGGGGGACTCACCCCAACCGCCCCGATGGCGGGTCATGCCCAGAAGGCGCCGAAGACGCCGTCGGGATCGTAACGCCGCCACACCTCGGACACGCGCTCGCCGACCGCGCCGGGGTAGACGCGCGCGAACGCCTGGCGGCCCGGACGGCTCTCGAATCCCACGTACTCACCCTCGACACGCAGGGCGAGGCCGCGCCAGGCCGCGTCGAGTGCCTTGGCACCCCCGGGCGGGAACATGTTGCCGATGAGGAGGGCACCGTGGCGCCGGTGCGCGAAGGCGGTGACGTCGGGCGGCACGTCGCTCACCGCTCCGCCCATGGAGCGCAGCTGGATCAGGGGGCGGTGCGGCCCCACCGCGGCCCGCGTGATCGCCGCCGCGTCCTCGTCGGTCATGGTGGGAAGGAACCCGCTGGTCGTGACGACGGGCTGCTGACCGACGTTCGCGTGCAGGTGCGCCGTGGAGACCAGCGCCGGGTACGGGATGATCTGCGCGCTCTGATCCAGCAGGTTGACGCCGAGGCCGAGCAGCGGTTCCACGGCCGCCCGTATGCGACGGGGGCTTTCCGAGGCGACCACGGCGGCGATCGAGAAGGCGAGCGAGTTCCCGTACGGCATCAGCATGGTCGCGGTGGTGAGCTCCCTCGGAGCCGAGGCCATGAGGTCGGCCCACCGCCGCAGCGTGCGGCCGTCGCGGTCGACCTCGACGACGATCTGCACGTACCCGACGTTGCGCAGCTCCATCGCCTCGATCTCGAACGCCACGAGGATGCCGGCCCTGGCGCCGGCGCCCCGGACCGCCCAGAACAGGTCCGGCTCGTTGTGCTCGTCGGCCCGCACGACCCTTCCGTCCGCCAGCACCATCTCGACGGCGCGGATGTGGTCGATGGTCAGACCGTACTGCCGAACCATCCAGCCGATGCCGCCGCCGGTGGCCAGGCCGCCGGCGCCGACGTTGCCGTGGTCGCCCGAGCTGATCGCCAGCCCGTACGGCGCGAGGGCCGCCGCGACCTGCGCCCAGCGGGCCCCGGCCTGGATACGGACCGTCCTGGTGCGCCGGTCGAGCACCTCGATGCCGTTCATGGCCGACAGGTCGATGACGAGGCCGCCGTCGTTGGAGGCGCGTCCGGAAAGGCCGTGTCCCCCGCTTCGTACGGCGAGGGGCAGGCCCCGCTCGCGGACGAAGCGGAGCGCGGCGACCACCTCCTCGGTGGTCTCGGGCACCAGGACGGCCGCCGGCCGGGAGACCTTGACGTACGTCGACCTGAGCATGCCGTACCGGCGGTCCTCCGGGGTGACGATCTTGTCTCGCAGCTCGCGGGGAAGCGTGGAGAGGTCCGGTTTCATCGCCGTCCCCTGATCACGCTCACGCGCTCGCGCACGGCGGGAACGACCTCGGCGGCGAACACGTCGAGCTGTGCCCGGGCCTGGGTCAGCGGCCAGAACACGAACGTGTCGAAGCCGAGCCCGACCGCCCACTCGGTGAGCGTGTCGACCCACACCTTCGCCTCGCCGACCAGGCCCTGCCCACTCCGGAAGGGGCCGATCGCGCCGATGACGTTGTAGACCCGGCGGACCGACCGGGGATCGCGCCCGGCCTCCTGGGCCGCCTCGTCGATGATCTGCTGCCGGGCCGGCACCGTGTCCGGAGGCACGTAGATGTTGAGGGGGGAGACCCAGCCGTCGCTGTGGCGTCCGGTGACGGCGAGCATGCGACGTCCCTGGCTGCCGAGCCAGACCGGCACCGGCGCCGGGGGGACAGGCCCGGCGAGGTATCCGCCGATCTCGTGCTGGTCGCCGTGGAAGCTCACCGTGCCGCCCGCCAGCGCCCGGCGCATGATCTGCAGGGCCTCCTCGGTGAAGGAGACCATCTCAGGGCCGTTCCTGCGCACGCCGCCCATCGAGGCGATGCCGTCGGCGGTCGCACCGCCGCCGACACCGAGGACGAACCTGCCCCCGGTGAGCGTGCCGAGCGATGCGGCGGCCTTGGCCAGGATGGTCGGCGGGCGCAACTGCACATCGGCGACGTCGGTGAAGAAGGAGATGCGTTCGGTCACCGCGGACAGGTGGCTGACCAGCGTCCAGGTGTCGAGGTGGCCCGGCTGGTAGGGATGGTCCTGGACGGCCAGGTAATCCAGTTCGGCGTCGGCGGCGGCGCGGGCGAGCGATCTGGTCTCGGCGAGCCGGTCGAGACCGGGATCGAGGCTCAGTCCGAAGGTGATGGGGTGTCCGTAATCGGTCATGCGTCAATCCTCCGGCGGCCCTTCTCACCTTGGCAATTCGCCCATTAGCTACTAACTTTGGGTAAGTGGTTAATCAAGCACTGCCGGGGCATCCGGATATCGACGAGGCCGGCTGCCGGACCTTCCCCGACGCGCTCGAACTGGTCGGCCGCCGGTGGACGGGGGCGATCCTGCTCGCCGCGCTACGGGGCGCCCGCCGGTTCGGCGAATACCGGACGACGGTGGTCGGGATCTCCGACCGTTTGCTCTCCCAGCGGCTCAAGGAGCTCGAGGCGGACGGGTTCATCGACCGCACGGTCATCCCGAGCACGCCGGTGCAGATCCTCTACACGCTGTCTCCGGACGGCGAGGAACTCATGTCCGTCCTGCAGCCGCTGGTCGACTGGGGCGCCCGCCGCCAGGCGAAGAGCCACAGGTAGCCCAGGAAGGCGTCTTGTCGTTCTCAAGCTGTTCAGCGGCGACTACCAATAGAGGTCGCTTATGTGTCCTGCTTCGGTTGATGCTCTACAGGCAGTCTCGCGCCTTGTCCCATTCACCCCGCGTCCGAACAGGGACGAGCGAGGCGAACCGATCGGCTGGGAAGCGACGTCTATGAACTATGAAGCTTTCCACGTCGATCGCTCTCGGCCTCGCGGCGGCCGGGGTGTGCGGGGCGGCCGTGCTGCTCTCCGGAGCGGTCGGCGAGTCACCGCCCGTACCGGCCACCTGCCCGCAGCGCTGGGACAGCGACGCCATCGGCGGCTGGGTGCCGGCTGCCGCCGACATCGATGGGGTGGAGAAGTCGCTTGTCCCCGGTTCACCGGTGAAGGCTCTTATCTGCGCCTACCCCGGGGACAACACGCGTCCGGGTGGTGAGCGGCTGGCCGGTTCGCGGACGCTGACGGACCAGGCGGCGGCGATGGCCCGTGACCTCGCCTACTTCCCGGTGGCCGGCGCCGACGTGGACCGTATGTGCACGGCGGTGGGGGGACCGATGACCAACTACCTCATCCGGTTCGCCTACGCCGACGGCCGTGCCCTGTGGGTGGGCAGCGCCGAGGAGGTCAACCGCTGCGTGAAAACCACCAACGGCACGGCCGACAGCAACTCGTACGCCGGACCCGCCATCACCACCGCCTACAGGGACGGGATCTGGCGGCCCGTACCACCCGGGGACCCCTGCCGGGGCCCTGGCGACCGCCGAGGGCAGGACGAGCTGATGGTTCCTGGACGCCCCGGCCGACTCACCGTGTGCAGGGACGCCACGTACGCGAGGCCGCCCTACCGCAAACGGCACAACAGGGACATCGCCCGCGCACTGGCCGTGACGCTGAACTCCCTGGACACCGTGCCGAGCGACAACACCTGCAAAGGACTCGGAGGCGCCACCCAGCGCGGCATCCGGCTCATCTTCGACTATCCACAGGGACCGGCCGCCGCGGTGAACATCTCGATGGACTGCGCCCCCGCCGTCAACAACGGCCTGCTCCAAGCCGACCTGGACGACCCCGTCCGCGACCAGATCCTCCGCCTCGCCCCGCCATGACAATGGAACATGTGACAACGATCAGCCACTCTTCTCTGTCCGCCCCCACGTAGCCGGCCCACTGGTTGATCCGGTCGGGCCTGGCCGTACGCCAGCGCTCCCACACATGCCGTGTACGAGAAGAGGGGACGTAATCCCCGCAGCGGACGACCAGGTCCACCCGTTCACGGCCGAGCGGTGAGGGCCGCCAGCCGATGATCTCGCCCATCCAGAACTCCGCGAGCGGATTCCCTGCCGTATCGAACATCCGGAGCGCACCCGGCCCCAGCGGATTCCTCAGGCGGTGGCGCTTGGACCCGCCGAGGTAGCCACGCATCCGCGGGAGGGAAGGCACCCCAGGATTTCGACGGTCCTGAGTTCGTCGTCCTCCGGCGCCTCGACGAAGACGCCTTCGGCATCAAGGCAGGGACCACAGATTTGCTCGTCCGCGTCGATCAGCAGGAATTTCGGCTGGACACCACCCCAAAAGGCCACGTCCACGCACAACCGTCGCCGACCCCGCACCTCCCTCCTTCGCAACCCACACGGAGAAGCCCGCGTTCCTACCACCGACGAGCTTGATGAGGCAGCTGACCATGGTGAACGTTACCGTCAAGATCCACCTCGGCGTTCAGCGGGGAACGACCTGCGCCCGGACTCCGGGAAGGTCGTCGAACACGGCGGACGAATCCATCGTGATCACGATTCTGGCGGTGGCGGCCGCCGTCGCGGCGATCAGCAGATCGTACGCTCCCCGCGTCTTTCCCGACCGGCGCACATACGCCCACGTCTCCCTCGACGTCAAGCGCAACGCGCTCGGCAAACTCGGTGACGCCCTTGGTTGGTCTTCCCCGCTCAGTATCAGTGAGCCCATTTCATCCTGACGACACAGATCGCAGGGCTGCCGCGGATCCCGAGCCGGAAAGCGACTGCCGTGTCGTGCTTGCTCATAGAGCGATGAGGCCGGCATGCGTCGGCTGAAACCCGCAGGCCCCGAAGTAGAAGTCCCCCACGTCATCATCGAAGTCGACGTGGAGCCATTCACACTTGGCTGCGCGAGCCTCTCTGACGGCGACGGCGATGAGTTCGGTCCCGACACCGTGCCGCCGGGCTCTTCCCGTCACGAGGGTGTCGAGGATGAAGGCATGGGCGGCGCCGTCCCATGCCACGTTGACGAAGCCGACGAGCTCGCCGTTCTCCGTTGCGCAGACCCATCCGAGGCTGTGCCGGTTGACCTGAGCCCACCAGTCATCCCTCAGGGGCGCATGGCCGAAGCCCTCTGCGTGCAGGGCGTTGATCGCCGTATTGCCGAAGTGGCCTCGCCACTCGTATGCAATGGTCACGGAGCGACCGTAGGAAGAGACCCGCGCCATCGGCAATGAGTTTTCGGTGATCACATCCCAACCCGGCAGCGCAGGTCGCGGGCACCGTCGCCCTGCTCGCCCAGCGCTCACCCACCCTCGATCAGGCACTGCGGACGGCCAAACGCGCCGGATACGCCTTCGTCGTGCTGGACGGCACGCCCATCCCCATCGACCGGCCCTACTACTCCGGCGATCACAAGATGCACGGCATGAACATCCAGGTCCTCGCCGCCCCGGACGGCACTCCGCTCTGGACTTCCGGTTCCCTGCCCGGTTCGGTCCACGATCTCAAGGCGATCCGAATTCGACTCGGCCGTGGGTGTGGTCAGGCCATGGCAGTACGGCATCGCGACCAACCTCATCGGTCGCCACCGGCGCGCCGAGGTAGTACGCAGGTACCGCGCCATGACCCGGACGGGGCCGCCACCTGACGACGTTTGCGGTGGAGAAGAGCTTTGGAGAAGAGAGGTCAAGACAATCATCTGGCCATCGACCGAGATTTCTGATGTCCGCTGGCCTGGACATCCATGTCCGTCTGCCTGGACACAGACGTCCGCTGACCAGGACGTCCTCATGGCCGCTTGACAGCCCGGCAGTGGCGCGGAGTTGCTGCTCAACGGGGTGACGCCGTACGGGACGAGCAGGATGCGTGACGCGGTGTTGCTGCGCTCCCCTGGATGTGCGGATCGCGGCGACGGTGAGCAGGGCGACGGCCACACAGGTGTACGGCCTGGAGCGGGCGAAAGCCTGCGGTGGAACACACCGCGTCGATATCGGTCTGTCCAGCTCACGGGAGGAGGTTGTGCAGCCAGACCGTGCCGTCCCTGCTTGCCGACAGCGCGATGGTCCTCCCCTCGACCTGGCCGAGCGCCACATCACAGACAGCGCCGGTGTGGCCGGTGAGCGGCCTGCCCAGTGGCAGGCCGGTGGCGAGGTCCCACACTCCGATCGTGTTGTCCTCGCTGCCCGTGATCGCGATGTCCTTCTGCCCCAGCGTGCCGGTGGCGACGGAGGTCACGCCCTTGGCATGCCCGACCAGGGACCCGATCAGTCCGGCCTGGGCCGGATCCCAGACGCGGACCGTACCGTCCGCGCTGCCGGACAGCAGGACGGCCCTGTCGCCCACGTGGCCGAACGCCACCGACCTGACGGCTTTGGTATGGCCGGGCAAGGGCCAGCCGACCGGTCGGCCCGTCTTCAGATCCCAGATGCGTACGTTGTTGTCCGCAGCGCCGGAAAGCGCTACGACCTTGTCGTCGAGTCGCCCGACGGACACGGCGTTCACAGAACCGGCGTGACCAGCGAGTGGTCTGCCGATCTGCGTGCCGGTCGCGGGATCCCACAGGCGTAGCGTCATGTCCGCGCTGGCCGACAGGACAACGACCCTGTTGCCGAGCGCGCCCAAGGCCACGTCCCAGACAAAGCTGGTGTGACCGGTGAACGGCCTGCCCATCGGCGCACCGGTCGCCAGGTCCCACACGCGCACGGTCCCGTCGAAGCCGCCTGAGACCACTATCGAGGTTCCGTCGCCGAACTCGCCGATCGCCACCGCCTCGACCGACTCTCTGTGGCCGACGAAGGGTCTGCCGACCTGTGCCCCGGTCGCCAGGTCCCATACGCGTAAGGTGCCGTCCGAACTGCCGGATACCGCCACGGCCTTTCCGCGCAGCACTCCGAGCGCCACCGCGTTGACGGCGTCCGTATGCCCGGTCAGTGACCGCTCCGTCAGAGCGGCCGCTGCCTGAGCAGTGGACGGATCGGGCAGGGTGGGCGCTGTGCGAGAGGTCGGGTACGCATCGGGTACGGAGGTCGCTGTCGGTGGCAGCACCTTTGTCAGCGGGACGGCATGACGGCCCGTCAGACGCGCCAGAGCGTCGGCCGTGGTCGGCCGTGCCGCGGGATCCTTGCTAAGACAGGAGGAGAGCAGGGGTGCAAGATTGCCGGGTACCCCGGAAAGATCGGGCTCACGGGTGAGGAGCGCATTGATCACGGCAGGCACTGTGGTGCCGGGGAAGGCCGGCCTCCCGGTCGCGGCGAACACCATCGTGCAGCCCCAACTGAAGATGTCGGAAGCAGGACTGACGGTGTTGTGCTCGATGTGCTCCGGCGCCATGTAGGCCGGCGTTCCGATCGCTCCGGACCGCGTCGTGGGATAATCGTCTGTCTTGGCGATGCCGAAGTCGATCACCACGGGTCCTTCGGGACCGAGCATCACGTTGCCGGGTTTGAAGTCGCGGTGCACGATGCCGGCTCCATGGATCGCTTCGAGCGCGGTCAACGTGATGACGGCCAGGCGTTCCAGCCCGCTGCCGCGCCGTGGGCCGTCGCTCACGACGAGGTTGTGGAGGGAGACCCCGGAAATGTATTCGCTGACGATGAAGGGCCGATCGGCGGCCACCCCCATGTCGAGGACCCGGGCGGTGCAGAAAGGAGCGACGCGGCTGGCGATCTCCGCCTCCCGGAGGAAGCGCCTGTGCACGGAAGCGTCTCGAGTGGGATGAAGCACCTTGACGGCCACCTGCTCCCCGGAAGAGGACTCCCCGAGATAGACGACACCTTGGCCGCCTTCCCCGAGGGCACCGACCAAGCGGAAACCGCCGATCTGCTCGGGCTCTCCCTGATAGAGCGGGCGAATACTCGGCATCGGCACCTCTGTCTGACGATGATGGCGTGACGCGACGGGACAGGCAGCCTCATAAGCGGAGACACCTGCCCATATTGTCGGCACCATCGAGAACAGATCAACCGATCTGATCAGGCCATGAAGCGGTCCCGGGTAGGCAGTGCCGGGTGCGGACGAAGATTCCGGGGCCCACCCGGCACTTCGCATCCCGCGTGACCTCGTTCACGATCACGCTTCTCCCCTGGCACATCCATGGCAGGGCGGTCGCCTCGCGGAGGCCGCCGACGTCCGCCAGTTCGTGACGTCGCTTCGGTCCGGCTGCCAATGCTGCCAGCGCGGATGGGACAAGGTCCGGAAGCCGTCTGAGTGCTGTGCCAAGAAGGGCGGCCAGTACTGCGAGTGCAGGATCGAAGCTCGGATGGTCCAGTCAATCCACGCGGCTCTTCGTAACGCCCTGGAGAGCGCGGTTCGCGAGGAGGCCATTCACCGGAATGTCGCCAAGCTCGTGAAGATCTCGCCGCCCAAGTACAAGGTCGATCGGGGCCCGACGGTCGCTCAAGCCAAGGCGACTCTCAAGGCGGCTCCGGGGCCTCGGCTCGGCGCGCTGTACGTCCTGGCCGCGGCGCACCCCCGGGCAACAGGCCCTGCTCGTGCTCGTCCACCTGCGCAAGGGCGAGACATTCACCGAGATCGCCGCCGGATTCGGCGTCTCGACCGCCACCGCCTGGCGATACGTGCAAGAGACCGTGCTGCTGCTGTCGGCCCGCTCCCCGAAGCTCGACCGGGCACTACGCACGACCAGGCGGGACGGGCTGCACTACCTGGTGCTGGACGGCATGCTTATCCACACCGACCCGATCAAGGCCGACCGGCCGTACTACTCGGCCAAGCACCGCGTCCACGGTACGAGGGGCGGGCCAGGTGAAGTGTGATCGCGTAAGGCGGTGTTGCTGTGCACCACCTCCGTGGACCCAACCCCTCGGCAACCGGCGGCCCCGACCTCACGATAAGAACCCGATCCTCCTTTTCGCGCGTTCAGGTTGCGAACAGCGTCTCCAGATCAACATCGTTGATATACTAATCTCAGTTCGTATATACAGGTGGGGGCATCATGACCAAGACCCTGATCGACCTCGATGACGAAGCTCTGGCGGAGGCCGCGAAGTTGCTCGGCACCTCGTCCAAGAAAGACACGGTCAACGCCGCTCTACGAGAGATCGTTGATCGACGCAAGCGGGCCGCGGCCGTGGCTCGCATGCGCGAGATGGTGGCTGAAGGTGAGATCGACTTCTCAGCCATCGACAAGGGTGACAGCGCACACCAGGCCGTGGCGTGACAGAGCTCTATCTCATAGATACCAGCGCCCTGGTCCGCTTCTACCGCGGCCAGGTCGGGACAGAATGGGACCAGACGGTCTCTGCCGGACTCGTAGGTATCTGCGAGCCGGTCAGGCAGGAGTACCTGCGAGCTGTCGGCGGCCGACCAGCCTTCTACGAAGCCAGCAATCTGCTCCAGGAAACCTTTCCGCACTATGTCATCCCCGAATCGGCCTGGGACGAGACGAGCGGATTGCAGCGCGATCTCGCCGACAAGGGGTGGCACCAGAGCGCCTCTCCGATCGATCTCCTCATGGCGGTGACGGCTCGGCATCACAAGCTCACCGTGCTGCATGCCGACGCCGACTTCGACACCATCTCCCGCCTGACCGGACAACCGGCGCGCTGGATCGGCTGACGCGCCGACAGAAGATCTTCAGGGGTTATTGAGCACGTCTTGTCCAGCCGGGTCGGATCGAGCATCCGGAGCGCCTCCAGGCCCAGCGGATTCCTCTGGCGGCGGCGCTTGGACCCGCCGAGGTAGTCACGCATCCGCTGCGAGGGAAGGCAACCCAGGATTTCGACATTCGCGGGTTCGTCGCCCTTTGGCGCCTCGACGAAGATGCCTTCGGCGTCAAGACAGGACCACAGATTTGCTCATCTGCGTCAATCAACAAAAATTTCGGCTGGAAATCATCCACATCCCTCACGCTCACCGGTAATCGGATGACGTTACTGTCACTGAAGATCAAAAAAAGCCCCGAACGATATTCGCTCGGGGCGTTTGTGCTGCTCAGCTGCTGTGGTCAGGGGCGGGGTCGAACCGCCGACCTTCCGCTTTTCAGGCGGACGCTCGTACCGACTGAGCTACCTGACCTCGGTGGTGGATCGAACACCTACCAGAGCGGTCCTGACGGGACTTGAACCCGCGACCTCCACCTTGACAGGGTGGCGAGCACTCCAAACTGCTCTACAGGACCTTGCTTCCGGGGTTTTTGTCCCGGTCTTTCTTGCCTTGCTTAGCTTACCAGTTTTCCGGAGGTCTTCGACCTGCCGTTTCCCTGGCGAGCCTTCGCTCGGCCGTGCCCCCAACGGGATTCGAACCCGTGTCGCCGCCTTGAAAGGGCGGTGTCCTAGGCCACTAGACGATGGGGGCTCGAGACTCTCATCTCGTTCCGTCGCCGTCTTCCGCTGGAGACCTCTGAAGCATAGGGGACTTTTGCCCCTGATGCCAAAGCGGTTTGCGGCCTACGGCGTCGGTGTGACGGTGATCGACCCCGTTGGAGACGGGGCGATCGTCGGCACAGGAGAAATTGTACGGCCAGGGTCGGTCTCAACGTGACGCTGGATCTGAACCGACTGCTCACCGAGCCCTCCCAGGGTGATGTCGTCCCAGGCCCGCAGGCGATGCGTGTTGGCGTCGAAGTACAGAACGGAGGCCGCGACGGGGGTGGGTTCGTCGTGTTCGAGGGCCCGCAGACCCGCTCCGCCCGTGGACCCCTGGACCAGGAGGCGGGTGCCCGAGGGCAGCAACTCGGTGGATCTCTCGTGGGAGTGACCGGTGAGGACCATCGGGACCACGCCGGAGAACCCCTTGGCGATCGTCGGGTCGTGGACGGCGACCAGATCGACCTGCTTGGGCAGCTTCGCCAGCTCGGCGGCGCGCGAGCGGCCGAGGGCGCCGAGCGATTCGAGGTTGGAGTCGACGGGGACGGACTTGTCCGGGGTGAACCGGGGGTCGCCCATGCCGTAGATGCGTAGTCCCGCCACGGTCTTGGTCTCGTTGTCGAGGACGACCGCGCCCTTCTGCCTGGCCACGGCCCGCTGGGTGGTCATGGAGTCGTGGTTGCCCCTGACGAAGACGTACGGGACGCCGAAGGTGCCGATCTCCTCGGTGAACCTGTCCTCGGGTCCGGTGCCGTGGTCGGTCAGGTCGCCGGTGTCGATGATCGCGTCGATCTTGAACTGGGTGGTGACCGAGCGGATGAGGTTCCAGGCGATGGGGCTGAGATGGATGTCGGAGACGTGCAGCACCCGGATGGAGGTGGGGTCGGCGTCGTAGACCGGCAGGGCGGAGACGACGTCGTAGAGCTGGGAGACGTTGTTGACGAGCTTGGCGAGCTGGACCCGGTAGGACTCGAACCTGGTCACGATCGACTCGGCGTCGCCGACGAGGGACGGCGCGCCGGCCAGCAGGCCGGTGTACTTGGGTTCCACCACGGAGTCGGGCCGGAAGGTCAGGGCGATGGCGGCGCCCGTACCGGCGATCGCGAGGGTGACGCCCATCAGGCCCGCCAGGGCCGGTCCCGGCCGGCGGAAGACGATCAGGGACGTGAGCAGGGCACCCACCAGGCCGCAGAGCGCGGCGCGCAGGATCAGCGTCCTGACGCCGGTACCCAGTTCCTCCTCCAGGAGCGCGGGGAGCCGGTCGGCGGAGAATCGCGGGTCGTCCAGGAATCCGCGGGCCCGGTCGGGGTTGATGTTCTCCAGGGTCACGCGAAGGCTGACCGGGGCGTCGTGGGTGTCGAACAGAAGTGTGCCGAAAGGGTGAGCGTCCACGACGGTCTCCCCCGCCCACGAGGGCTCCGCCGACATGCCGAGCTCCACCGGGCCGACGTTGGCCCGTACGGCCCCGCCCAGCATGATGCCGAGCCACGCGCCGGCCAGGGCGACGGCGGCGACGACCAGGCCACGGGCGATTCGCCCGGTGGCGACACGACGGGCTCCCTGGGTCCAATCAGCGAATTTCATGCGCCTCCATCTCTACCCGGGATCGCGGGGCAGAATGACGGGTGTGATCGAGATCTCGCGGGAGAAGTTCGAAGAGCTCGTGGCCGAGGCTCTGGACACCATTCCCCCCGAGCTGACGAAAGTCATGGACAACGTGGTGCTCGTCGTCGTCGACGATCCTCCCGAACCAGATCTTCTAGGTCTCTACACGGGTATCCCGCTCACCGAGCGGGGCGACTGGTACGCAGGAGTGCTACCCGACCGGATCGAGATCTACCGCAACCCGATCTGCTCCATCTGCGAGACCGAGGAGCAGGTCGTCGAGGAGGTGCAGATAACCGTCGTCCATGAGATCGCCCACCATTTCGGCATCGATGATGACCGGTTGCACGAGCTGGGCTGGTAAGTAACCCCGCACGGCATGTCAAAGACCTCCTTTCCGGAATGTCGCCGCTTATCATTACAGTTTGCATGCGCTTGATTGCTTTCGGTTGCGCAGCAGCCTTGCAGCAGGCACCGTAGGTTACACAGTGAACACCCACAGTCAGTGTGCCTGCGAGCTCAGCGGAGTCCTATGGCGGCGACCAAGTCCGGCCGACTACCCGGGCGGCATCGCCGTCCGGCGGAACGCCAAGCGACCTACGGCGAGGTCATCGCCATCAGGGAGTTCCGCGCGCTCTGGCTCGGCCAGGGGCTTTCCCTCCTCGGCGACCAGCTCTCACGGGTGGCGCTGTCCGTCCTGGTCTTCGAACGGACGGACTCGCCCCTGGCGACGGCGTCGGTCTATGCCCTGACCTACCTGCCGCCGATCATCGGCGGACCGCTTCTCGCGGGGCTCGCCGACCGTCACGCCCGACGGCGCATCATGATCGCCTGCGACCTGCTCCGGGCCATCCTGGTCGCGCTCATGGCGATTCCCGGGGTCTCGTTCGCCGCACTGTGCGTGCTGGTCTTCTGCGTCGTGCTGCTCAGCGCGCCGTTCTCCGCGGCGCGGGCGGCCCTGCTGCCGGAGTTGCTGGAGGGCGACCGCTACGTGGCGGGTTCCGCCCTGCAGAACATGACCAACCAGGGCGCGCAGATGCTGGGCTTCGCCGTCGGAGGCTTCCTGATCATGGGAATGGGGCCGTACCGCGCGCTGGCGCTGGACGCGGCCACCTTCCTGGCCTCCGCGCTCATCATCGTCTCGGGGGTACGGCGGCGTCCCGCCCCCATCCCCGCCGACGAGAACCGGCCCTCGATGTGGACCATGACCCGCGCCGGTGCCAGGCTGGTCTTCGGCGACCCCCGGCTGCGCACGCTGGTGCTCTTCGCCTGGCTCTGTGGCTTCTACGTGCTGCCCGAGGGGATCGCGACCCCGTACGCCGACGAGCTGACCGGGAATCCCCAGGAGCTCTCACTGGTCACCGGCCTGCTGATGGGCGCCATGCCCACCGGCACCGTCGTCGGCGCGTTCCTGTACAGCCGCTACGTCAGCCCATCGAACCGGTTACGGTCGATGGGCTGGATGGCGATGCTGACCTGCGCGCCGCTGATCCTGTGCGCCGCGCAGCCACCGCTTCCTGTGGTGCTGCTGTTGTGGTTCGTCTCCGGCCTGGGCGGGGCCTACCAGCTCGCGGCCAACGCCGCCTTCGTGCAGTGCGTCCCCGCCGAGCAGCGGGGACAGGCCTTCGGCCTGGTCCAGTCGGGTCTGCTGGCCTCCCAGGGCATCGGCATCCTGGTCGGCGGGGCCGTGGCCGACCGGCTGGGCCCCGAGACGGTGGTCGCACTGGCCGGCGCGACCGGTCTTGCCCTGGCGGCCGCGCTGGCCGTGCTCTGGAGGGGTTCCCGCAGGGAGATCATCGAGAGGGTTCGCGCGGAGGCGACCTCCTGACTCACACCTGGGGGCGGGTGTCGTCGTCCTGCCGCGGCGCCGTGCCGTACGGGGCCTGGGGAGCGACGGGCGGGGCGGGCGGGAAGGGGGTCTCGTGGGTGGGGTACTCCGGAGCCGGCTGGTGCGGCGCGCGGTGCTTGTTGGTGGCCTTGGCCCAGCCCTGCTCGGCCTTGGCCCTGGCGTCCACCCAGATCGGGTTGTCCTTGTTCTTGTCGATCACGTCCTGCAGGACCGACCTGTCCTTGTTCTCGTCGGGCAGGAGTACCCAGCCGACCGCGTAGACCGCCACACCGAGGCCACCGAAGAAGGTGGCGATGGCGAGGGCGGCGCGGATGATGTTGGGGTCCACCCCGATGTAGCGTCCGAGACCGGAGGCCACACCCGCGATGATGCGCCCGTCCCTGGTCCTCTGGAGCTTCTTGACGCCGGTGAAGTCGTTTTCGTTCATATCCTCAGACTGCCCGAGAGGGGACCTTCCTCACATCGGGATTCCCCCTGGCACGACCCTGACATACACCCCGCCCCTGTCCGAACACGACCCTGACCCCCGTCCCCACCGCACCGGTAATACCCTGACAGGGCCGAAGAGAGAGGGAATCTCATGGACGATCTCCTGCGCATCGACGACACGCTCTCCGAGGAGCAGCGCCTCATCCGCGACACCGTGCGGGACCTCGTCGCGGACCGGATCCTTCCCCACGTCGGCGACTGGTTCGAGAGGGCCGTCTTCCCCGCCCGCGAGCTCGCCCCGGCACTCGGCTCGCTCGGCGTGCTGGGCATGCACCTGGAGGGGTACGGCTGCGCGGGCCTCGACTCCGTCTCGTACGGCGTGGCCTGCCGCGAGCTGGAGGCGGGAGACTCCGGGCTGCGGTCGTTCGTGTCCGTGCAGGGCTCGCTCGCGATGTTCCCGATCTGGAAGTACGGCTCCGCGGAGCAGAAGGACGAGTGGCTCCCCCGGATGGCCGCGGGCGAGGCGATCGGCTGCTTCGGGCTGACCGAGCCCGACCAGGGCTCCGACCCGGCGGGCATGCGCACCCACGCCAAGCAGGACCCCTCGGGCGACTGGATCCTCAACGGCTCCAAGATGTGGATCACCAACGGCTCCATCGCCGACGTCGCCGTGGTCTGGGCGCAGACCGAGGACGGCGTCCGCGGCTTCGTGGTGCCCACGGCCACCCCGGGCTTCACCGCCCCGGAGATCCACCGGAAGATGTCCCTGCGGGCCTCGGTGACCTCGTCGCTGTACTTCGACGACGTCCGGCTGCCCGCCTCCGCCGTACTGCCCGAGGTGCGCGGCCTGAAGGGCCCGCTGTCGTGCCTGTCGGAGGCCCGTTTCGGCATCGTGTGGGGTGTGGTGGGCGCCGCCCGCGCCTGCCTGGAGTCGGCCGTCGACTACTCCACCTCCCGCGTCCAGTTCGGCAGGCCCATCGGCGGCTTCCAGCTGACCCAGGAGAAACTCGCCTGGATGTACGTCGGCCTGGGACAGTCGCAGCTCACCGCCCTCCACCTGGGCCGCCTCAAGGACGCGGGAACCCTCACCCCGCGCCAGATCAGCTTCGGCAAGCTCGCCAACGTCCGCGCCGCCCTGGACATCGCCCGCCAGGCACGCTCCGTCCTGGGCGGCAACGGCATCACGCTGGAGTATCCGGTGATCCGGCACATGAACAACCTGGAGAGCGTCCTGACGTACGAGGGGACCGAGGAGATCCACACGCTCGTGCTCGGCGAGGCCCTGACCGGCATCCCCGCCTACCGCTGATCTCCCGCCTACCGGCGGCGAGGGTGCCGCTGGGGCAGCCCGGAGGGACGCCATTCGGGGGCGCGGGCGGCCCTGTCGAGCTCCTCCTCCCAGGAGACGCCCGTACGCAGGTAGAAGCGGAGCAGCTCGGCGCCGGCGCGGGCGTCGGCCAGCGCGGCGTGCGCGCCGAGGAGCGGGATGCCGGCGCGCTCGCAGCACGCGGCGAGCGTCCACCTGCCGTCGGGGAGGAAGGCGGGCGCCAGCCGCTGCGTGCACAGGGTCTCGGTCACCCACTCGCTGCCGGGGAGACTCCGCAGGAAGCGCAGGTCGAAGGAGGCGTTGTGGGCCACCAGGACCCGGCCGGCGACCCGCCGCCAGATGTCGTCCAGCAGTTCCTCGATCACCGGAGCGCCCTGGACCATCGCGCTGGTGATGCCGTGGACGTGGACGGCCCCGGTGCCGCGCCGGGGGTCGACCAGCGAGTGCCACTCGTCGATGATCTCGCCCCGCGCGTCCAGCGAGACGAGCGCGATCTCGCAGATCCGGTCGCCCCTCGACGGGGAGAAACCTGTGGTCTCCACGTCGACCACGACATACCCTGGGCGCGTGGAGACGGGAGAGGTGAAGGCGGGCTCAAGCCCCGAGCTCGTCATGCCTGTCACTCTAGGAGCCGTTCCCGCCCTCCACCGGCCGTTCCGCAAACAGATGACCATGAATGGGCCTGGCGACGGACGTTAGTGGACACTATCCTCGGTACGCTGTCACCTGCGGGGCGTTAGCTCAATGGTTAGAGCTGCGGACTTTTAATCCGTAGGTTCTGGGTTCGAGTCCCAGGCGCCCTACCCAAACGACCTGGGCAGACTCCCCATTTCCTGTTCGGGAAGTCTGCCCAGGGTTGCAATAAGGGTTGCAACGGTCGCCGTCAGGTTGCCGTCAGCCGTCCCACAGCGCCCGCCCCGTCCGGCCCGCCGCCTCGATCGCGAGTGTCTCCGTGATGTGGGTGTACCGCTTGGTCGTGGTGAGCTGGGAGTGTCCGAGGACCGCCTGAATCACTCGGATGTCCACCCCTTGTTCGAGCAGGAGCGTTGCGGCCGTGTGGCGCGCGTCGTGAACGCGGGCGTCCTTGTCGATCTCGGCGAGCTGCAGCAGCTGCTTCAAGGCGGCGGCGCGGCGCGCCGTCGCACTCCCGGCCCTCCGCCCGCCCGCCGTCCGGGCGTGCGGCCCAGGGGCCGGTCCCGGACGGCGCGGGACACCGAGCCGGGCGCCGCACATGCCGCGCCGTACTGACCGAACGCACCGACCAGGGTTGCCACGCCGCCGCTCAGATGCAGCCCTTACGATCGCCACAGCGTGGCCGGCCGCCGTACGTGCTTGGGGCGATCGACGATCCAGGGTTCGTTCCTCGCCCTGGATCACCGGGTAACGTGGCTGATCGACGAGCCTGTCCCCTGGACTGGCGGATTGCAGGATGACGAACCATGGGCAGGAGGCGCTACGTCGCCAGAGGCGTTCCCGGCGGCTACCGGATCTGGGACAACAAGGCGCGTCGCTGGTGGGGCGACCTCTACGAGTTATGCCCCGACGACTTGCTCAACGAGCTGAACGGCGCGCGTGACTACGACAAAATCACGGCCCTCCTCAAGCGTTACCGAGCCATGAAGCGGTAGGCGGCGCTCCACGCCAGGTGAACGTTCTGCTCGATGCCGGCTGGCAAGCGCTGACAGCGACGGCATGATCAGCCAGCGGGAGCGAACCACTGATGAGAACCTGCGCGACGTAGTGATCCGGGTCCAGGCCACCTGACCGGGGCTGCTACCCGAACGAGCCGTCCTCGCGGCCGACGAACCGCACGCAGCCGTCGTGCTCGAACCGCACCCGCCCGTCGAACGACGAGGCGGGGTTGGTGCAGGCCCCGTAGTCCAAGCCGAGCTGACCGCTCAACGCGATCCAGAAACTGCATCCTCCGCACTGGGCGTAGTACCACTCCTCCAGGTACTGTGGCCAGGGCCTATACCAAAGATCTTGTGAAAAGATCTCGGGATGCTGCGATTCACCGATTTCATCATCGACTGCCCGGACACGATGAAGCTGGCGACCTTCTACTCCGAGGTGACTGGCCGCCCCGTCAAGGAAGACAGCCACGAGAACTGGGCCAGCATCACGTTCGGCGAGGTCGAGCTGGCCTTCATCCGGGTGGACGACTACCGCGCTCCGCAATGGCCCGACAGTGAGCACCCCAAGCAGTTCCACCTCGACTTCGAAGTGGACGACATCGAGTCCGAGCAGCGTCGCGTCCTCGACCTCGGCGCGACGCTGCAGCAGGACTTCATCGGCCCCGAGGGCTACGGCTGGCGGGTCTACACCGACCCGATCGGCCACCCCTTCTGCCTGTGCCGCAACAAGGGCGTCATCTGGACCGACCAGGGCCTGATCTGGTCCTAGCCATGGGTCACCCACCGCTCCCGTACAGGTCGCGATCGCGCTGTGGCCGATCAGCGAAGCGGTTGACGGCGATCGAAGGGCCGGGCTTCCTCTGTCAGCCCGGCCCGCCGCCTCGATCGCGAGCGTCTCGGTGATGTGGGTGTACGGCTTGGTCGTGGTGAGCTGGGAGTGTCCGAGGAATGCCTGGACAACCCGGATGTCCACCCCCTGTTCGAGCAGGAGCGTTGCGCCCGTGTGGCACGCGTCTCACCGCGTGCCGTACAAGGTGGTTCGAGGTTCTCCTCGGGGCCGACAGGAGCATGGGAAGAACGGGGCGATGACCGGACACAGGACTGGTGCGCATGCCCGGCACAAAAGACGAGCAAGGGGTGCCCTCTGAGGTCCCGCTTTGGCGAACCTCGGACTCGGTGTGCCCGCGATCATGTCGCTTGGACGGGTCGCGGAAACAGATACGGCCGCCGACTGGTTCGAGGCGTTACACTCTCGCGTCGAACATACCTCTTCATTATGGTTTCAGGATGAGGTCCGGAGCCGTCGCAGGCAGATGATGCCGAATGCCAGGCCGAGCATTGAGAAAGCCGATTCCAGCCTGCCTTGGTACAGCTCCGATAAATCTACCAGAATGGAAGATTTATGATCTACGACGTGATCGGAATGCTGTATCAGACCCTGCCCTTGACTCTCGGCGGATTGATATTCGTGGCGCTCTACCTGGGCCTACGTCGCACGCGACCGGGGTCTCGCCATCTGCTGTTACCGGCTGCGGCCTGGTTCTTGGCCGCCCTTGACCAGTGGTACATGAGCACCTACCAGCCGCAAATGAATATCCGTATCGACATGCTGCCCTTCCTGGCGCTGATAGCCGTCACCACACCAGTCGGCATTCTGTCGGCGGCCCTGGGCGAGCGTTCATCACGTTGATCCTGCCGGCGGCCTTGGGCAAGCGTTCACCGCATTGATCAACGGACGCCGCGCCGCCGTTTCGTGACAGCTCGGCAAAGGACTGACAAGACTCACTGCGATCCTCACGATCGCCATACGTGGCTGGGGGTCATCGACGGTCCGGGACTTCGTTCCCCGGCCCCTGCCTACCGAGCGACAGGGCGACGAAGACACAGACGTTTCCCGCGCCTGTCGCGTGCCCGCCGAGAGGGTGATGTTGCGTGCCCGCCAGGAGGGTGATCAAGAAGGACTCACGGGGAGACGCGGATATTCGGGGCACTCCCCCGCAGGTCAGCGCTTCCCAGCTCAGCACTCGACCTGGCCGGAGGCTTCCCCAGCTGACAGCTCAAGGACGGAACACCCCGGACCGGACAGATGTCGGTCTCCTCTGCGAAGATCATCGCAGGTTTGCCCCTTCAGGAAAGGCGTGTTGATGAGCGGTGCGGCGGCAGGGGAGTACGAATGGCTCTATCAAGAGTTCACCGATGGTGCCGGTGACACCTGGCTCTGTGCCAGCTTCGTGCAAGGCCTCACCCCTCGCGAAGTTCTGCACCGGATCGACGTCGTTCCTGGAACCGTCGGCGATTTCGGAGTCGAAGCTTACGCGGCCGACGGAGGAACAGTGCTGATCGACTATGGATGGGGCACGTCGGGGGGCACGGCGCCGGGGTTGCTGTCGTCGGGCACGACGATGGCCACGGTGTTCGCCAACATCAAGGGCGAAGATTTCAGCCTCCTCGTCGACGGGGATCTGATCACCGAGTTCAGTCTGTACGGTTACTCCTATCGCTCCGGAGAGGTCCCCGAACATCTTCTTCCCGACCTTCACGAACTGGGCCTCGACCGTGATGACTTCACCGAGAACGCCGTCCCCGCGGCTCTCGCCTTCGCCTCCCGTGCCACCGGCGTGCGTTTCTCACGGAGAAACCACGCCCGGGACGCCCTGATCGGCGCAAGCGACCATCTCCAATGACCTGCATCCACAACCGCTGCCGTGTTCTCCCCCTGTAGACGACCCAGCCTTGATCACGTGCCGGACGCGCGCCGATACCGAACGTTCTATCTGCTAAACTCCCGGCAATGGTGCAGAACACTCGAGGTCAGGTGTCCGAAGCGCGAGCGCGGCTGCTCGGGACTGCCACCCGGCTCTTCTACGCGGAAGGTCTCCACTCCGTGGGGATCGATCGGATCGTCGCGGAGGCGAAGGTGACCCGCGCGACGTTGTACCGGCATTTCCCCAGCAAGGACGAACTCGTCGTCGCGTATCTGCAAGGAGCCGACCAGGCCATCCGCGATCGGGTCGGCGAAGCCCTCGGCAGCGGCAGGCCGGCGGCCGACATCGTACGAACCATCGCCAGGTCGATCGCCGAGGACATCGAGTCGCCCGGATTTCGCGGCTGCGCCTTCCTCAACGCCGTGGCGGAGTATCCAGACCCCGGGCATCCCGTGCACAAGGCCGTCCTCGCGCACCGCCAGTGGTTCCTGCGCACCATCGTCGATTTGCTCGCGCAAACCGGAGAGACGCCGTCCGAGCCCGCGGGCCGGCATTTCGTCATGCTGCGAGACGGCGCGATGGCGGCGGGCTGCCTGTCCGACCCTGCGGCGGTCCGCGAGACGTTCATCCAGGGAATCGAGGGAATCCTGCGGTTCCGTGCCGGCTCCACGGCTCCTCGACCCGGGGCAGGAACCGTCTGAGCGCCACGGACCGTGGGGTCTCCTCTTCGCAACCGGCCTTTGAGGTCACCCCCAGCGTGCTCATGGGTGCGGGGGCGTACCCGGGCGAGATGACCGTCCGAAACAGTGAATCAACCCGTTCGGCTCCTCCCGTCACCGGGAACGGCACGCGGCCTCGCGCGAGAAGCCGCACGGCTCGGCACGGCTCACCGGATCACCGTTTGCGGGCCAGCAGTTGCACTGCTCGCGCTGGGTGGCCGTTCATCGTGACAGCGGAGATCCGGCGCTCTTCCACGAGATCGAACTCAGGCAGTCGCGTGCGGGGCGGGCGGGCCGCCCGCGAGCGGGTCCCCGGCCCCGGCGCCGGGGTCACATGTCGACGATCTCGCAGATGACGGCGCCGGAGGCGATGGTCTGGCCCGCGGTGACGCCGAGGTTGGTGATCATGCCTGGTTTGTGGGCGGTGATGGCCTGCTCCATTTTCATGGCCTCGATGACCACCACGAGGTCGCCGGTGTCGACCAGGTCCCCGTCGATCCTGGCGACCATCGCGACGGTGGCCTGCATGGAGCTGACCAGCGCGTCTCCCCCCGCCGGCGCCTGCCTGGCCATGCCGCCGCCGCGCCGCGGCGTCCTGGGCGCCGGAGCCTGTGCGGCGGAGCCGAAGCCCGCGGGCAGCACCACCTCCAGCCGCCTGCCGCCGACCTCGATGAGGACCTTCTCGCGAGGTCGCGCCACCTCGATGTCGCCGGTTCCGGAGTGGGGCGGGATGGTGTTGTCGAACTCGGTCTCGATCCAGCGGGTGTGGACGGTGAAGGGTTCGGAGGTGAACGCCGGGTCCGCCACGATCGCGCGGTGGAAGGGCAGCACGGTCGGCATCCCCTCGATCTCCAGCTCCGCCAGCGCCCGCCGCGACCTCTCCAGGGCCGCCGCGCGGCTCTGCCCGGTCACGATGAGCTTGGCCACGAGCGAGTCGAAGGTCTGCGGCACCGTCTTCCCGGCCTCGTAGCCCGCGTCGAGGCGGACTCCGGGGCCCGACGGGGTGCTCATGCGCGTGATCGTGCCGGGGGCGGGCAGGAAGTTGCGGCCGGCGTCCTCGGCGTTGATGCGGAACTCGATCGAGTGGCCGCGCACCGCCGGGTCGGTGTAGCCCAGCGGCTCCCCGTCGGCGATGCGGAACATCTCCCGCACCAGGTCGATGCCCGTCACCTCCTCGGAGACCGGGTGCTCGACCTGCAGGCGGGTGTTGACCTCCAGGAAGGAGATCGTGCCGTCCTGGCCCACCAGGAACTCGCACGTGCCGGCGCCGACGTAGCCCGCCTCCTTCAGGATCGCCTTGGAGCTGGTGTAGAGGATCTCGGTCTGCTCGGCGTCGAGGAACGGCGCGGGCGCCTCCTCCACCAGTTTCTGGTGGCGGCGCTGCAGCGAGCAGTCGCGGGTGGACACCACGACCACGGTGCCGTACCTGTCGGCCAGGCACTGGGTCTCCACGTGCCGGGGACGGTCCAGGTAGCGCTCGACGAAGCACTCGCCCCTGCCGAACGCGGTGACGGCCTCCCGGACCGCGCTGTCGTACAGGTCCAGGATCTCCTCGATCGTCCTGGCGACCTTCAGCCCGCGCCCGCCGCCGCCGTACGCGGCCTTGATCGCGATCGGCAGTCCGTGCTCGCGTGCGAAGGCGACGACCTCCGCCGCGCCCTGTACGGGCTCCCTGGTGCCCGCCACCAGTGGCGCGCCCACCCTGGCCGCGATGTGCCTGGCCTGGACCTTGTCGCCCAGTGCCGCGATCGCCTCGGGGGGCGGCCCGATCCAGGTGAGCCCCGCGTCGATGACGGCGCGGGCGAAGTCGGCGTTCTCAGCCAGGAAGCCGTAGCCGGGGTGGACCGCGTCGGCGCCGGACCGCGCGGCGATCCGCAGCAGCTTGGCGATGTTCAGGTACGTCTCCGACGGCGACTGACCGGTCAGCGCGTACGCCTCGTCCGCCATCCTGACGTGGAGCGCGTCCAGATCCTGCTCGGCGTAGACCGCCACGCTGCACAGCCCGGCATCCCTGCAGGCACGGGCCACCCTTACGGCGATCTCACCGCGATTGGCGATCAGGACCTTCCTCATCACGCGTTCCTCCGTGAACGTGGTGACCGACGACCTCGGGTGTGGCTCGGACTCCGCACCGCGCTCGGTCTCTGCGCCGTGCCCGGACTCCGTACTTCGCTCGTTCTCTGTGCTTCGCTCGTTCTCTGTGCTTCGCCCGGTTCCCTGGCCGCGCCCGGTCCCCGCCGCCGCTCAGACTCTGTACGGCGCGCGCTCCCTGTAGCGCGCCTGTTCCCTGTAGTGCGCCCGGTCCCGGTGCTGCACGCGGTCGGAGCGCGCCGATATGGCGATGGCGGTGAGGATCAGCCCTTCACTGGCCATCCAGCGGCCGCGGAACCCGGTCAGCGGGCGGCCGAACACGCTGGGCCCGTTCACCAGCAGGCGCGCGTAGAAGGTGCCGCGCAGCGGGTCGAACGTCACCGTCGCGCTCTCGAAGTCCAGCCAGCGTCTGGTCAGCGGGAACCACGCCTTGTAGACGGACTCCTTGGCGCTGAAGAGCAGGCGGTCCCAGGACGGGCCCGGGTGGTCCCGGTTCAGGGCCCGGATGGCCTCGCGCTCCTCGGGTTTGGAGATGGCCTCCAGCACCCCGCTGGCGATGCCCTTGTCGGGTTCCGCGTCGATGCCGATCGTGAGCCCCTCGCTGCTCGCGCCGACCACGGCCGCGCGGTAGCCCGTGCAGTGGGTGATGCTGCCGACGACGCCCTTGGGCCACTGGGGCTCGCCGCGCACGCCGGGCAGCACCTGCTGCGGGGGCAGGCCGAGCGCACCCATGGCCTTCCTGGCGCACATCCGGGCCGTCGCGAACTCCGCGCGCTTCTGCGCCACGGACCTGCTGATCACCTCTGCTTCCGCGGGAAAGAGCATGGCATCGGCGTGGTCCTCGAAGGTGTCGGCAGCCATCGCCCATGGGGGCAGAATGTTCGCGATCAAAGCCTCGGCGTTCACAATTTCACTGTAGGGAGGCCCTCAACGCAGGAGAATCGCCACGACGCCCTTCTGGGGTCGCGCAGAACTTGATCAGGGGGCGGACGGGGTCATCGTGTCGGTGTGATCAGCGAGGCGTCGATCGCCCGGTTGACGGCGTCGATGCGTGAGGCGGCCCCGAGCTTCACGAAGATGTTGCGCAGGTGGCGCTTGACCGTGGCCTCCGTGGTGTTCAGCCGGGAGGCGATCTGCCTGTTGCTGTACGCCTGGGCGACCAGTTCGAGCACCTCTCGCTCCTTGGTCGTCAGAACCTCGGTGCGCGCGGTCTCCATCTGGGCGAGGCTCTCCGGGGAGATGACCAGGATGAGGCGGTCGGGTTCGTAGTGCACGCTCCTGATCGCCGCGACGAGTTCGTAGCGGTGCACGGTCTTGAGCAGGTAGCCCCGGATGCCGGCGGACAGCAGTTGCCGCAGGAGATGCGGCCCGTCGTACATGCTCAGGATGATGATCTGGGTAGCCGGCGAGATCACGCGCGCCCGGGAGACGGTGTGCGTGACCGCGTCACCGGGGATCTCGACATCGAGCAGGAGCACGTCGGGGCGCTTCTGCGAGACCAGTTCCAGGGCGGTGAACGAGGTACCGGCCTCGCCCACGACCACCAGGTCCTCCTGCGCCTCCAGGATCTCTCGCACCCCCTCGCGGAACAGGGCGTGGTCGTCGACTATCGCTATTCGGATGGGGTGGTCACTCTTGATCATCGAAGGACCCCGGTAATGGCACGGCGAGATCGATTCGGGTGCCCCGTCCCACTTCGGTACTTATGGTGACCATGCCGCCGAGCAGGGCGGCGCGTTCCTGGATCGAGGCCAGCCCGAGACTGTGATGTGCGGGACGAGTGTTGACGTCGAAGCCGCAACCGTCGTCGATCACCGACGCCCGCAACTCGTGCGGCGCGATGTCGACCCTGATGTAGATGGCCGACGGCCGGCCGTGCCTGAGCGCGTTGCGTATCGCCTCGCTCAGGATCAGCAGGCACTCCTCGCTGATGGCCGGCGTCGCCCAGACCTCGTCACCGTTGACCACCAGCTCCGCCGTCATGTCCTCGACGCCGATGGCCTCGAGATGCGCGAGCAGCGCCTTCTCCAAACTCTGTATCGGTTCGAGGGGGTGGAGGTCGGAGGTCAGTTGCCGTAATCGCCACATGGCCTCCTGGATGGCCTCCTGCACCCGCTCCATCTTGACCACTGCCTGGGCGGGGTCGCTGGTGCGGTACATGACGCAGAGTTCGGCCTGCCGGTGGGCGACGCTGAGGCTCTGCCCGATGCGGTCGTGCAGTTCCCTGGCGATGCGCCCGCGCTCGGCCACGTGCGCCTCGTGCACCTTGCTGAGCAGGAAGCCCGCGTAACTGGTCGCGGCCTCCCGGATACGGAGCGAGACGGACTGCTCCAGCGTGGTGACCACGTTCCTGAGCAGGCGGTCAGTCTCGGAGTCGTCCTGGATCCACTTGCTCAGGATGGTGAAGGCCGCTCGGAAGAACACCGAGGCGGCCAGCAGGGACTCTTTCGGATGGACGCCTGTGGCTGCTCTGGTCAGGCCGATATCCCAGGACAGGAAGCGGAACGACTCGTCGGAGTGGGGAAGGCCGTTGTCCAGCGCGGCGGCGATATCGGTCAGGATCTGATTGGCGTTCGCCATGACCTGGGCTTTCGCCTGCTCGTCCTGGACGAGGACGCTGCCGACGACTTCCAGATCCTGTTCGTACTTGGCGAGGATATCCGCTCGGCACTCCTCGATAAGAGCAGCTGACGGACTCTGCGTGCGGGCTACTCCATCGTCGTCTTCCGCCATCCTGCCCCCTGCTTCCCTGCTGCCCCCTGCTGCGTTTCCGGGTTTTCCCCAGATGTTCACATCATGGTTCATGGATGGCGAGTAGGCAACCGACACCGGGTGAACAGGGCAGTCAAGCGGCAAAACCCGAGCCTAACTCAATTATCCCGGGCCCTTTACTGAATATCTCACAAATAGTCAGCATTTTTATATTGGAAGCAACTCGGCGGCGGCGAATGTGAGGCCGTCGCAATGCCGCGAAGCGCGAACCGCGCACCCGCGGCCGGGGCCGGGAGTGCGCAGTCCCTGATCAGCGGTCCCTGATCAGCGGTCCCTGATCAGCGGTCCCTGATCAGACGTGCGGCGTGACGACGGCGGTCGCCTGCTTGCCGCCCCGCCTGAGGGCGACCCCGACCGCCGACAGGGCCGCGCCCACGGCGGAGGTGTCCACGCCGACGCCCCAGACCGTCGCACCCCCGGCCCGATACTCGGCGTAGACCGCGGCTCCCGTGAGCGCGCCGCCGGCCGGGTCCACCTCTGCCGCGCGGTGCACGGTGCGTACGTCGATGCCCCAGGGGGCGAGCTTGGCGCCGATGGTCCTGGCGTCGTGCTCCCCCGCGCCGTCGAGGTGGAGTGTCGCGGCGACCCGCCCGCCGGCGATGTACGGCTCACCGACCGGGCCGTCGGAGGAGATGTACTCCTTCTCGAACAACTCCCAGACCTGTTCGGGCGAGAGCTCGCTGCCGAGTAGTTCCGCGCTCGACTGGACCACTGTCGCGAAGTCCTTCTGGAGCTCCTTCGGCAGCCGCATGCCGTACCAGGCGCTCATGATGTAGGCGACGCCGCTCTTGCCGGACTGGGTGGTGATCCGCACGATCGCCTCGTAGGTGCGTCCCACGTCCTTGGGATCGACCGGCAGGTACGGCATCTGCCACGGCTGCTCGTCGATGCTCCCGCCGGCCTCGACCGCGCCGCGCTCGAGGTCGTCGAAGCCCTTCTTGATCGCGTCCTGGTGGGAGCCGGAGAAGGACGTGTAGACCAGCTCGCCCCCGTAGGGGTGCCTGGGGTGCACGGGGATCTCGTTGCACCACTCGACGGTGTCGCGGATCCTGTCGATGTCGGAGAAGTCGATGCCGGGGTCGACGCCGTGGCTGAACATGTTCATCCCCAGGGTCACGAGGCAGACGTTGCCCGCCCGCTCGCCGTTGCCGAACAGGCAGCCCTCGATGCGCTGGGCGCCGGCCAGGAGGGCGAGCTCGGCGGAGGCGACCCCGGTCCCCCGGTCGTTGTGCGGGTGGATGGACAGGCAGACGTGCTCCCGGCGCGACAGGTTCCGGTCGAGCCATTCGATCTGGTCGGCGAAGACGGAGGGCAGTGAACGCTCCACGGTCGTGGGGAAGTTCAGGATTATCGGCCGGTCGGAAGCGGGCTCCCACGCGTCCATGACGGCTTCGCAGACCTCCAGGGAGAAGTCGGCCTCGGTCTCGTTGAACAACTCAGGGGAGTACTGGAACCGGAAATTGCCGCCACGGAGCTCTTTTTCGGCATATTTCTTCACGAGTTCCGTGCCCCGGACGGCCAGGTCCTTGCACTGCTCCCGGTCCATTCCGAACACCACGCGCCGGAACAGCGGGGCCGTCGCGTTGTAGAGGTGGAGCGTGGCCCTGGGCGCTCCCGACATGGAGCGGATGGTGCGCTCGATCAGTTCGTCGCGCGCCGGCACCAGAGCCGATATCCATACGTCGTCCGGGATCCGGTCCTCCTCGATGAGGAGGCGGACGAAGTCGTGGTCGTCCTGGCTCGCGACCGGGAATCCGATCTCGATCTCCTTGTAGCCGATGTCGACCAGAAGCTCGAACATCCGAAGCTTCCTCGCCGGGGACATCGGGTTGGCGAGCGACTGGTTACCGTCTCGGAGGTCGGTGGACAGCCAGCGCGGCGACGAACTAATCCGCCCGTCCGGCCACGTCCGATCGGGAAGAACGAGGGGAGTAAAATCGGAATAACGCTCCACAGGCCGGTTCGCGCCCATTCCCCAATCTCCTTCACTGAGATTATCCGACTGCCTCGGATGTTCACCATTACCAAATAGCCATTGAATTCCCCGGTCAAGACAAGTGGTCAGGAGTATTCCCCTCCCGCACCGAAGGATCATTTCGGGTATCGAAAGTTCGACCCGGTGCGCCCGTCCGACCGCTCCTGGGTGAAACATCGGATGTCTGCGCGGGGGTGCCGTGTGTGACACTAGGTCGAAACCTGGCGTCGATCTGCGACGACCCCTCTATCGGTAAGCGCTTGCCACGAATGCGTCCCGGGCGAGGGACACGACTGGAAACGATCACTCATCGATCTTCAGTTTGGCGGAAGGGCTGACAGTGATGACGACGAGCATCAGTTCCCCGACTGGGTTTCTCCCCCTCAGGCACACCGGGCTGTGCCTGGCCGAGGCCCGTCCCTCCGTGCAGTTCAACTTCCTGCTGCGCTTCCTCACCGGGGCGTCGCTGAGCTCCGCCGTCGCCGGCGAGGGCGACCTGGGCAGGACCGCGTGGGGCGCGCTGACATGGACGCTGGCCGTCTTCGCCGTCTATCTCTACAACGGCGTCACGGACGTGTGCGAGGACCGGCTCAACGGCTCGCGCCGGCCCATAGCGAGGGGCGAGCTACCGCCGGCCTTCGCCACCGCGGTCGCGGCCGGGGCCGCGGTCGCGGCCGTCGCGATCAGCGTGGCGCTGGGGCCGGTGAACGTGGGGATGGTCGCCTTCATGCTGGCCCTCGGCTACCTCTACTCCGGTCCGCCCTTCCACCTCAAGCGCAGGACCAGCGGAACGGTCGCGATCGGGCTGACGGCCAGCATCCTGACCTACTACGCCGGCGCCCACGCCTACGCGGGGGGAATCGACCTCGGGACGACGCAGCTGATCGTGTTCGTCCTCGCCGCCTCGCTCTGGACCGGTCTCGTGGGTACGACGACCAAGGACCTGCCCGACCTGGAGGGCGACGCGGCGGCCGGCCGCGTGACGTTCGCCGTCGTGCACGGCGAGCGTGCGCTGCGGCTGGCCGTCGTCGGCGTCTCGCTCGCCCTGCCCGCCGTCGTCGCCGGGGGGGTGCTGCTGCTGGGGGATCCGTCGCTGTACCCGCCGGCGGCCGCCATGTGCCTGGGCGGGCTGGCCGTCGCCCTGCTCTGCCGCGCCCCGATCCCGCCCGGGCCGCGCCGGCGGCGGCCGTACGCCGTCTTCATGGTCACCCAGTACGTGCTGCACGCCTGCGTGATCGTGCCGCAGGTGGTGCGTGACTGGCCGCTCCTGTGAGCGGCCGGTCACGCCGCTAGCGGCCGGCGGCCGGCCTGGCCGGGTGTGCCCCCTCGCGGGCGAGACCGGGAACGCGGCCGGGCTGGGCCGTCAGGTCCGGCGGCAGGTCCGAGCGCTGGGTGATGTTCAGCTTGCGGTACACGCGCGTCAGGTGCTGCTCGACGGTGCTCACCGTGATGAACAGCTTGGCGGCGATCTCACGGTTGGAGTAGCCCACCGTGGCCAGGCCGGCCACCCTGCGCTCGGCGTCGCTGAGGATGGCGACCACCCTGCTCGTCTCGCCGTCCCCGTCCTCCGCGCCGCCGTCGTCGGCGAGCGCCTGGCTCAGCGGGCGGGCACCGCACTCCTGGGCCAGGGCCCGCGCGCGGCTGGCGATGATGCCCGCCCTGCGGAACTCGCCCACGCCGTGGTAGGCCTCGGTGAGGTCGATCAGCGACCTGGCCAGCTCGTAGCGGTCTCCGCACGCCTGCAGATGCTCGGAGGCCTGGCGCAGGAACATCGGCCGGTGCCGTACCTCGCTGGTGGCGGCCAGTACCCGCAGCGCGACGCCGTCGGTGCGCTCCGAGCCGGCGCCCGACCGGCTCAGCTGCTCCTCGACCAGGTCGCGGGCCTCGTCGTGCCTGCCCAGCGCGATGAGGGCCTCGGCCACGTCCGTGCGCCAGGCGACGAACCCCGGGGCGTCCATCTTCCAGGCGGTCAGCAGCTCCCCGCAGAGCCGGAAGTCGCGCAGCGCCGCCACCGGGTTGTCGACGGCGAGCTGGTAGCGGCCGCGGGCCTGCAGGAACCGCACGCCGCACCTGGTCTGCAGCATCGCCTCCGGGAACGCCTGGTTGAGCTGGGCGAGCGCCTCGTCGTAGCGTCCCATCGCGGTGGCGGCCAGCATGAGGGTGGCCGCCGGTCCGCCCACGGCCACACCCCAGCTGCCCGGAGGAATGATCTCCAGGGCCAGGCGGGCGTACGACGCGGCCTCCTCGAGCTCTCCCTGGCGCAGCGAGATCTCCGCCCGGATCGCGGTGAGACGCGCCCGGCGGGCGGGCGAGCCCCCGGAACGCAGCTCCGCGATCAGCGCGTCGCACCGCGGCGCCGCCCGGTTGGACCGCCCGGCGTACACGAGGGCGAGCAGCGCGCTCTCCACCGTGTCCATGGACATCTCGTCCAGGTTGGAGCCGCGCAGGATCCGCTCGGCCGTGGCCACGATCCGGTCGTGGGGACCGCCGGTGAGCACGCCGACCAGCGCGTTGATCGACTCCAGGCGCCGGCTCACCTGGAACGGCAGCACCGCCTCGCTGATGTTCTTGCCCGCCCAGCTGTTCATGTGGGACAGGAGCGGCGGCGCGGAGCAGCGCAGCCACATCCTGGTGCTCACGCCCTCGGCGACCGTGTGCGGGTCGGTGTCGCCGAACTCCGCCGTACGCTCCAGGACGTCGCAGGCGACGTCCATCCTGCCGTGCCACAGCAGCGCCCTGGCCAGGATGATCGCGTCACTGCCGCGCAGGCTCCCGTTGTGCAGCGCGTCGGTGAGCTCCTCCATGTGGCTGATCGGCGCCTTCGGGTCGATACGCCACTCGGCGCGCATCAACATGGTCGCGATCGACGTGCGCTCCTGGTCGTCCAGGCGGCCGCGCAGGGCGAGCTTGAGATAGTCGACGGCCGACTCGACCTCGCCGTCGGTCAGCCTGCGGCGGGCCGCCGACCGCAGCACGGACACGGCCCAGGGCGTGTCGGCGTCGTCGGCCTTGCTCAGCTGCTCGGCGATCGCCAGGTCGGAGGCGCCCTCGCCGTTCAGCAGTTCGGCCGCGCGCCGGTGCATGTACTGGCGCTTGTCGGCTCCGAGGTCGGCCAGGACCGCCTCCTCGCCCGCCTCGTGGTGGAACCGGCCGTCCTTCAGCAACCCCGCCGTCTCCAACCAGCGGATCGACAGGGGCACCGACGGCGTGTCCGCGCGGGCCAGCCGGTGGACGAGCGCCGGATCGTCGATCGCCGCCGCCCACCTGGCCACGTCCAGCAGGGGCGGATCGACGCGGTGCAGGCAGGACAGCACGGCCTCGCCGTACCTTTCCGCCGGCGCTCCCGTGCCGTTCCTCGCGAAGTCCTCGAGCAGCCCGGCCACGAGGATCGGGTTGCCACCGCTGAGGTCGTGCCACTCCGGCGCCAGCCGCTCGGCCGTCTCGTGCCCCAGGTGCTCGCCCACCATGCTCAGCACGGCGCCGCGCGAGAGCGGATGCAGCCGGATGGCGGTGCAGTGCGGCTGTCTGATGATCTCGGTGGGGAAGAACCTGTCCGTCTGGTGGGGGTAGTCGGCGTGCCCGAACACCGTCATCACCGGCGACGATCTGGCCCGGCGCATGAAGTAGGACAGGCACATCTGCGAGGCGCGGTCGGAGTCGTGGACGTCGTCGACGACGATCACCAGCGGGAGCTGTTCCGCCAGCGACAGCAGCACCCCGCAGAGCCCCTCGACGACCTGGGTCTCCAGTTGCCCGCCGCCCTCGCGCAGAAGGTCCATCGCGCGCTCGCGCAGCCCCTCGCCCAGGGGTGCGTTGTGGAAGAGCTGTCCCAGCACGCCGAGCGGGAGGTCGCTCTCCCCCCTCGACGCCGTCGCCACGAGCGGGAGCGCCCCGCGGTCGTAGACCTGCTCGGCGAAGGCGTGCAGCAGCTCGCTCTTGCCGGTGGCGACCACTCCGGTCACCATCGCGACCCTGCTCCTCCCCTCGATCGTCTCGGTGAGCAGCCCCTGCAGGGAGGCCATCGCCGCGTCTCTCTCAAAGAACCCCATACCGAACACCCCTCACGAGAGTGAGAACGATTTCCCATGGTCCGCAGAACCGGTTCACGATTAATAAGCTACGCCGCCCCTTATAGACCCACAACGGGGTGACCCTTAATAGCATCCGGTCTACAACTTTCGATTCCCAGGTCGACCAAAAAAGCGCCGCGCCCGGATTTCAGGGGGCGCGGCGCACGGAATCGGGCGTCTGTTGTCCTTGATTATTCAGCGATCCTCGTCCTGGTCGTCCAGCGGTAGATCAGCCCCTGGCAGTCGCCTCCGAGGTGATAGTGCTCCTCGGTGCGCTCGAAATGCTCGTAGCCGCTCCGGTACTGGATCTTGACCTTTCCGTCGGCCCTGTCCAGCCGTCGGGACCGGGCAGTCTCCGGAAAGTCGGCGGGTCCGCCGAGGAGAAAGACGTTGACATCGTACGGGCCGTGGTCGGAAATTGTGCAATCCGCGTGAACCTCTCGTGTCGAGCCGGGGGCTATAGTCACTGGCACCTCCATGGATTGACCTTTACAACATATTAAAAAAACAGTTTTCCAGAAGGCACCCCCGACCGGCCCCTAGGACTAGGCGCTGTCGCGCGCGGTCCAGCGGAACGTCCTCAGGCACAGGAGCAGGCCGACGACGCACCACACGCCCAGCGCCAGGGCCACCATCGGGAGCTCCCAGGTGCCGGCCGGTTCCAGGACCACCGCCTGCTCGGGCAGGAACACCGACCGCATGCCCTGGGTCATCCACTTGAGCGGGAAGATCGACGCGAAGATCTGCAGGATCCACGGCACGTCGGAGAAAGGGATGTAGACACCGGAGCAGAACTGCACGATGAGGAAGGGCAGCGTGATCACCGCGTTGGCCCCGCGCGTGGACTTCGGCAGGCTGCCGATCGCGATGCCCAGGAAGGTGCAGGCCATGCCGCCGAGGAGGAGGACCCAGGTGAACGTCAGCCACTGGTGGACGGTGGTGGGCAGGTTGATGCCGAACATCAGCACCCCGACCGCGATCAGGAGGATGACCTCGGCGATCATGCACACCAGGACCTGGATGATCTTCCCGCCGAAGTAGGCCGTGCGCGGCATGGGCATGCCGTACAGCCTCTTGAGCGTCCCGTCGTGGCGCTCCAGCGTGATGTTGATGCCCAGGTTCTGGAAGGACGTGCCCATGATGCCGGCGCCGATCATGCCGGCGGTGAGGATCTGGGCACCCGTGACGCCGGGCAGTCCCTGCCTGCTGCTCGACATGGCGCCCAGCAGCATCAGCATGATCGCCGGGAGCGAGAAGATGACGATGAACTGGCTCTTCGTGCGGAAGAAGCCCTTGAGCTCCATCGCGCCGCGTTTGAGGGTCAGCCGGCCGGCGCTGGGCAGTCGCACCGCCTGCACCGGTCGGATGTCGGGTGGTTGCGTCGGTTGCATCGGCAACGTGGTTGTCACAACTGTTCTCCGATAAGGCCTAGGTAGGTGTCTTCGAGAGTCGGCCGCCTGACGGTCAGGTCGGGGATCTCCCCGTCGAACTGCGCGATGAGCTCCGCGACGACCTTCGTGGGCGTCGGGGTCTTCACGCGGCGTTCCCCGTCCGGGGTGGACCAGCTGACCGTCGCGTCCGCCTCGGCGCGGCCGGCCAGCGTGGCCGGCTCGCCGAACGCGACGACCCTGCCTCTCGCGATCACCCCCACCCGGTCGGCCAGCGCCTCGGCCTCGTCGAGATAGTGCGTGGTCAGCACGATGGTGGTGCCCTCGTCGGACAGCAGCGAGATCAGGCCCCAGAACTGGCGGCGGGCCTCGGGGTCGAATCCGGTGGTCGGCTCGTCCAGGAAGAGGAGCTCGGGGTTGCCCACGACGCCCAGGGCCACGTC
The DNA here is from genome assembly GCF_040639575.1 of Streptosporangium sp. NPDC023825. Lineage (NCBI taxonomy): Bacteria > Bacillati > Actinomycetota > Actinomycetes > Streptosporangiales > Streptosporangiaceae > Streptosporangium > Streptosporangium sp. NPDC023825. The sequence goes on along the minus strand of NZ_JBFAAE010000055.1, from coordinate 16,904 downwards.
GACCCTGCGCCGCTGGCCGCCGGAAAGGTGGCGGATGTGGGCGTCCGCCTTGCCGGACAGGCCCACCAGCTCGATCACCGAGTCAGGGTCGCGCGGGCGCGGGAAGTAGCTCGCGAAATGGTGCACCGTCTCGCGGACGGTGAACTCGGCGGCGTCGGTGGCCGACTGCAGCACGATTCCGAGCTTGGACCGCCACAGGCGGCCGGCCCGGCCCGGGTCCTCGCCGAGCACGCTGACCTCACCGCCGTCCCGGCGGCGGTGCCCTTCCAGAATCTCGACAGTGGTCGTCTTGCCGGCGCCGTTGGGGCCCAGGAGCGCGAAGACCTCACCCCGGGCGATGTCCAGGTCGATGCCGTCGACGGCGGATACGTCGCCGTATTTCTTACGCAGCTCACGTACACGTACTGCTGTGTCGCTCATGCTCCATAGGGTTCGAGATTGGCAGGATTTGCGATATTCATCCTTCGGAACCCCGTATCTACTCCCTTCGATACCCCTACGGCGATCCGCGCCTGCTCAACGGCCTGATTCGCCGCCTTCGCCGACGGAACCCCGACTGGGACGGCGAACCCCCATCAACCGTTCGGTGGATTACGAAGGCCCGGTGGAGCGGGGATTCTCGACACATGACAGTCATCGAGATCAACGGCCTGCAGAAGAGTTACGGGACACACAAGGCACTGGACGACGTCACCCTGACGGTCGAGCGAGGTGAGATCTTCGGCATCCTCGGCCCCAACGGAGCCGGCAAGACCACCGTGGTGGAGTGCGCGTCCGGGCTGCGCAGGCCCGACGGCGGCACCCTGCGCGTGCTCGGCATGGACCCGCAGACGCAGCGGCGCGAGCTGCTCCAGCGCATCGGCACCCAGTTGCAGGAAGCCGCCCTGCCCGACGCCATCAGGGTCGGCGAGGCGCTGAGGATGTACGCCTCCTTCTATGACAAGCCCGCCGACTGGAACGCCCTGATGGAGGAGTGGGGGCTGACCGAGAAGAAGCGTGCCCGCTTCTCGGGGCTGTCCGGTGGCTGGAAGCAGCGCCTTTTCATCGCGCTGGCCCTGATCGGCAACCCCGAGGTCGTCTTCCTCGACGAGCTGACCACCGGCCTGGACCCCTCCGCCCGCCGGATGACCTGGAACCTGATCCGCGCCATGCGCGACCGCGGCGTCACCGTCGTGCTGGTCACCCACTTCATGGACGAGGCGGACGCCCTCTGCGACCGCATCGCCGTCATCGACCAGGGGCGCGTCGTCCACCAGGGCAGCCCCGGCGAGCTCCTCAGCAGGGACTCCTCCGGCTCCCTCGACGACGCCTACTTCGCACTCATCGAGAGGACCGTGTAATGAAGGGTCTCGGCAACGTCATCGCGATCGAGCTCAAACTGGCCATGCGCGACCCGATGGCCGCCTTCTTCGCCGTGGCCTTCCCCCTGGTCATCCTGTGGATCAAGATGCGCAACGGCGGCTCGCTGCCCAGCGGGCTGCCCATCATCGAGGCCATCGTCCCGATGCTCAGCGTCTTCGTCATCGGCATGGCCTCCCTGGTCGTCCTGCCGGCCACGCTGGCCCAGTACCGCGAACGCCGCGTGCTCAAGCGGCTGCGCGCCACCCCGGCCGCCCCCACCATGATCTTCGGTGCCCAGTGGGTCGCGCACATGCTGCTGGCCGTGCTCGGCGGCCTCCTGCTCGCCGTCGTCGGCCTGGTCGCCTACGGCATGAGCGGGCCGGCCGACCCGGTCGGTCTCGTCCTCGCCTGGGTCCTCGGCGCCCTCAGCCTCGGCTCCATCGGGCTGCTCATCGGCGCCCTGGTGCCCAGCGGCCGCGCCGCCACGGTGATCGGGCTGGCCGCCTTCTTCCCCATGGTCTTCGTCTCCGGCGCCATGAGCGCCCGCGAGACGCTGCCGGAGTCGATGCGCTCCGTCGGCGACTTCACCCCCATGGCCCCCGCCGTCCAGGCCGTCCGCGCCGCGTGGGAGGGCCAGCCCGCGTCTCCGCTCACCCTGGCCGTGCTGGTCGCGATCACCATCGTCGCGGGCGGGTTCGCGCTGAAGGCGTTCCGCTGGTGACGACCATCGAGCCCAACGTCTCGCGATGGGACCGCGCCTGGCCGGCCCTGCCGTACCTCTTCATCCTGCTGCCCACCGTCTTCGCCCTGCTGCGGGACTGGCGGCCGGACGTGGTGGTCCTGGCGGTGTGCACCGGGGTCTGGCACTGGTTCATGGTCTCATCGCGATTCAGCCGGATCGAGCGGCCGGCGGTGGCGATCGTCTACTTCGTCGTGATGCTCGCCTTCATCGCGGCACTGATCAGGATCGACCCGGTGTTCACGGTGGCCGGCCCCGGCGCGTTCATCCAGGCCTTCACCCTGCTCCGAGGATGGACGGCCTACGTGGGGGTGGCCGCCACGGCCGCCGTCCTGGTCGGTGTCCGTCCCGAGTCCCGGCCGCCGGCGGAGCTGATCTTCTCCTTCCTGGTCGCCGTCCTGATCGCCTCGACCGTCGGCCTGTTCATCCAGACCATCTCGAAGCAGAACCAGCAGCGCAAGGTGATGATCGCGCAGCTGAAGGCGACCGGCACCAAGCTGGCCGCCATGGCGGAGGAGAACTCGAACCTGCAGGCACAGCTGCTGACCCGGGCCCGCGAGGCGGGCGTGCTCAGCGAGCGCCAGCGGATGGCCAGGGAGATCCACGACACGATCGCCCAGGGGCTGACCGCCATCCTCACCCAGCTCGAGGTCGCCGAGAACGTCATCGACGACGTGCCCGCCGCCCGCTCCAGGCTGAACACGGTACGCGCGCTGGCCAGGGACAGCCTCAACGAGGCTCGCCGGTCGGTGCTGGCGATGCGTCCCGCCCCGCTGGAGGAGGCCCAGCTCGCGACCGCTCTGGAGGACGTCGCGGCCACCTGGTCGCAGACGTCGGGCGTGCCGGTCCCGGTGTCGGTCACCGGCGACGCCAGGCCGCTGCACGCCGAGGTGGAGATGACCCTGCTGCGGGTGGCCCAGGAGGCGCTGGCCAACGTCGGCAAGCACGCCTCGGCCAGCAGGGTCGCCGTCACCCTGTCCTACATGGAGGATGTGGTGGTGCTCGACGTGCGCGACGACGGATCCGGGTTCGACCCCAAGACGGTGGAACCGTCCATCGCGGGTGGATTCGGGCTCGTCGCGATGCGTCAGCGCGTCACCCGGCTGGCCGGGGACTTCGAGATCGAGACCGCTCTCGGCCAGGGAACGGGTGTCTCTGCTACGGTGCCCGCCATCACCGCCGACTCCAGAAATGCGTGAGGCATGCCGATTCGTATCATCGTCGTGGACGATCACCCGGTCGTCCGCGACGGGTTGCGCGAGATCTTCTCCACCGACGAGGCCTTCGAGGTCGTCGGCGAGGCGGCCGACGGGCCGGAGGCTCTCGTCCTGACACGCCAGACCAACCCCGATCTCGTGCTGATGGACCTGCGGATGCCGAAGATGAGCGGCACCGAGCTGATCCGCCGCCTGCGCCAGCAGACACCGGACATCAAGGTGCTGGTCCTGACCACGTTCGACAACGACGCGGACGTGCTGCCCGCCATCGAGCAGGGCGCCACCGGCTACCTGCTCAAGGACACCCCGCGCGTCGAGCTGCTCCGCGCCGCGCAGGCGGCCGCCCGCGGCGAGACGGTGCTGTCCCCCACCGTGGCAGGGCTGCTCATGCAGAAGGTGCGCGCGCCCGAACAGCAGACGCTGAGCCGGCGAGAGCTCGAGGTGCTCGGGCTGATCGCCCGCGGCGCCACCAACCGCGAGGCCGCCGCGAAGCTGTTCATCACCGAGGCGACGGTCAAGACGCACCTGCTGCACATCTTCTCCAAACTCGGCGTGAACGACCGGGCCGCGGCGGTGGCGACGGCCTACGAGACCGGGCTGCTCAAACGGGCCTCCGAGACCTGACTTAAGGGCGCCTAGGGGTGGGCCGTCCCGGCCGGTGCTCCGTAGCGTGAACGTGTCTGCCCTGTTCATGCGAGTGGACACCCCCGGGACGAATGGAGATGGTCCATGAACACGCTTGCGCTGGCTGACCCTCGTACCGAGCTGGCGACCGTCGGAGGCAAGGGCGAGTCCCTCGCCCGCCTGGCTCGGGCCGGGCTGCCGGTTCCACCGGGCTTCCACGTCACCACCGCCGCCTACCGCGCCTTCGTGACCCATCACGATCTGCGGGAACGGATCCTGTCCTGCGACGCGGCGGAGACCGCCGCCCTGTTCGCCGCCCACGAGATGCCGCGGGACATCGCCGACGACATCCGGGCCGCCTACCGCGAGATGGGTGACGAGCCGGCGGTGGCCGTACGGTCGTCGGCGACCGCCGAGGATCTGCCCGGGATGTCGTTCGCGGGGCAGCAGGACACCTACCTCAACATCAGCGGCGCCGAGCGGGTCCTGGACGCGGTCAGGCGCTGCTGGGCCTCGCTGTGGACCGAGCGGGCCATCGCCTACCGCGAGCGCAACGGCGTCCCCCACGACGAGGTGGCCCTCGCCGTCGTCGTCCAGGAGCTCGTGCCCGCCGACGCGGCGGGCGTGATGTTCACCGAGGACCGCGATCACCTGAGCATCAACGCCGCGTGGGGGCTGGGCGAGGCGATCGTCGGCGGGCTGGTCACGCCCGACACGATCACTCTCGACCGCGCCGACCACACGATCGTCGAGGAGCACATCGCGGCCAAGACCGTGATGACCGTCCGCGTACCCGAGGGCACCCGCGAGGTGCCGGTGCCGGAGACCGGGCGCGACCTGCCCGTGCTGTCGCGGGCGCAGGCCGTACGGCTCGCCGAGCTGGGCATGGCGATCGAGGAGCTGTACGGCCACGCCGTCGACGTCGAGTGGGCCGTCCACGAGGGCCGGCCGTACATCCTTCAGGCCAGGCCCATCACCGGGCAGCGCGAGGTGTGGAACGACTCGCTCAAGGGCGACTACCTGTGGACCAACGGCAACCTGGGCGAGGCGATCCCCAGCGTGATGACACCGTGCACCTGGTCGCTCGTGCAGGCGTTCATCAGCGAGATCATGGTCGCCGGGCACCTCGGCGGCCACCCCCAGTGCGGCAACATCGGCGGCCGGGTCTACATGAACATGAGCCTGACCGCCTCGCTCGGCAGGGCCCTGGGCATGACCAAGAAGATCAGGGACACCCAGGAGCCGGTGTACGGGCGGCTGCCGGAGGGGGTCGAGACGCCGCTGCTGCCGATGTCGCGCTGGCAGACCCTCAAGGCGGCCAAGCCGCTGCTGGGGGGTCGCCGCGCCATCCAGCAGCTCGTGGGCCGGATTCCCGAGTACGTCGCGTCCGCGCCCCGGACCACCGAGGCCGTCCGCGCCAGGGTCGCCGGGGTCGCCACCGCCGAGGAGCTGGCCGCGCTCTGGGAGAGCGAGGTGGAGCCGAGGTTCCGCGAGTGCAACCGCATGCTCGCCGCCGCCGCCCGCCAGGACGCCGGTTCGCTGATCTACCTCGGCTCGCAGCTGACCAAGCTCGTCGGGGAGGCCGACGCCGCCGTGCTGATGTCCGGGATCCAGGCCGCGGACGGCCGGCTGGAGAGCCTCGGCCCGCTGCTCGGCCTGGCGCGGTTCAAGCGCGGCGAGATCTCCCGCGAGGAGTATGTCCGCAGGTACGGCCACCGGGGCCCGGACGAGTTCGAGGTCTCCGTGGCCCGGCCGGTGGAGGACCCGGCCTGGCTCGACAGGCAGATCGCCGGGCTCACGGTCGACCCGGCCGAGCTGCTGACCCGCCAGGACGAGGCGAGCGACGCCGCCTGGCGCAGGTTCCGCGAGCGGTATCCGAGGCAGGCCGAGAAGTTCCGCCGCAAGATCGACCGCTGGGAGGAGATCGTCCGCGCCCGCGAGGAGACCCGCTCGGAGATGATGCGCGGCTTCTGGATGGTGCGCGGCTTCGTCGTGCGGGCCGGCGAGGTGACCGGGTACGGCGACGACCTGTTCTTCCTGACGATCGAGGAGATCCTGGACGTGCTGCGCGGCTCGCGCCGCCCGCTCTCGCAGGTGGCCAAGCGCCGGGCGACCTACGAGCTGTACAGGGCGCTCCCGCCGTACCCGGGCATCATCCGCGGCCGGTTCGATCCGGAGCGCTGGGCAGCCGACCCGAACCGCCGCGGCGACGTGTTCGACGCCGGCGCGACGGTGGCGCCCCCCTCGCAGACCATCAGCGGCTTCCCCGGCGCCGCGGGCGTGGTCGAGGGCATCGCCCGGGTGATCTCCTCCGTGGCGGACGGCGACCGGCTCGCGGAGGGCGAGATCCTGGTGACGACCGTGACCAACGTGGGCTGGACGCTGCTGTTCCCGCGCGCCGCCGCGGTGGTCACCGACGTCGGCGCGCCGCTGTCGCACGCGGCCATCGTGGCGCGCGAGCTGGGCATCCCGGCCGTCGTCGGCACCAGGAACGCCACCATGCTGATCCGGGACGGCGACCTGATCCGGGTCGACGGCGGCCAGGGCAGCGTCGAGGTCGTCCGGGTGCCGGCGGTGGTCTGACCCGCGGAAAAGGCCGCGGTCCCGGCGGGACCGCGGCCTTTTCCTTTTCCTTTTCCCTGCCGTCGGCCGGTTTCCCCGCCCTCGGACCAGCGGGTCGCGTTTCCCGCCCTCGGACCGGCGTTCCCCGCCCTCGGATCAGCGGGTCGCGGTGAGCATCCGCATCCCGAGCGGGAGCTCGACCAGCTTGCCGGGGAGCAGGCCCGCGCTCTCCAGCAGTGCCCGGTACTCCTCCTCGGTCCGCTCCCGCCCGCCGGTCATCACCATCATGTGCAGGTCGTAGGCGAGCGGCAGGTGGGTGTCCGTGGAGACGACGCGTTCGATGATCAGCAGTTCCGCCCCCGTCGCCATCACCCCGGCGCAGTTGCGCAGCAGCCGGACGCACCGGTCGTCGTCCCAGTCGTGCAGGATGCGGGAGAGCAGGTAGACGTCCCCGCCCTCCGGGACGGACTCGAACAGGTCGCCGCCGACCAGCTCGCACCGGTCCAGCACCTCCATCCGGTCCAGGTGGGCGGGCGCCTTCGCGACGACCCCGGGCACGTCGAACAGGATCCCCCGGGCCTCCGGGTGGTCCCGCAGGATGGTGCCGAGCAGGGCTCCGGTGCCGCCCGCCAGGTCCACCACGGTCCGGGCGCCGGAGAAGTCGTGCGCCATGGGGACCTCGCGGAAGAACGCGGCGCCCGCCGCCATGCCGGCGTTGAAGACGGAGGCCCTGCCGGGACGGCCCGTCAGGTGCGCGAAGACGGGCTTGCCGAAGACGTGCTCGAAGGCCGTCTCGCCGGTGCGCAAGGTGTGCGGCAGCCCTCGCCACGCGGCGCCGAAGTAGTCCTCGCCGTAGAGCGCGGCGAGCGGGCCCAGCTCGTCGCGGCCCAGCAGGGCGCCCATCGGGGTGAGGCCGTACCTGCCGTCCTCGTCGGTGTCGACCAGGCCGACCCCCGCCAGCAGGCGGAGCAGGCGGCCGAGCGCGTCAGGGTGCGCGCCGACCGTCTCCGCGATCTCACAGGAGTACAGGCGGCGTTCCGCGATCGTGTCGGCGACCCCGAGCCGGACGGCGGCGAAGGTCGCCTCCGCCACCCATCCGCCGGTGAGGATCCTCATGAGCTCGTGTTCCATCATCGAATACCTCCGGCGTGGAATCCCCCGGCTCCAGCCGCGGGGAGGAAGTCAAGGCGTTTCCTACGGTGTGGAGGGCCAGGCCATGGAGACGGTACGGAGCACGTGGGCGACCACGTCCGTCCGCCGTGGCACGAGGTAGAAGTGGTCGCCGTCCAGCACGCGGGCGGCGAACCGGTCGCGGGTCAGCTCGCTCCACCGGGCGGCCTGTTCCGGGGTCACCTCGGGATCGCGGTCGCCGAGGATGGCGGTGACGGGGCAGTGCAGCGGGCCGCCCGGACGGTGCCGGTAGGTCTCGTCGACCCGGTAGTCGTTGCGGACCACCGGCAGCGTCAGCTCCCTGATCACCGGATCCGCCAGGTGCGCCTCCTGCACGCCGCCGAGGCGTACCAGGTCGGAGATCAGGTCGTCGTCGGTGGTGTGGGCGTCGCCCGGCCGGTGGTCGTGCGGCGCGTGCCGCCCGGAGGCGAACAGGTGCACCACGCCCCGGCCGCGCGCCTCCAGCTCGCGCGCCACCTCGTAGGCGATCAGGGCTCCCATGCTGTGCCCGAACAGCGCGACCGGCCGGTCGAGGAGGGGCGCCATCGCGTCGGCGACGAGCTTGGCGATGTGGTGGGCGTCGTCGATCAGCGAGTCGGCGCGCCGGTCGGCGCGTCCCGGGTACTGCACGGCGCGCACCTCGACGGCCGGCGGCAGGGTGTGGTGCCAGGGCCGGTAGAAGTTCGCCGAGCCGCCGGCGTGCGGGAAGCAGAACAGCCGCAGTCCCGACCGCGGCCTGGGGTCGTAGCAGTGGAACCAGCTCATGAGATCTCCGCTGCGGAAAGAGGGCGGGGGGCGTCCTGGACCAGCAGTTCGGGACGGCCGATCGCCGCGGTGGCGTCCAGCCAGAGGCGGCTGAGCGTCAGGTAGTACTGGCCCTGCCGCATCGGGTCGGCGGCCTCTTCGGCGGCCTGGCGCAGGTCGGTCAGCGCGCGCCGGACACCGCTCGGCCACAGTGATCCGACGATTTCCTGAAATGTCGGTGCCTGTTCCGGTCCGAGGAGCGTGGCGCTCGGCAGGCGGAGATGATCCTCCTCGAGGGCGAAGCGGTCGTCGGCGTCGCGGCCGACGTACATGCGGGGGCTCCACACCATCGGCCCGTGCGTGTTGACCAGTGTGAGGTTGCCGCCCTCCGTGCCGAGCGTGATGCGGTGCAGCAGGTGCAGGTGGGCGTCGGGGTCGTTGGGGGCGATCTGGTTCTGCACCCGCAGGGTCAGCGGCACGCCGCCGATCGTGCCGGTGAGGCAGCTGAACGGCGTCCCCTGCGCCACCGGGCCGAACGTCCACGGCCGCAGCCCGCCGAGCGCGCGGCCGAGGATGTCGAACAGGGCGTAGGCGACGTGGACGCTGCAGGCGGCGTCGACGTAGAGGGGCCGCTGGAGCTCGCACAGCCGGCGGGCGGCGTCGACGAACCGGCGCACCGGCTCCAGGTGCACGTAGAGCGTGTTCACGTGGTGGACCGCCGAGGCGGCCCGCGCGGTGCGCAGGCACCGGGCCAGCTCGTCCGCGTGCAGGGGGTGTTCCTGGAGCACGTGGACGCCGCGGGCCAGGAGCGCCCCGGCCAGCTCGCTGCCCTCTCCCCCGACGACCCCGGAACGCACGACGACGCAGGCCAGGTCGGCCAGGTCGGGCACCTGGTCGGGATCGGTGAGCAGCGGCACGCCGTACGCCCTGGCGTATCCGGCGGACCGGGCGCTCCCGCGGGCCAGGATGCCCGTCAGCTCGAACGGCCCGTCCGCCAGGGCCGACAGGTAGACCTGGCCGAATTTCGTCCCGCAGACCACGACCCGCTTCACAGCGCGCCCTCCTCGAACGCCGGCGCGGCCAGGTCGATCCTCGGGATGTCGTCGGAGATCTCGATCTTGGCCACGGGTTCCAGGTCGGCCAGCATCCTGGCGGGGTCGAGCACCGCGTCGGCGTGGTGGAGACCGGCCTCGACGTCGCCCCGCAGCACGGCCTCCGTGGCGTGCGCCACGACCGCGGCGGTGAGCTCGTAGGAGTCGTCCACTCTCAGCGCCATCGTGCGGGTGGTGTCGGGGCCGCTGAGCTGGAAGAGCAGGACGTAGTACGGGGTGCGCCCGGCCAGTTCCAGCTCGGCCACGCGCATCAGGTCGGCCGCCGAGACCGCCGCGCTCATCGCGGCCATGACGCGGTCGCCGGTGATGACGTTGTACCAGCGCGCCTCCTGCAGCCCCAGCTCCCCGGCCACCCGTGCCGCCTCGGTGCCGAGGAAGGGGTAGGCGGTGACCGGTCCGTGGAAGTAGGGCAGCTCGACGCCGTACGCCGGGGACAGCGCCCGCGAGACCGTGGCGCCGCCGCGCCAGGCGGCCAGCGCCTCACCGTGATCTCCCCTGCCGCTGAGCAGGACGTCCCCGGCGGCGGCGGGGGTGAGCCGGTCGAGGCCGCCGGTGTACACGTCGAGCCGGTGCGGGCCGGCTCCGGCGAACCGCGCGAGGTGGCGCGGCAGCAGTCCGGTGAGGCCGGGCAGCATCCCGGCCGAGAGCACCGCCGTCGCGTCCGCCGTGCCCGTGCTCGCGAGCCCGGAGAACGCCGGGCCGTCGCCCGCGGCGTCCACGTAGTCGGCCCCGGCGAGGAACGCGGCGCGCGCCACCCGGTCGAGCAGCAGGTAGGAGGGGCCGGCGCAGTTGACCACGACCGTGCAGCCCCGGCAGAACCTGGCCAGGGCGGCCTCGTCGTAGGCGTCCACCTGCCAGGCCTCGCCGCGGCCGCCCAGCTCCTCGCCGACGAAGCGGCGGGCCGCCTCCAGGTCGCGCCCGCCGACACGGACGCCACCGACGCCACGGCCGGCGAGCAGCCGCGCCGCCGCACCGCCGACCGCGCCGTACCCTCCGACGATCCCGATCATGCCGAGCCGCCGGTGATCAGCCGGGCCACGCCCGGGGCGTGCGCCTGGTCGAGACAGCTGAAGTGGTCGCCCGCCACGTCGATGACGGTGAGCCGGCCCAGGCAGAGTTCCCGCCAGAACTCGGTCATGTCGTCCTGGAGGGTCGGCACGACGTTGGTGACGCCGCGCTGGCGCAGGAACGTGATGTCACCGGCGTAGGGCTCGGGGTCGTAGTGGGTGACGGCCGCGAAGCTCTGCCTGAACACCCGGTGGGCGAGTTCCACCCGCTCGGGCGGCTGCCCCAGCTCGCGGGCGAGGGCGGCGAGCCGTTCCCGGTGCGGGGGCAGGGCGAGCGCGGCGAAGCGGCGGCCGACCTCCGCGAGCCCGGGGTCGGGGTCGTCCGCGAGGGCGGCCAGGCCTCCCTCGGGCACCTGTCCCGGCGAGCCCTCCTGGACGGCGTGCAGCGCCCTGGCCAGGTCCCCGCCGGGGTAGCCGAGCCGGACCGGGTCGACGCCGCACGCCTGGGCGAAGCCGTACTCCAGCATGAGCTCGTCGGTGATCCGGTAGGGGAACCGCGAGCTGCTGATGACGGTGAGGTCCTCGACGACCGCGCCGCTCTCGGTGAGCTGGCGGGCGAGCTCGGTGGCGATCAGCCCGCCCATGCAGTAGCCGACGATGCGCACGCGCGTCACGCCCTCCTTGAGCAGGAGCCGCGCGTAGGATCCGGCCAGCGTCTCGGCCGCCGTGTCGGGGTCCAGCTCCAGGTAGCGCTCGGCGTCGTCGATCGCGAGGCCGAGCAGCGGCGTGCCGGCGAGCTCGGCGGCCAGGGCCCGGTAGGGGGTGAGGGTCCCGGTGCCGTCGTGGACCAGCACGCGGGCCGTCCCCTCGCCCTCCGACAGGCGCACCAGCGAGCTGGCGTGCGTGCGGGTCAGCCCGTGGTCGCGGTCCTCGCGCGCCTGGCGGAGGTGGGCGGCCAGCGCGGCGACGGTCGGCTGGTTGACCAGCTGGCGGACGAGGCTGTCCCAGTAGAAGTTGCCCGCCTCGGGCAGCTCCTCGCGGACCCGCCCGGCCAGCCGGGTGACCAGCAGGGAGTCGCCGCCCAGGGCGAAGAAGTCCTGGTCGCGGCCGACGCGCGGGAGGCCGAGCAGCTCCGCCCAGAGCGCCGCGAGCCGCTGCTCGAGGTCGTCGCGCGGCTCCTCGCCCGCGGGCGCTGCCTCCCCCGCGGCCCGCGGGAGCAGGGTGGCCAGCGTGGTCCTGTCGATCTTGCCGTTGTCGGTCAGCGGCAGCTCGTCGACCACCTGGATGTGGGACGGGATCATGTAGTCGGGCAGCCGTTCGGCCAGGAAGGCCCGCAGCTCGGCGAGGTCGACGTGCTCGCGGTCGGCGGGGAATCGGGCGGCGAGGACGCACTGGCCCAGCGGCGCCAGCGGGTCGGCGGGCTCGGGCAGGCAGGCCAGGGTCTCCGCCCCCGCCGCGGCCAGCAGGCCGAGCCACTCCTCGCGGGTGATGAACGTGCGGTCGCGTCCGCGCCGCACGTCGTCGTAGTCGCGCGGGCTCATCAGGAACTCCATCGAGCTCATGATCTGCACGTGCTCCCGGGTGGTCTCGATGAACACCAGCCAGCCGCCCGGTACGAGCAGCTCGCGGAACCTGTCCAGGACCACGCCCGCGTCGTGGGCGTTGTGCAGGACGTTGGCGCAGAGGATGACCTCGAAGGAGTTGGGCTCGTAGCCCTGGTCGCGGTAGTCGGCGTTGATGTCGAACAGGCCGTAGCGCACCCAGGGGTGGCCGGCGAACCGCTCGGCCGCCCGGGTGAGGAAGAACCTGGACAGGTCGGTGAAGAGGTAGTCGACCCGGTGGCCGGCCAGTTCGGGGATGAGCTCGGCGCTGGTGCCGCCCACGCCCGCGCCGGCCTCCAGCACGCGCAGCGGCCCGCCGGTGTGCTCCTCCGCCACGCGGCCGATCACGGCCCGGACGACGCGGTTGACGTAGCGGCTGAGGACGTTGTCCTTGTACGCCCCCTCGGCCGTCTCCACCCCCGCCTCGGGGAACAGCAGATCGCGCGCGTCGAGCTCGCCGCGCATCAGCTCCGGCAGGTGCGTGGTGCTGACGCGCAGGAAGCCGATCAGCTCGGCGCCGTAGTCGAGCCCGTCCGCCAGCTCGCCGACCCGGCGCCAGAGCGCGTCCAGGTCGGCGCCGGTACGCAGGTTCCGGTACCGGCCCTCAGGGTCGCGGTCGAGCAGGCCGTGCTCGCACAGCGCGGTGAGCCAGCGGCGGACCAGCCGGTGGTGGTCGGGCCTGACCCGCGCGGTCTCCAGGATCTCGGCCGCCCCGTACGCGTCGTCCTCGAAGGTGAACAGCCCCGAGGCGCGCAGCGCGGCCGCCATCGACGCGAGCGCGATCTCGTCGAGCGTCTCGGCCACCGCGATCACCCGTGGCAGGTCGACGCCGGCGGTCGCCGCGTCCGCCGCGTCCCTCGCCGCCGCGCCGACGTCCGGTACGGCGTCCTCCTCCTGTCCGGGGACGGCCTGCTGCCTGTGTGCGGCCTGCGCGAAGGCGATCAGCCGCCGGTCGAGCCCGCGGTCGCCGTCGACGATCACGGTGCCGGCGGCGACGGCCGGGTGGGCCTGCAGCTGGGTCTCGACCTCGGCCAGCTCGATGCGGTGGCCCCGGATCTTGACCTGGGAGTCCTCCCTGCCGAGGAACTCGATGTTCCCGTCCGGCCGGTACCGGCCGAGGTCGCCGGTGCGGTAGAGGCGCTCGCCGCGATGGTGGACGAACCGCTCGGCGGTCTTCGCCTCGTCGCCGAGATAGCCCAGCGCCACGCCGGCGCCGCCGATGTACAGCTCTCCGGGCACCCAGTCGGGGCTCGGCCGCATGCTCGCGTCGCAGACGTGGAAGCTCTGGTTGGCCAGCGGCCTGCCGTAGGGGATGCTGGCCCAGCCGGGCAGGTCCTCGCCGATGGGGTGGTAGATCGACCAGATCGCGGCCTCGGTCGCCCCGCCGAGGCTGACCAGCTCCAGGCCGGGCAGCCGCCGCCGGATCCGGCCGGGCAGCGCCACCGGGATCCAGTCGCCGGAGAGCAGGGCCAGCCGCAGCGTGGGCAGCTCCGCCTGGGATTCGGCCTCGAGGTAGTGCTCCAGCATCTGCAGCTGCGCGGGCACCGAGTTCCAGACCGTTACCCCGTGCTCGGCGACGAGCGCGGCCCAGTGGGAGGGGTCTCCCCGGCGCAGGGCGTCGGGCAGCACGAGGGCGGCGCCGGTGGCGAGGGGGCCGAAGATGTCGTAGACCGACAGGTCGAAGCCGAGGTTGGCCAGGCCGAGCACCCGGTCCCCGGCGCCGATGCCGAAGCGGGCGCCGATGTCGTCGACGGTGTTGCGCGCCGCCCGGTGGCTGATCACCACGCCCTTGGGCGTCCCGGTCGAGCCGGAGGTGTAGATGACGTAGGCGGGCTCGTCCGGGTGCCGCTCGACCGCCGGGCCCGGGGGCGCGGGCGGCAGGGTGTCGACCGCGATCCAGCCGTCCTCGGCCCGCCAGGACTGGGTGAGCACCAGCCGCGCGGAGGCGTCGGCGAGGATGCGGTCGCGCCTGCCCGGCGGCTGGCCGGTGTCGACCGGGAGGTACACGCCGCCGGCCAGCAGCGTGCCCAGCACCGCCACGACCTGCTCGACGCCCTTGTCCATCACCACGGCGACGATCTCGCCCGGTGCGTGCCCCGCCTCGCGCAACGCCCGCGACACCCCCGACGCCCGTGCCAGCAGCTCGCCGTAGGTCAGCGAGCGGTCGCCGACGACGGCGACCCGTTCGGGGGTACGCCCCGCCTGGGCCACGACCTCGTCGTGCAGCAGGCCGTACGGGAGCGGCGCGACGGTGTCGTTGACGTGGTCGCGGCGGCGCCTCTGGATCTCGGGCAGCTCCACGGGAGACGCGGACGCCCAGGTCTCCTCCCTGGTCAGGCGGCCGAGGAGGTCGGTGAACGCGGCGAACATGTCGTCCACGAGACCGTCGGGGAACACTCCCTCGCGGACGTCCCAGTTGGTCAGCAGCGCTCCGCCGTACTCCTTGACCTGGCAGTCGACCCACACCTGGGGGGTTTGGCTGATGCCGTACACCGGCATGCCGTGCTCGGCCTCGTCCTGGCCGATGCCGATGGCGCTGGTGAACACCACGGGCATCAGGGCGGCGGCCCTGCCCCGCTTGCGGGCCAGCTCGCGGATCACCTCCATGCCGCCGCAGCGGCGGTGTTCCAGGTCGGTGAAGAGCTGCCGGCCGATGGCGGTGGCGCGGGCGGCGAACGGGGCGTCCGGCGAGGTGTCGACGGCGAGGAGGTTGAGCGAGGTGAAGTCGCCCACGACCTCGTCGATCTGCGGGTGCAGCGGCGGGCGGTCGAGCAGCGTCAGGTTGAGCGTGAACCCGGGTCTGCGGCTCCATCGCCCGATGACCTCGGCGTAGGCGGCCAGCACGGCCTGCGAGGGGGTGATGCCCGCCGCGCTCGCGCGGGCGCGGAGCAGCGCCCATTCGCGCGGTTCCAGCGTGGCCTCCCAGCGGGTGAACCTGGCGCCCGCGTCCTGGCCGAGCGCGGGCAGTTCGGGGGCGGGGGGCAGGTCGTCGATCCTGGCCCACCAGTAGGCGCGGTCCCGGTCGTACCGGCTGCTCTCGCGCTGGGAGCGCAGGCCGAGCACGCAGTCGCGAAAGCTCAGCGGCACCGGCGGCAGGACGGTGCCCGGGTCGTCGAGCAACAGGTGCAGCTCGGCGAGCAGCAGCTGGATGCTGACGTAGTCGGCGATGAGCAGGTCGATCGAGGCGTGCAGCAGGGCCGCGCCGTCGGTGTGGGTGATCCGCAGCTCGAACAGCGGCCAGGCGCCCGGCGGGTAGACCTTGTGCGCCATCTCCTCGCGGATCGCGGCGAGGCTCTCCTCCGGGTCGGTGCCGCGAAGGTCGGTCACCCGGATGTCGTAGTCGGGGACCTCCGCCTGGACGTTCTGGTGGCCGTCGGGATGGATCACGGCGCGGAGCATGTCGTGGCGGCCGATCAGGGTCCGCCAGGCGGCCTGGACGCGGTCCGCGTCGAGCTCGGCGAAGGCGACCTCGACGTAGCCGTGGCAGGCGACGCCGCCGTAGCCGAACGCGTCGTTGCGGCCCACCAGGTAGGCCTGCTGGACGTCGGTGAGCGGGAAGGGGTCCAGGCGCCGTTCCGGCTCCGGCCGTACTGTCTCCGACGCGGTCTCGCGGCGCAGCTGCTCGATGATCTCCGGTTTGGCGTTCAGCAGGACCGCGCGCCGGTCCTCGGTCAACGCCCCCTTGGGGGCGCGGAACCTGAGCCGCCCCTCCTCCTCCCACAGTCTGATCCCCGCCGACTCCATGTCGGCGATCAGTTCGCGTACGGCAGGTGCCTGGGCCTGGGTCACAGCACGCCCTCTTCCGTGTCATGGTCGTCGTCGATGGACAGGGCGCAGTCCGCGATGGTGGGAGCGGCGAAGAAGCGCCGCAGGGTCACCTCCACGCCGAGCCGCCGCCTGGCGACCTCTGCGAAGCGGGTGGCGAGCAGCGAGTCGCCCCCCAGGGTGAAGAAGCTCCGGTTGCGGCCCGGCGCCGGGATCTCCAGGAGTTCCGCCCAGATCTCGGCGAGCAGCTGTTCGGTTCCCGGCCGAGGCGGATCGTCGTCGGGTGGGGGTTCGAGGGTGGTGGTGAGGGCGGATCTGTCGATCTTTCCGTTGGGGGTGAGGGGGAACTCGTCCAGCGGGGTGATGGTCGGGGGGATGGCGTGGGTGGGGAGGCGGTCGGTCAGGAAGGTGCGGATCTGGTCCGGATCGGCGGTCGCGGGGGTGACGAACGCGGCCAGGCGGCGCTGGCGGCGCTCGCCCACCGCGACCACCACCGCGCGACTCACCGCGGGGAAGGCTTCCAGTGCGGCCTCGACCTCGCCCAGCTCCAGCCGATGACCCCGGATCTTCACCTGGTGGTCGGCGCGGCCCAAAAACTCCAGCGTGCCATCGGCCCAGTAACGGCCCAGGTCCCCGGTGCGATACCAGCGCTGCCCGCCGTAGCGCACGAACTTCGCCGCCGTCGTCACCTCATCACCCCGGTAACCCGACGCCACCCCGGCGCCGCCGATCCACAACTCCCCGGCCACCCAGTCCGGGCAATCCCGGCCCTGGCCATCGACCACCCGAAACCTCTGGTTACGCAGCGGAAACCCGTACGGCACCGACGTCCAGTGCGCCGGAACGTGCGCCACCTCCCAGATGTTCGACCAGATCGCCGCCTCCGTGGCACCGCCCAGCGCTATCAGCCGGCACCGGCCGCCGCTGCCGGCCGCCAGCCGCGCCTGCAGATCCAGCCCCACCCAGTCGCCCGACACCAGCGCCACCCGCAACCGCGGCGGAACCCGGTCCACGACCGACAA
>NZ_JBFAAE010000054.1:0-63718 GCF_040639575.1 Streptosporangium sp. NPDC023825 | reverse complement strand
GAGCGACCCCGAGCTGTTCTTCCCGCTGACGCAGTCGGCCGAGCACGAGGCACGGGCGAAGGCGGTCTGCGAGCGGTGCCCGGTGCTGAAGGAGTCGCGCCGAGCCGTACGGCACTCCCGCTCTCACCACTTTTTTTGATGGAGTCCTTGATGCGATACGCCTTCGTCGGGCTCGGCCACCGGGTACAGCTGTACATCGACGCGCTGCTCGGCGAGTGGGCCGACACCGGTGAGATCGTCGCCCTCTGCGACGTCAACCGCACCCGGATCGGCTACTACCTCGACCGGATCGGACGCGACGTCCCGTGCTTCGCGCCGCACGAGTTCGACAAGATGCTCCAGCTCGCGGACGCCGTCGTGGTCGCCACCGTCGACGCCACCCACGCCCGTTACGTCGTCGCCGCGCTGGAGGCGGGCAAGGACGTCATCGTGGAGAAGCCGCTGTGCACCACCGCCGAGGACTGCGCGGCCATCACCGAGGCCGCCGAGCGGAGCACCGGCCGGCTCGTCGTCACCTTCAACTACCGCTACTCGCCGCGCAACAGCGCCGTTCGCCGGCTGCTCGCCGACGGGGCGATCGGCGACGTCACCTCCGTCCACTTCGAGTGGGTGCTGGACACCATCCACGGAGCCGACTACTTCCGCCGCTGGCACCGCGACAAGGCCAACTCCGGCGGCCTGCTGGTGCACAAGTCCACCCACCACTTCGACCTGGTCAACTGGTGGCTGGCCGACACCGCCCGCTCCGTCTACGCCCGGTCGGCACTGCGGTTCTACGGAGCCGACAACGCCCGCGCCCGCGGCCTGCGCGACCGCCCGGGGCGCGCCCACGGCGCGCCGGGACTCGGCACCGACCCCTACCTCCTCGACATCTCCGCCGACCCCCGGCTCAAGCGCCTCTACCTGGACGCCGAGCACGAGGACGGCTACCTCCGCGACCAGGACGTGTTCGACGACGGCGTGACCATCGAGGACAACATGGCCGTCCTCGTCGGGTACTCCCGCGGGGCGATGCTCACCTACTCCCTCAACGCCCACGGCCCCTTCGAGGGCTACCGGGTGGCCGTGAACGGCACCGCCGGACGGCTGGAGCTGGAGGTCGTCGAACGCGCCTGGACCCCGCCGCGGGCCGCGATCGACCCGACCGCCGCCGACAAGGCGCACGCTCCCGGCGCCTCCGAGCGGCTCGTCCTGCACCGGCACTGGAGCGAGCCCGAGGAGATCGCCGTCTCCTCCGGCGCGGGCGGCCACGGCGGCGGCGACGCCCTCATGCTGGACGACGTCTTCCGCGGCGCGGGCGAGGACCCCCTGGGCCGCCAGGCGGGGCACCGCGCGGGTGTCGCGAGCGTGATGGTCGGGGTCTCGGCCAACCTGTCCGCCGCGAGCGGCCTGCCCGTCCTCCTGGAGGGGGACGGCACCCGGTACGCGGGCTGACCCCGGCACCCGACGGGGACCCGGCCTTTTCGACGAGGACTCCCACCCGTCGCGGCGGACGACCTGCCGCTCTCGGCGCTTCGGCGGTCGCCGTAGAGTGGGCCGGTCCGCAGGACTTTTTTCGAAAACGGGTGGAAATCTATGGACAGAGAATTGACGTTGATGGCCGTTCACGCCCATCCCGACGACGAGGTGATCAGCACCGGCGGGATCCTCGCCAGGTACGCGGACGAGGGCGTCCGGACCGTCCTGGTCACCTGCACGAACGGCGAGCAGGGCGACGGTCCCGGCGGGGTGAAGCCGGGGGAGCCCGGCCACGACGAGGCGGCGGTGAGAGCGCTGCGGCTGGAGGAGCTCCGCGAGTCGGCGACCCACTTGGGGATCTCCCACGTGGAGCTGCTCGGCTACCACGACTCGGGCATGGTCGGCTGGGCCGCCAACGAGGCGCCCGGTTCCTTCGCCAACGCGCCCTTCGAGCAGGCCGTCGGGCGGCTCGTCGCGCTGATGGAGCGCTACCGCCCGCAGGTCGTCGTGACCTACGACGAGAACGGCGGCTACGGTCACCCCGACCACATCCAGGCCCACCGGATCGCGGTGGCCGCGGCCGAGGCGAGCGGCATTCCCGACAAGCTCTACTACACGGCCGTGTCCCGCGAGCGGATGGCCGAGATGTTCGAGTATCTCCGCTCGACCGGTGACGCCCCGGAGGACTTCGAGCCTTCCGACGACTTCGGCGTCCCCGAGGAGCAGATCACCACCGTGGTCGACGTGTCCGCTCAGGTGGAGCGCAAGCTCAAGGCGCTGGAGGCGCACGCGAGCCAGGGAGACAGCATCTTCTTCCTGCGCATGCCCGCCGAGGCCCAGCACCGGGTGTTCGAGCAGGAGACCTTCATCCGCCACGTCAACCGCGTTCCCGCCGCGGCCGACCACGAGGACGACCTCTTCGACGGTCTCCGCTAGAAAGACGCGCCCGGGGGCCGCCTCCGGCGGGGACGGCTCCCGGGAAGGGCGGTCTCCGCGGGGCGGGACCCGCCGAGGGCTACGGTGTCATACCGAAGTCGGGAAAAACCTGGTTAAACGCTTCCCGCCGCCTTTACGATCTTTTCTCTGGTATGCAACTCTGCAAACCCGGGGGAGTAAACGGTTATGCGTGATCGAAGGCTCCTCGCGCTGATCTTCTCCGCGACCGCGATCGTCGTCTTCGGCGTGTACGGGGTGGTGGCCGCCCCGGGGGAGGTGGTTGCCTCGCCCTCGCCGCGCCCCGCGCCGGCCGGTGACTCCGACGACTCCGGTGTCCCGACGGCCAGGGCGACCGTGGCGAGAGCCGGGGAGGCGCCCAGCCCCGTGCCCGTCTCGCCGCCGCCGAACCTGGTCACGCTGACCCCGGTCACGCCGACCCCGCAGGCCGGTCCCGAGGCGACCGCGACGAACTACCTGACCGCCTGGCAGAACGGCGACTTCGCCGGCATGACGGGTATGGTCGTCGACCCCCCGGCCGACTTCGGCGTCCGGCACCGCGGGTTCGACGCCGACCTGCGGGTCTCCTCGCTCTCGCTCACCCCCGGCGAGCTGCGCCACCGCGGGGAGGAGCTGGCCGAGATGCCCTTCAGCGGGGTACGGAAGGTCACCGGGCTGGGCGACTGGCCGTTCGACTCCTTCCTGCGCCTGGAGTTGCGGTTCGGGGTGTGGAAGGTGCGCTGGACCCCCGAGACGATGCACCCCTCGCTCAAGGACGGCGGGAGCCTGCGGCTGAAGGAGACCGAGGTGCGGAGCCCGGCCACGCTGACCCGCGAGGGGGTGCCGTTCCCCCGCGACAGCAGGGCGGGTCACTACTTCAGCGGGCTGAGTGACACGGCGGTCGACCTGAAGCTGGAGGAGGAGCCCTCCGGCCGGGTGCTGCTGGCCTCCCCTCCCCGGCAGGCCTCGGGGACGAGGACCACGATCTCCCAGCCCGTGCAGGCCGCCGCGGCCCGTGCCCTGGACGGTGTCGGGCAGCCCGCCGCGATCGTGGCCGTGGACGTCCAGACGGCCCAGGTGCGCGCGGTGGCGGACACGCTGGGCGGCAAGGCGGCGTTCAACGGCCTCTACCCGCCCGGCTCGACGTTCAAGGTGGTGACCGCCGCCGCGCTGCTCCGCGGCGGCCTGACCCCGGACTCGCAGGTCGCCTGCCCGGCCGGCTACACCATCCCGAACGGCAGGAGCTTCAGCGACTCCGACGGCATCGACCACGGCAACGTGCCCTTCACCACGGCCTTCGCGCTCTCCTGCAACACCACCTTCGCCCAGCAGACGTACGAGCGGCTGCGCGACGACCGGCTGCGCGCGGAGGCGGCCGACCGGTTCGGCTTCCGGGAGAAGCCGGGGCTGAGCTCCTGCCGGATCCGGCCGTACGGAAACCCGGACCAGCTGGGGTCCGACGCCATCGGCCAGAACTCGGTGCAGGCCAGCCCGCTCTGCATGGCCGAGGTCGCCGCCGCGGTCGCGAGCGGCGTCTGGAAACCCGCCATCATGACCGAGGAGCCTCCCGCGGACTCGCCCGCCCCGGTGCCGCTGGACGAGGGGGTGGCCGCGAGCCTGCGGACGATGATGGGCGCCGTGGTCACCCAGGGAACGGCCTCCCAGGCCGGGCTCCCGCCGGACACCGCCGGCAAGACCGGCACCGCCGAGGTCGAGGGCGGCGGGGACCACGCCTGGTTCATCGGCTACCGGGGTTCCCTGGCCTTCGCGGTGTTCGTCCGGCACGGCGGCGCCGGGGGCAAGGTCGCGGCGCCGATCGCCGCGAGGTTCCTGAACGCCCTCTGACGCACTCTGCCGGTCTCTGCCGGTCTCTGCCGCGCTCCCGGCGTTCCGGGTACGGGGAACGGGCTACCGTACACAGGGTGTACGTGAAGATCTGCGGGCTGCGCGAGCCCGGACATGTGACGGCCGCCGTCGAGGCGGGAGCCGACGCCATCGGGTTCGTCCTCACCAGGAGCTCGCGGAGGGTCACCCCCGCGCGGGCGCGGGAGCTGGCCTCGGCGATCCCCCCGCACGTGCTGACCGTGGGGGTGTTCGCCGGTGAGCCGTCCGAGGAGGTCAGGGCGGCCACGCTGGAGGCGGGGCTGCGTGCCGTCCAGCTGCACGGCGACCATCCGCACGAGGACTTCACCGCGCTGAAGGACCTCGGGGTCACGCTGGTCCGTGCCGGGGCCGCGAGCACCGACCTGCGCTGCGGCGCCCTCGACGAGGACCTGCTCATCGTCGACGCGCCCAGGCCGGGCTCGGGGGAGCCGTGGGACTGGGCGGCCGTGCGCGGGCGCCCGGAGGGCCGCTGGATGCTGGCCGGTGGGCTGGACCCGTCGAACGTGTCCCGGGCGATCGCCGCCGCCCGGCCCTGGGGGGTCGACGTGTCGAGCGGGGTGGAGGTCGCGCCCGGGGTGAAGGACCCCGGTCTCATCAGGGACTTCGTCACCGCCGCCCGCGGCGGCTGAGCGCCGCGGCCGGTCTCGTCACCATGTCCACGGCACCGGCTCCCCCAGAGCGGTCCGGGGGAGCCGGTGCCGTTCAGAGGGTCCCGGCCAATCGCGGGTGGAGCGCGGTGAGGTCGCCCGGACGTCCACCGGACGGGCCCCTGAGCCGTCCGGGGGAGCCGGTGCCGTTCAGTGGTTCCCGGTCAGCTTCGGGTAGAGCGCGGTGGGGTCGCTGGAGAGCGCGGCCTTGACGCGCGTGCTGGCCTCGTCGGCGAGGACCTCGTACCGTCCGGCCTCCACGCCGTCGAGGGCGGCGCGGGCGACGACCGAGGGGTCGATCTTGGGCCCGTCGACGTGCGCGGCCATGTCGGTTTCCATGTATCCGACGTGCAGGGCGGTGACCAGGGTCTTCTGCTCGGCGAGCTGCAGGCGCAGCGCGTTGGTCAGGGACCAGGCCGCCGACTTGGCCGCGGAGTAGGCCGCGCTGCTGGGGAGCGCGACCCAGGACAGCACGGACAGGACGTTGAGGATGGCCCCGCCGCCGTTGCGGGCGAGGACGGGGGCGAAGGCCCGGCTCATGGCGAGCGTGCCGAAGTAGTGGGTCTCCATCTCGAGCCGGAAGGAGTCGAGCTCCCCGTCGAGGAGCCCCGCCTTGGTGGAACTTCCGGCGTTGTTGACGAGCAGGGTGACGTCCGGTGCCAGGTCGGCCGCCGCGCGTACGGCCGCCGGGTCGGTGACGTCCAGCGCGATGGGCACCACGCCGGGCGTGGTGATCGTGCCGGGATTGCGCGCGGCGGCGTAGACCTTCGACGCGCCGCGTTCGAGCAGCGCCTGGACGAACCGCTCGCCGAGTCCGCGATTGCTGCCGGTGACGAGGGCCACAGAGCCTTTGATCTGCATGATTTTCCTTGCCGTGGATGTATGGGTGAGGACGCCGCGAGACGGTTTCCACGCCACGGGGTCACCTGGAGGATTCTCCGACGTCTGGGTTGGTTTATCCAATCTAGCACCCTGGATTGGAAAACCCAACCTCGCGTAGACTGCAATCATGCCCACGAAGACAGATTGCGTACCCGAACCGCGCTGCTCCGTCGCCCGGAGTTTGCAGGTGCTTGGCGAGCGGTGGACGCTGCTGATCGTCCGGGACGCCCTCGCCGGCCTGACCCGGTTCGCCGACTTCCGCGACTCCCTGGGCATCGCCTCCGACCTGCTCACCAGCCGGCTGAACGCGCTGGTCGAGGCCGGCGTCATGGAGCGCCGCCCCTATCGGGAGCCGGGGGCCAGGGTTCGTCACAGCTACCATCTGACCCCGGCCGGCCAGGAGCTGGTGACGGTGCTCGCCTCGCTCCAGCAGTGGGGCGACGTCAACCGGCCTCATGAGGAGGGCCCCTCGATGTGGAGCCGCAGCCGGTCCACCGGGCGTACCGTGCGCGTCACGTTCGTCGACGACGAGGGCACGCCCGTCCCCCGGGAGGACGTCGACCTGGTCTTCCTCGGCACCTGAGCGGCCCTCCGGGATCCGGCGTTGCCGAAGTCGTCAACCACGTTTACTATATAGACAACCTCATTGACGATATCGCCTCGACGCGCGATCGCGGAGCCCGCGTTCCGCGGACCCGGAGAACGAGAGAGAAGGCCCCCATGTCCCATGCCGTCTTCGTCACGCACACCGCCGAGAGCGCTCCGCCCGACGCCCGCCCCACCATCGAGGGTGTGCTGCGGAAGTTCGGCCACGTCCCCACGGCGGTCGGCCGGATGGCCACCTCCCCGCAGTTGCTCGAGGGGTTCCTGGCGGCGAGTGCCGCCTTCGACCAGAGCTCCCTCGATCCGGTCGACCGCGAGATCGTCGTCATGACGGTCGCCGCGCGCAACGGCTGTCATGTCAGCGTGGCGATGCACACCGCCACGCTGGCCCGGCTGCAGGCCCCGTCCGAGCTCGTCGAGGCGCTCCGGGCCGGCACGCCCCTCCCGGACGCCCGGTCGGAGGCGTTGCGGTCGTTCACCCTCGCCGTCATGGACCACCGCGGCGCGGTCGGCGACGAGGAGACGCGGGCGTTCCTCGACGCGGGCCACAGCCCGCGCAACGCCCTGGAGGTCGTCCTCGGGATCGGCGCGTACACGATCTCGGCCTTCGCCAACCGCCTGATCGACGCCCCTCTCGACCCGCCGTTCCACGCCTTCGCCTGGGACGGTGAGACGGGCGGGGCCTGACCGGTTCGCGCCGTCGTTCCACGCTCCGGGGTCTCCGGCCGGCTGACCGTTAGTCCCGGCGTCCCGGCGTCCCTGCGGCTCGCGGATCCGGAAGGCCTGCCGGTTGTTTCCGGGCGCCCGGCGGCCATGCTCGCCGGGGACGTCATGCCCGGCGGCGCCGAGCCGGATCCCGTCGCGGGTTTCCCTCCAGGACCTCCGGCCGTTGTCAGATACCCCCCGTAGGTATAGATTGAGGCGTCTGCCGGAGATCGACAGGTATCGACAGGTATCGATAGGTGAAGGAGGAGGCCATGATGTCCGAACCGGTGCGGCACGCGAGCCGTCCGGACGGCGAGGATCACCACGGATCCGGCCACCACCCCCGGAAGGCGACTTGGCGGGTGGCCGCGTCGGCGACCCTGCACTGCCTCACCGGGTGCGCCATCGGTGAGGTGCTCGGCATGGTGGTCGGCACGGCTCTGGGATGGCCGGACGCGCCCACCATCGTCCTGGCCGTCGCGCTGGCCTTCTTCTTCGGCTACGCGCTCACCCTGGTCGGGTTGCGCAGGGCCGGCGTCGACTGGCGCAAGGCCCTGCGGCTGGCGCTGGCGGCCGACACCCTGTCCATCCTCGTCATGGAGATCGTCGACAACGGGGTGATGATCGCCGTCCCCGGCGCCATGGACGCGGGGCTGACCTCCGGTCTCTTCTGGGGCGCCCTCGCCTTCGCCCTCCTGGTGGCCTTCCTGGTCACCACACCCGTCAACAAGTGGATCATCGGCCGGGGCAGGGGACACGCCGTCGTCCACGCCTATCACCGCTGAAACGCCGCTGAAACACCGCTGGATCCGACGGATCAGGGGCGGCGGACCCCGACGACGGTGCTGAGGTTCCCGGACAGCGGGATGTCGACGGCGCGGAGCGCCGGATGCTCCAGCCAGTGGACACGGGCGGAGTCGGGCCGCCCGAGATGCTCGGGCGGCCAGGCGGCCGACGGCGTGAAGTCGTCGACGACCAGCACGCCACCGGGGTTGAGCAGCCGCTCGGGGTCGGCGGCGGCCTCGCCGTCCTTGCCCTGGCCGCCTCCGTCCAGCACCAGGAGGTCGTAGGGGCCGTGAGCGTACACCTCGGTCCAGTCGGCGTGCAGGACGCGGATCCCCGGGGTGCCGGCGAAGATCTCGGCGGCGCTCCTCGCCCGGTGCCCGTCCCGCTCGACACCGATCATCTCGACGCCCGGCCGCGCGCCGGTGGCGAGCCAGGCCAGGCCCACCCCGTACCCCGTTCCCGTCTCGGCGATCCGGCGGGTGGCGCCGCCCGCGAGGGCGCGCAGCAGGCGGCCCTGCTCGGGGAGACAGGAGAACGCGAACCCGTGCCGTTCGGCCGCCGCGACCGCGCGGGCCACGAGCGGGGGGAGGCCGGTTTCGCTGCGGTACGCCGCAGTGCCTGACAGCGACATGAGGGCATTATCAGGAAAAATCAGTGTTGTTCGTAGCTGTTTCGCGAGAACGATCACCGTCCGCATGTTCCGCCCCGGCGGACACGGGAACGAACACCGGATCGGCTGGACGACATATCGCCAGGTCGTGCAGTGCCCGCCCGCACCGGCGGGCGGCCGCACGCCGGGCTCCAAGGACGTGACGCATGCATATCGATCTCACCGGCAGGACGGCGCTGGTCTCCGGATCCACCCAGGGCATCGGGGCGGCCATCGCCACCGGCCTCGCGCGGGCCGGCGCGACGGTCGCCGTCAACGGCCGCAAACCCGACAAGGTCGAGGCCGCCGCCGACGCGCTGCGCGCGGAGGTCCCCGGCGCGCAGGTCGTCCCGCTCGCCGCCGACCTCGCCACCGAGGAGGGCGCGGATCGCGCCGTGGACCTCCTGCCGGACGTCGACATCCTGGTCAACAACCTCGGGATCTTCGAGTCGAAGGACGCCCTGGAGATCACCGACGACGAGTGGCGCCGCTACTTCGAGGTGAACGTCCTGGCGGCGGTCCGCCTCACCCGCGCCTACCTGCCGGGGATGACGGCGCGCTCCTGGGGTCGCGTCCAGTACATCGCCAGCGACTCCGCGATCGTCACCCCCATCGAGATGATCCAGTACGGCATGTCCAAGACCGCCCTGCTGGCCGTCTCGCGCGGCTTCGCCAAGAAGGCCGCGGGCAGCGGCGTCACCGTCAACTCCGTCATCGCCGGCCCCACCCACACCGGCGGCGTGGAGGACTTCGTCTACGGGCTCGTCGACCGGGACCTGCCCTGGGAGGAGGCCCAGCGCGCCTTCATGCGCGAGCACCGCCCGCAGTCGCTCCTGCAGCGGCTGATCGAGCCGGAGGAGATCGCCAACATGGTCGTCTACCTCAGCTCGCCGCAGGCCTCCGCCACCACGGGCGGCGCCCTGCGCGTCGACGGGGGATACGTCGACGCCATCGTCCCCTGAGCGGCGAGCGATGCCGCCGCTCTTCCGGCGGGCCGCCGACCGGCTGACCGACGCCGCGCCCGGCTGGCTGGTCGAGACGGTCAGGCTCGCGCCCGCGCCGCTCCAGTGGTGGCCGATGCTGCGCATGGCCGTGGCGGTGACCTTTCCGCTCCTGCTGGGGCTCGCCACCGGTGACGTCACGGCCGGTCTGCTGCCGGCCCTGGGCGCGATGAACGCCGGCATGGCCGACCGGGGCGGCCCGTACCGGGCCAGGATCGTCCTGATGGGCGCGGCCGGTGTCGCCGGGGCGCTGGGGTATCTCGTCGGGTCCGCGGTCCACGGCCACGGCTGGTGGATCGTGCCGGTCGTGGTGGCCGTCTCGGTGGTGTCCGCGCTCATCAGCACGAGCGGGGCCACGGGCTCGGCCGCCGGGCTGCAGCTGCTGGTGATGACGGCGATCGCCAGCGGCATAGGGCTGCCGGGGGCGTCGGAGGCGAACGCGCTCGCGTTCCTGCTGGGCGTGCTGTGGGTGATCGTGCTGGTGGCCGCCGACTGGCCCTTCCATCCCCGGGCACCGGAGCGGGCCGCCGTGATCGAGGTCTACCAGGCCCTCGACCGGCTGCTCTCCGATCGCGACGCCCCCGCGCTGGCGGAGTTCAACACCACCATCAAGCGCGGCTACGACGTCGTGCTCGGCGCCCGTTCCCCGGCGGCGGGGCTGGATCCCGGCCGCACCCGTCTGGTCGCCCTGCTGAACCAGGCCTCGCTGATCCGCAACGCGCTGCTCTCGCTGCGCTACGAGGGACGCGAGCCGCTCGCCGAGGCCGTGTCCGCCGTCAGGGCCGTCGCCGGGTCGCTCGCCGGTGGGCCCGCGCCCCGGATGCCGCCCTGCGAACCCGGCTCGCCCGCCGCGCGTGCTCTCTACTTCGCCGTGCGGGGGGCCGCCGAGCTGGTGTCCGGCGGCGACGTCGCGGCGGACCAGCTGCCCTACGAACCGGTCGGCTACCGCTCCCGGATCCTGGCCGTCGTGGAGCAGATGTGGCGGGGCCATCTCGTCCGCGTCTACACGGTCCGGCTCGCCCTCTGCATGGGCGTCGCCGCCGCGTTCAGCGCGTCCGGCTGGTTCGAACGGTCCTACTGGATGATGCTGACCGTCGCGCTGGTGCTCAAGCCCGACTTCGGGTCGGTGTTCGCGCGTGCCGTGCAGCGCGCGCTCGGCACCTTCGTGGGCGCGCTGATCGGCACGCTCATGCTCGTCCTGGTGCCGTACGGCCCGCTGCTCCTGGTTCCCATCGCCGTGTGCGCGGCGCTCATGCCGTACGGCCTGCAACGCAACTGGGGGCTGATGTCGACCTTCCAGGCGCCGCTGGTCCTGCTCCTGGTGGACCTGCTGACCCGGGGAGGCCCCGACCTGGGCAGGGTCCGGATGCTGGACACGCTGATCGGATGCGTGATCGTCCTGGTGCTGGGATACCTGCCGTGGCCGGCGAGCTGGGAGGCGCCGGTCGGGCCGAGGCTCGCCGACGCGGTGGCGGCCACCGCGAACTACCTGCGGCACGCGTTCGACACGGAACACACCGGCAGGGCGCGGCTGCGCCGCGGGGTGTACGACGCCCTGGGTGACCTGCGGACGGTCTTCCAGCGGGCCCTGGCAGAACCCTCCGTGATCAGCCGGCGCGTCACCACCTGGATGCCGGCGATGGCCGCGCTGGAGCAGGTGGCCGACGCGATCGTCGTCATCGTCGCGTGCGCCGAGCGCGGCGTGCCGCCGCCGTCGGAGGCGGCCGTACGGGCGCTGGCGGGCAGCCTGGAGGACATCGCCGGGGACATCCGCGAGGGACGCGACCCCGGCGATCCCGGGATCTGCGTCGAGGAGTCGCTGGAGCCGGTCCACTCCGCCGTCCGAGGCCTGCGCGACACGGTGTCGGGTGACCGTCCGGGCTGACCGGCACCGTGTCGCGCGAGGTCCGCGGGAACCGGCCGCGGGATCACGAGGTCCGCGGGAACCGGCCGCGGGATCCCAGGAGCGAGGGCCGCGAGATCACAGGAACAGGCTCAGGATCAGGACGAACACCAGGCCGGTCACCGAGATGATCGTCTCCATCACCGACCAGGTCTTGATGTTCTGGCCCACGGTGAGCCCGAAGTACTCCTTGACCAGCCAGAAGCCCGCGTCGTTGACGTGGGAGAAGAACAGCGAGCCCGCGCCGATGGCGAGCACGAGCAGCGAGGTCTCCCCGACGCTGAGGTTGGCGACCAGCGGGGCCAGGATCCCCGAGGCCGTGACGGTCGCGACGGTCGCCGAGCCGGTGGCCAGCCGGATGAGCACGGCGACCAGCCAGGCGAGCAGCAGCACCGACAGGCCGCTGTTCTCCACCCACGTGGCGATGAGGTCGCCGATCCCGGTGTCGATCAGCGTCTGCTTGAAACCGCCGCCGGCGGCCACGATCAGCAGGATGCCCGCGATCGGCGGCAGCGACTGCTCCAGGGACTTCGCGATCCCCTTCCTGTCCATGCCGGCGCCGAGGCCCAGGGTGAACATCGCCACGATGACGGCGATGAGCAGCGCCACCAGCGGCGTACCGAGGAAGTCGAGCACGGTGCGCAGGACGTTGCCCTCGGCGAGAAGGATGTCGGCGAGGGCCTTGCCCATCATCAGCACGACAGGCAGCAGCACGGTGGCGAGGGTGACGCCGAACGACGGCCGCCGGGTGTCCTCCGCCGGGGGCCGGGTCTCGTAGAGCTCCGGTGCCGGCACGTCCACCCAGCGGGCCGCGTACTTGGCGAACAGCGGTCCGGCGACGGCGACCGTCGGGATGGCGACGAGCACGCCCAGGCCCAGCGTGATGCCGAGATCGGCCTTGAGCGCGTCGATGGCGACCAGCGGACCCGGGTGGGGAGGGACGAGCCCGTGCATCACGGAAAGCCCCGCGAGCGCGGGGATGCCCACCCGGATCAGGGAGACGCCGGAGCGGCGCGAGACCAGGAAGATGACCGGCATCAGCAGGACGAGGCCGATCTCGAAGAACATCGGCAGGCCGATCAGCGCGCCCACCGCGGCCATCGCCCAGGGCAGGGAGCGGGGGCTGGACCGGCCGACGATCGTGTCCACGATCTCGTCGGCCCCGCCGGAGTCGGCGAGCAGCTTGCCGAACATCGCGCCGAGCGCGATGAGCGTGCCGACACCGGCCGCGGTGCTGCCGAACCCGTCGGTGAAGGCGGCGATGGTGTCGGTCATCGCCAGGCCCGCGACGGCTCCGACCGCCAGCGAGCCGAGGGTCAGGCTCAGGAAGGGGTGCAGCTTGAAGTACGTGATCAGTACGACGATCAGCGCGATGCCGACGAGCGCTGCCGGGATGAGCCTGCCGGGGGCGGTGGCGGCGGGCTCGGCGAGCGCGGTCAGGAGGGGGCTCACCTCGTGCTCCCGGCCTCGCCGGCGTCCTTGCCCGTGTCACGGTTCTCGGGCGCGGCCGGAGCGGCGGGGCCGGCGAGGGACGGGTTCGGCCGTGCCTGGGCCGTCGTGGTGAGGTAGGCGTCCACGAGCTCGTCGACGGGCATGGCGAAGTCGAGGACGATCCCCCGCTCGTCGGGCTCCAGGGGCTCCAGGGTCTTGAACTGCGACTCGACCAGCGAGGCGGGCATGAAGTGCCCCGGGCGGCCGGCCACTCTCCGGCGTACGGCGTCCATGTCGCCGTGGAGATGGACGAAGGTCACCGTCGGCGCGGCCTCGCGCAGGATGTCACGGTAGCCCCGTTTGAGCGCCGAGCAGCTCGCCACGCCGCCGGTGGCGGCGTGGCCGGCGAGCCAGGCGCCGATCGCGCGCAGCCAGGGCAGCCGGTCCTCGTCGTCGAGGGGGATCCCGTCCGACATCTTGGCGATGTTGGCCTCGCTGTGGAAGTCGTCGGCGTCGGCGAACGGCACTCGTAACCGCTGGCTGAGGGCGGCCCCCACGGTGGTCTTGCCGGAACCGGTCACCCCCATGACGACGAGCAGCGCGGCGCCGGAGGACGGTGCGGCGGGATCCTGAGCGGGGTTCATGGAGACGGCCTCCCATGTCGATCTTCACGACGGCCTGACTGGATCGGCGATCTGCGACCCAGGATTAACAGTGATAAACCAGGTTTTGTGCTGTTATATCCCTGTTTTGGGTGTTCAGTCACCGGGGGACGACGACGGACGACTATGAGACTGCACCGGAGCGCCCTGAATAAACCCTGAACAAACTCGGCGCGCTGGTCGCGTCGGGTGACGTCGTCGCCGGTCGGGTGCCGGGACCGGGGAGGACCGGCACCCGACCGGGAGCATGCGGGGGCGCTCGAGGGCGTCCGGGACGACGATCCGCGCCCCGCGGGCGCCGGGCCGGTCGGCCACCGTGGCCGCGCCGGCGTCATCGTGGCCGTGCGCGAGGGATCGTGGCCGCGCCTGCGTCATCGTGGCCGTACGCGGGGGGCGGGAACTCTCCCGGCCCCCGATCCCGGGACCGTCCGCCGGGCCCGGGCGGGCCCGGCGGAGCCTTCGGCGAGGGAGCGGATGGCCGCCCTCGGGAGAGGCGACGTCAGGGTTTGCGGGCGACGCCGCAGAACTGGGACACCTCCGCGGGCTCGCCCCACGGGGAGTGTTCCGGGCGCCACCTCGAGCAGGAGACCACGCCGGGCTCCAGGAGTTCCAGGCCGTCGAAGAACGAGGCGAGGTGGCCACGGTCGCGGGCCACGATCGGGGTGCCGCCCCGCTCCATGAACCGCCGCATCGCCTCGTGCATGGCGTCGCCGTGCACCTCGGCGGTGGCGTGCGCGATCACCAGGTAGCTGCCCGGCGCGACGGCGTCGACCAGCTCCTGTACGACCTTCCTGGCCTCGTCGTCGTCGGTGATGTGGTGCAGGATCCCCAGCAGCATCAGCGCGACGGGCTTGTCGAAGTCGAGGGTCTCCGCCGCCGCCCGCAGGATGTGATGGGGGTCGCGCAGGTCGGCGTCGATGTAGGTGGTGGCGCCCTCGGGGCTGCTGACGAGCAGGGCGCGGGCGTGGATCAGGACCAGCGGGTCGTTGTCGACGTAGACGACCCGGGACTCCGGGGCGATCCGCTGCGTCACCTCGTGCGTGTTGTCGGCGGTGGGCAGGCCCGTGCCGATGTCGAGGAACTGGCGGATTCCGGCGTCGGCGACGAGGTGCTCGATGCAGCGGCCGAGGAACGCCCGGTCGGCGCGGGCCGAGTCGACGATGCCGGGGATGAGTCCCTCGACCATGTCCCCGGCCTCGCGGTCGGCGGGGTAGTTGTCCTTCCCGCCCAGCCAGTAGTTCCAGATGCGCGCCGAATGCGGCCGGTCGACATCGAGTTCCGCGGGCTGCCAGTCAGATTCGCGAGAGGTACTCATGGGGGCGGGATCCGTTCATGAGGTTATTCGCATCGAATGGGATGGGAAGTAGTTGATCACAAACGTGATGTTCGGGGCAAATCAACTGCGCGTCCACGGTCATCGCGAAACCCATGTGCGGCTGCCATTTCACATGGTGAGGAGCGGCGGGCCCCGATACTCTCCGGGGCGCGGGAAAGGCGGCGATCCAGGAGGGGATCCTGTCGCCGCGGCACGGGCACGCCCGTCTCTCATCTCCGCGTTCCGCTATCCGTGCCCGCCTCCTCCCGGCGTCCGCCCTCCTTCGGGGAGCGCTCTGCGCGAGCCCGCTTCGCGACCCGTTCTTCTCGCGGTGAAGGCGGCGGGATATTGGAACGGAACATACGACGTCGCAGGCATCCGGAAATTATTCTCGCAGGGCGAGATTTCGCTGGAACGAATGCGCGCTTTACGGGCCGGGAGCCCTTATCGCCGAGCGCGTGCCGTGCCGGCGGCCATCACGGTGAGGTCACCGGTGACGGTCATGGCCGCCGTCCCGTTCACCGGCCGAGCCGCGAGCCCGCCCCGCCCGCCCGTTCCCGCGGGACGCCGATTCTCCGGGCGAGAACGCGGGGCTCTCCGGGCGAGAACGCGGGGCTCGTCGTCAGTCCTCGCGCGGGGACGTCGCCGGCGTCGCGCTCACCGCAGGCGCGGGCCCGGCGGTCCGGGCGACCCTCCGCAGCGGGATCGCCGCGGCGAGGGCGCCGAGGACGCAGAGTACGAGGACCGGCGCCCCGGCCAGGGGCCCGGCCTCGGTGGGGAAGGCCTCGCCGAGGAGGGGGATGGCACGGATCAGGTGGAGGATGAGCACCTGCACGAACGTTCCGGCGATCGTCGCCAAACCGGTGAACAGGATCAGCGTGGCGCCCGTACGGCCCAGCAGCCGGCCGGGGGTGATCACCTGCCGGTGGCTGAGCAGCGCCAGCGCGGTGGCCGTCCACCCGGCCCAGGGAACGAACTCGCCGAGCAGATACCAGAGTGGGCCTCCCGCCGTGCCGGTCAGGGCGAGCAGGAGCACGAACGGCTGGGTCACCGCAACCGCCAGCCAGGCCAGCCGGAGAGCACCGACGCGCCGGTGCAGCAGCACCGCCACCAGGGCTCCGGCCGCCGGCGCGACTTTGATCACAAGGGACAGGACCGCGACGAGGTTCTCGTGGCCGTCCTCCCCGCGCGGCGGACGCCGGCCCAGCTCGTCGACCAGCGGTTCCAGCAGCGCCGACCCCACCAGGTACACGGTCATCGCCCGGAGCACCGGCTGGGTCAGGGTGAAGCGTACCCCCGCGGTGGCCTCGCGCCACCAGCCCGTCCGGGGCCCCGGTGGCTCCTCAGGCACGTCGAGGCGGCGAAACAGCGGCACCGAGGCGGCGGACGCCACGGCCATGACCGCCAAGACGGCCGGCACGACGGCGTCGGCATGGTCGCCGAGCATCGGCGGAACGGCGAGGGAGCCGATCGACGCCACGCAGAACAGCGCGGCGTTGACCGGGACCAGCCGGTCACGGCCGACGACGGACGGGACGTAGGCGTTCCTGGCGATCTCTCCCGCGGTCCACACGATCGCCAGTACCGCGATGACCGCCGCGAAGTGCGGGATCCCGGCCACCCCCAGCCAGGAGACGACCGCGAGGGAGGCGAGCGATCCCGCGCTCAGCAGGCCCGCCACCACCAGGACCGACCTGCGCCGTACCCGGTCGACCAGCACGCCGAGGGGGAGGGCCAGCAGTAGCGGCATCAGGAGCGCGGCCACCTGCAGCAGGCCGATCTCGCCGTAACCGATGTCCAGCAGGCTCATGACGGAGAAGGCGATCATGCCGGCCTGGACGCACATGCCGAGCTGCTGGCTCAGGCCACCGGGCAGGAACGACGGCGAACGGCGCCGCGGCGGGCCGGGGGAGATCATCCGTGCATCCTTCACAACCTTCAGGAAAGTGGCAAACCAGATCGCGGGAGTCGCCGCCGCACTCCTCGGACCCGGCTGGGCGCGTAAGGCGGATGGCCGCTTCTCGCGATCTGGGCGCGTACGGCGGATGTCCGCTTCCCGCGATGTGGCGGCGGGTGGATGTCCGGAACGGGTCCGGTGGCTCCGACGTCTCCGCCGAGTGGCACCGCAGGGGTGCCCGGAGAGGAGACAGAGCCGTGAAACACAAGCTGCTGATGTGCGGCGTCGTCGCGGGTCCGCTGTTCGTCGCGGTGGTGCTGATCCAGGCGTTCACCCGCGAGGGGTACGACCTGAACCGTCACCCGATCAGCCTGCTGAGTCTCGGGGATCCGGGATGGGTCCAGATCGCCAACTTCACCGTGACCGGCGTGCTGTACATGGCCTGCGCCGCCGGCCTGTGGCGGGCGCTGCGTCCCGGCCGCGGCGGCACCTGGGGCCCGCTGCTGGTCGGTCTTCTCGGGGCCGGACTGGTCGTGGGCGGGGTCTTCGTCACCGACGCGGGCGCCGGGTACCCGCCGGGCGCGCCGGCCGGGGCACCCGAGATCAGCTGGCACGGTGCCCTGCACGGCCTCGGGCCCATGCTGGCGGTCGGCGGTATGACGGTGGGATGCCTGGTGTTCGCCCGCCGGTTCGCCGCGCTCGGGTGGTGGGGCTGGGTAGCGGCGTGTTTCGCGACCGCCGTGGCGGCCCTGGTGCTCACCGCGTGGCCCGATCCGGAGGGCCTCAGCGTGCGGTTGCTGCTCGCGTCGGCGGTCCTGTTCGCGTTCGTGGCGGCTCTGGCGATCCGCGTGATGCGCGGTCTTCCGGACGCGGCTCCCTCGCGTCGCGAGGGAGCCGCGGCTCGCTGAGGCGGTCCTGGTGAAGTGCGGCCTAGCGGAGCGCGGCCCGCATGTCCGCCGCCACCACGGCGATCCACACCATCGCGGTGATCGCGCCGACGGCCAGGGTCAGGGAACCGGCCGGCCCGCCCGACATCGCCCAGCCGTCGCCGAGGGCGAAGACCAGGCCGCTGAACCGCGAGGCCGCGGCGAAACCGGGACGACCGGCGCGGGAGAAGTGGCGGCCCAGGACGAAGCAGGCGGCGATGAGGGCGGTGAACGCGATGGACCCGGCGACCAGGTGCATGAACGCGTGCCAGCTCAACGTGCCCGTCTGGCCCAGGGGGGTGCCCGCGGGGAACCCGTCGCCCGGGTCCAGCACGAAGACACCGGCGGCGGCCGTCATGACGCCGTTGACCAGGATCAGCCGGGGCGCCCACGTACCGCCGGGCGTGCCGCGCATGACGCGGCGCAGGCCGGCCGCCCCGGCGACCGTCAGGGCGCCGCTGAGCAGGAAGTTGGCGATCTGGAGCCAGCCGAGGTCGCCGGTGGCGAGCATGCTCAGGGGGTGGCGCGTCAGGTCGAAACCCTCGCGGGTGAAGGCCTGCGCCATCGACACGACCGCGAAGAGGGGCGCGGCGGCGACGGAGCAGGCGAGCAGGACACGCGTCGCGGGGGCGGCAGGGGTGGCGGCGGGGCCGTCGACGGGGACGGTGGCGTTGCCGGGCTGGATGGCGGTCATGTCGTTTCCTCTCGGTGCGACGGTGGCCGTCGCCGTTCTCGGTCCGCCGGTTCGCCCGGCCTCGCTGACGCGTCGAACGGGCGAGGCGGGAATCGACGCCTCCTTCCATCACGCCCCTGAGCTGCGACTGTGTGGATCGGGTGCGCATTCTCTGTCACATCGCATTCCCTGTCACATCGGGCCACCGCCCAGGTCGGGCGGTGCGTGTCGATTTCCGGCAGGTCCGTTCGACGCGTAGCCGACGACCGGCGAGGATCGGTCACCCGGACACCCGAAGGAGATATGGCGATGCGGTTCCTGATGACGACCAAGAGCAGCGACGACATGGCACCCCCGAGCGAGGCGATGTACGCCGAGATGGCCGCCTTCGTCGAGGAGATGACCAAGGCGGGGGTGCTGCTGGCGACCGGCGGCCTGGACCCGGCCGGCACCCACATCTCGTCCTCCGGCGGCGAGATCACCGTCACCGACGGGCCGTTCACCGAGGCGAAGGAGGCGATCGTCAGCTTCGCGCTCATTGAGGCGCGCTCGAAGGAGGAGGCCGTCGAGCTGGCCCGGCGCTTCTGGAGGATCGTCGGCGACGGAGAGGGGGACATCCAGCAGGTCTTCGGCCCGGAGAGCTGACCGTACGCTTGCGTACCCGGTCCGGAGGGTGCTCTGATCGAGCACGTGATGTCGGGGGACGCCCACCGCGCGGTCGACGCGGTCTGGAAGATGGAGTCGGCGAGGATCGTCGCCGGGCTCGTCCGGACGGTAGGTGATGTGGGGCTGGCCGAGGAGTTCGCGCAGGACGCGCTCCTGGCCGCCCTCGAACAGTGGCCGGGGGCAGGCGTCCCGGACAACCCGGGCGCCTGGCTCATGGCCGTCGCCAAGCGCCGCGCCATCGACCACCTGCGCCGCGAGGAGCGGCTCGGCCTCAGGCACGAGCAGCTCGCCCACGACCTCGCCGTCCGGCAGGACACCGCCGGGGCCGCGGGAGCCGCCGAGGCCGGCATCGACGCGGCCCTCGACGACGAGGTGGGCGACGACGTCCTGCGCCTGATGTTCGTCTCGTGCCACCCGGCGCTGCCCGCCGAGTCCCGGGTGGCCCTGACGCTGCGGCTGCTCGGCGGCCTGCGCACCGAGGAGATCGCGCGCGCGTTCCTCGTCCCCGAGCCGACCGTCGCGCAGCGCGTCGTCCGGGCCAAGCGCACCATCGCCACCCTCCGGATCCCGTTCGAGGTCCCGGAGGGCCCGGACCGGGCGGCGCGCCTGTCGTCGGTCCTCGGGGTCGTCTACCTGGTGTTCAACGAGGGGTACGCGGCGAGTGCCGGCGACGACTGGATGCGTCAGGACCTCTGCCAGGAGGCGCTGCGCCTGGGCCGTCTGCTGGCCGGACTCGCGCCCGGCGAGGCCGAGGTGCACGGCCTGGTCGCGCTGATGGAGCTCCAGGCGTCCCGGGCGGCCGCCAGGACGGGGCCTTCGGGGGAGCCCGTCGCGCTGCACGAGCAGAACCGCGGTCGCTGGGACCAGCTGCTCATCCGCCGGGGGTTCGCGGCCCTGCTGCGCGCCAGGCAGTGCGCCGCGCCTTTTGGCCCGTACGTGCTGCAGGCCGCCATCGCCGCGTGCCACGCGCGGGCCCGTACGGCGGAGGAGACCGACTGGACGCAGATCAACGCCCTCTACGAGGCGCTCGCCCGGGTGCTGCCCACTCCCGTCGTGCAGCTCAACCGCGCGGTGGCGCTGGCCATGGCCGGCGGCCCGCAAGCGGGTCTGGCGCTCGCCGACACGCTGGTCGGCGAGCCGGTGTTCAAGGGCTACCACCGCCTGTCCAGCGTGCGCGGTGATCTGCTGGCCAGGCTCGGCCGCCACGAGGAGGCCCGGCGGGAGTTCGAACGGGCCGCCGCCCTCACCCTCAACGGGCCGGAACGCGCAGTCCTCACGGGACGCGCCGCGGCCTGCGCCGACATGGCCGCGCGGAAAGAGGCCGTACCGGGGGCGGCCGGATCGGTAACGACCGGGCCGGGGACGGCCGGATCGGGGGCGGCCGCGCCGGGAACGACCGGGCCGGGGACGGCCGGATCCGGTACGGCCGCGCCGGGGGCGGCCACTCCGGAAGGGGCCGTCCAGGGAAGGGCCACGCCGAGGACGGTCCTCACCCTGGCCGAGGCCGCGACCGCCTTCCTCGCCCGTGACGACCTGGACGCCTCGACCGTCCGCTCCTACCGCCAGACCATGAACCGGCTGCGCCGCGACCTCGGCGACGACATCCCTCTGCCGGACGTGAGCGCCGCACGGGTCGCGGAGATCTTCGGCGCCGCGTGGGGAGACGCCGCCCCCGCCACGTGGAACCGCCACCGCGGGGCCGTCCGCTCCTTCTGCGCCTGGGCCGCCGGCCAGGGTCCGCCGGCCGGCGATCGGGGTCCGGCGGCCGGCGGTCCGGGCGGTGGAGTGCCCCGCGACCTGGCCGCGGGGCTCGGGCGCAGGCCCGAGCCCCGGGGGCGCACCCACCCCATGGACCGGCCGCGGGTCGAGGCGCTCTGGGAGCGTCCGGACATCGCCCCGCGCGAGCGCGCCCTGTGGCTGCTGCTCCACGAGAGCGCGGCCGGAGCGGGCCCGGTGCTCTCGCTCAACGTCGAGGATCTCGACCTGGCCGGGAGGCGCGGGAAGGTGGCCACCGGATCCGGCTGGGTCCACTGGCGCTCCGGTACCGCCGAACTCCTTCCGCGGCTCGTCGCGGGCCGTCGCCGGGGCCCTCTTTTCCTGTCCGATCGCAGGCCCGGTCCCGGCCGGCCCCCGGCACCGGCCGACCTGTGCCCGGAGACCGGCCGCCGCAGGCTCTCCTACGAACGGGCCGAGTACCTGTTCAAGCGGGCCACCGGCCACACCCTCGACCAGCTCAGGACCCGGTAGGACTCCGTCCGGCGCTTTTTCGCCGGACGGAGTCCACGGCACTACGACCCCCTCTCCCCGCCGGGCGCCGCGAACTGGACGAGGAAGGGCTGCGCGCCGGAGATCCGGACACGCTGGACGCGCAGCGGGACGAACCGTCGCCGGATCCCGGCCGCGATGTCACCGGCGTCGGGAAGCAGCACCACGGCCATGCCGCCGGGCGCCAGGACCCGGCGCAGCTCCGCCCACCAGTGCGAGGAGGAACCGGAGAGCCGGCCCCGTGCGGCGACCTGGCCGTTCCAGGGGGGATTGCACAGGACGCGGTCGATGCCGCCGCCCGGCAGCGGCAGGTGGCCGGCATCGGCCTGGTCGATGGAGATCGGCAGCCCCGCCGCGTTCTCCTTCGCCGCCCGCAACGACTCCGAAGCCAGGTCGAAGCCGTGAAAGCGGGCCCGCGGCTGGTGGAGCCCCGCCTCGATCAGCAGGGTTCCGGCACCGCAGCAGGGGTCGAGGACCGTGTGTCCGGGATGGATGTCGGCCATCCGCGCCATCGCGGCGGCCAGCGGAGGATGCAGCGTCCCCGGGATGGAGCGCTGCTTGTAGGCACGCCGGTGCAGCGGCCGGTCGGTGATCCTCAGCATGAGGGTGGCCCGCGTGCCGTCGAGGGTGAGCCGCCACCCGCTGTGCGCGGGCGGGGGAGCGAGGCCCGCCCGCCGCGAGTGGTAACCGATCCCCAGCCGCCGCGCCAGGACCTGACCGACGGCGTCCTCGGCGTCGTACCGGTTGAAGGTGCGCCGGCCCAGGAACGACGCCGACACCTCGACCCCGGTGACCGCGCGGGAACCTCCCCACTCCTCCCGCAGCCGCATCAGCGTGCCGATGTCGGCGGCGCCGGCGAGCTGGGCGAGCACGGTGAGCTCACGCTTGGTCGTGCCGATGTCGGGCCGCTGCGCGGCGAGCAGGAACACGTCGTCCGCCGTGCTCAGCCCGAGCACTCCCGGTCCCGGCCGGGACGCGCGGAAGTGGACCTCGCGATGCCCCAGATGGGTGACCGTTCCGAGTCCGAGCTGGAGGATCTCGGCCGCGACCGTCGACTCCAGCCCGTGAACGCACCGCGCCACCAGGCGCGCCGCCGTCACAGGACGGCGAGGGCGCTGGGACGCGGTGCGGTGAGAAAACTCGCGCGAATGCGCATAGTGATCGTTCTTCTCCCACGTCAGCCCGGGACGGCGCCACGCCGCCCCGCGTCGTCGACGACGGGGTGTGCCTCGCTTCGCCGACGGGGGCCTAACGCAGGTTGAAGAAGAACGAGTACGTCATAGCCGGGAATCCTAGCATCGGGGCGGCGTACGCGACCGGGGGCGGGGGCGGGTCCGCCTCGCCGAGCTCCGTCCCGCTTCCCGAGCACGCTTAGAGTCCCCGAGCAGGTTTCGAGAGAGTCCCCGAGCACGCTTCGAGGACCATTCCGTGCGGTACGGAAAGACCCGCCGAGGGCCGGGCACCGGTGCCGGAGGGAGAATCCGCTATCTCGTTGTTTTACGGCCTTTCCGGCTTCGGTGATTAAGAGGGTGAGTCGCCGGGGTGGATGGTCGCGGCGGTGAGGGTGATGCCGTCCGGGCCGCGGAAAACGCCCGCGCCGCTTTCTTCGCAAAGCGCGGCAGGCAGGTTCTTTCCCCAATCCCGGGAACACCGCTCCGAATGGCGCCGTACGGGCGGGGGCACATCCCCCACATGGCAGACACCGCCATCCTCGACATCGACGGCACCCTGGTCGACACCAACTACCAGCACGCGCTCGCCTGGTTCAGGGCGTTCGGGCGCTACGACGTGTGGCTGCCGGTGTGGCGGATCCACCGGCACATCGGCATGGGCGGGGATCAGCTGGTGGCCGCCCTCGCCGGTGACGACGTCGAGCGGCGGCACGGCGACGCGCTGCGCGACGCGTGGGTGGAGGAGTTCGACGTGTTCCTCGACGACATACGGCCTTTCGAGGGAGCCACCGAACTCCTGGACGAGCTCGGCGGGCGCGGGTTCACCGTCGTGCTGGCCTCGTCGGGCAGACCCCAGCACGTCGAGCACTTCCTCGACCTCATCGACGGCCGGTCACGCTGCCGGGCGTGGACCACGTCGGAGGACGTCGGGGCGACCAAGCCCGCGCCCGACCTGCTCCAGGTGGCACTCGCCAAGGTCGAGGGCGCGTCGGGCGTCGCGGTGGGAGACTCCACCTGGGACTTCCTCGCCGCCCGCAGGGCGGGCATCCCCGGTATCGGGGTCCGCACCGGAGGCTTCTCACCCGAGGAGCTTCACGAGGCGGGGGCCGGCCACGTCTTCGACTCCCTTCCCGAGCTGATCGGCAACCTCGGCCGCACCCCGCTGCGCGCACCTCCCTGAGAAGGGAGATTCCGGGCAGTGGTTCCGGGCCCGGCGCGATTCCGGCCTGGTGAGATCCCGGCCCGGTGCGATCCGGGCCTGGTGAGGTCCCGGGCCGTGCGGTCCCGGGACCGGCGCGGTCGGTTCCAGGACGGTGTCCGGTGCGGCCCCGGCCCGGCGCGGTCAGGGCTTGGCGCGGTCAGCTCCAGGGCAGCGTGCCGCGCTTCGCCCAGTAGGCCTCGGGATCTTCCACCAGCCCGGCGAGCCGCTCGTCGAGCTCCGCGTCCCAGTCTGTCCCGGCCGCGGCGAGGTTGTCGCGCAGCTGCCCGGCCGAGACCGCCCCGCTCAGCACCACTCCCGCCCACGGCCTGGCCAGTACGGCCGCGAGGGCGAGCGCGTCCGGCGTGGTGTCCCGCTCGCGCGCGGCGGCCACGAGCGCGGCGGGGGCCGCGCGAACGGTCAACCGGCCGTTCGCCACCCCCTCCTTGACGATCACGCCCATCCCCGCCTCGTGCGCTCGCCCGAGCGCCTCGCCGGCCGAGCGCTCCAGCAGGTTCCACGTCGACTGCACCGTGTCGAACAGCCCGGCCTCGATCGCCCGCCCGATGGTGTCCGCCTGGCGCGGCCCGCTCGTCGACAGCCCGATCGCGACCCCCTCGGCCCGCAACGCGCGCAGCCCGTCGAGCACGTCCTCGTCGTCGAGCACGCCGCTCTCGACCGTCGCCGAGTGGATCTGGTAGAGCGACAGATGCTCGCCGAGCAGCGCGCGTGTCTGTTCCAGCTGGACGTGGAAC
This sequence comes from Streptosporangium sp. NPDC023825, assembly GCF_040639575.1. Lineage (NCBI taxonomy): Bacteria > Bacillati > Actinomycetota > Actinomycetes > Streptosporangiales > Streptosporangiaceae > Streptosporangium > Streptosporangium sp. NPDC023825. The sequence goes on along the minus strand of NZ_JBFAAE010000054.1, from coordinate 39,307 downwards.
CGGCCGGCGGTGAGCTCCTTCACCTCGTGCCGTTCGGCGTCCAGCCGCCAGTCGCCGACGTAGGCGTATCCCCACTTGGAGCCGACCGTGACGGCCCCCGGGGCGATCCCGCGCTCGCGCAGCCACCCGGCGAGGAACTCCTCCGCCCGCCCGTACGAGCGCGCCGTGTCGAGGTAGCGGACACCCGCCGCCCACGCCGCGTCGAGCACGGCCCAGGTGCGCGACCGCATCGCGGCGACGTCCCGGTCGTCGCCGAGGTCCTCGGCACGGCCGAGCGTGATGTAGGCGGGACGGCCGAGGGCCGCCAAGCCCAGGCCGAGCGGTGTCACGGACAGGGCGGTCTGGCCCAGAGGGCGTCGGACCAGCGCGTTCATGGCGCCAAATATAGCGATCACGGCGTCCGGGAACGTCCGGGACCGTTCAGAACCGTTCCCGGACGGTCGCTGACGTTCCCGGATGTTCCTGTACGTTCCCCGGTTTCCGGGCGAGAGGGTTCATGATCTTCGCCTCGCGTATCGCGCCGCGCCGTGTCACCGATCGGCGCCGCCCTGCCGCACCACGCCGTGCCGCCGGTGGTTACCATCACCGGGACCTCTCAGGGCTTTGTATATCGAAATGGTTTTATATTTTGTTTTTCCTCCAATGGGGGTTTGACCACTTCTCGAAAAGCCGCTCACTCCTCGGGGCGGGGGAGCCTTGACTTGCTTTCCTTGCAAATCGCACAATTACTGGACTTATCGGGATGTGGGGCTGAAAGCAGAAACAGCCGGCTCCACGGGGACACGGGGAGATGCTCCGGCCGGAGCGGTTCTGGAGGGCTCATGGGGAAGTGGCGGGCCGTGGTCGTCGCGGTGCTGGCGCTGTTCGTTCTGGGGGCGGGGACGCCGTTTCACGTGGCGGCCGAGGACTCGTACGAGGTGTGGCTGGTCGACCAGTCCAACACCAACGGGCTCGCCCACGGTGGCACCGTCAGCGTGTACTCCGGACGGGACGTCACCAAACAGCTGTCGTCGGCGCGGCCCGTCCACGTCATGGACCTGGGCGGTGCGACCTCGTCCCTCTGCCTGGCCAGGACCGGCAGCGTGCCCGTGCGCCCGCACATGATCGTTTTCAACAAGGCCGAGACCCATGCCGCGCTCGCCTTCGTCGCCAGCGGCCACGTGGTCGTCTTCGACGCCCGCACCCGGCAGCCGCTCACCTGCCTCCTCACCGAGGCCGGAGCCGGAGGCGTACGGCAGGCTCACGCCCTCTGGCCCACCGAGGACGACAGGTACCTGATCATCGCCAACCAGAACGGCAAGAAACTGGAGCGCGTCAGCACCGACTACGCCTCGAACACCTTCGTCCAGCAACCGGCCGCGACGATCGACCTGGCCGGTTGCACCACCCCGAACGGCGCGCCGTGCCAGTCGCCCGCGCTCCGGCCGGACAACGCGCCGATCTGCCCGTTCATCGCCTCGGACAACGGCCCGGTCTTCGTCAGCCTGCGGGGCGGCGGGATGCTCGTGGTCGACTGGCACACGACGCCGATGTCCATCGTGGGGGAGTACGACGCGACGAGGATCCCGGCGAACGGGTGCGGGTTCATCGAGGCGAAGGGCACCGTCTTCGGCAACGGGGGCGGGGGCACGCACAGCAACCTCGACCAGTTCACCGTCTTCCGGCTGCCGATGAGCGGCTACTCGCCCGCGAACCCGCCCAACACCCCGGCGGTCCAGCTGCTCTTCAACGACGACTCGCCCGAACGCGACGCCCACGGCGTCCTCGCGTCCGCCGGGGAACGTTACGTGTGGGCCGGTGACCGTGACGCCAACGTCGCCGAGGTCTTCGACGGGGCGAGCGGCGCCCACGTCGACACCGTCGACCTCGTCTCCCCGTTCAGCGCGGACCCGACGGTCGACCTCTTCGCGGTCTCTCCCGACCACAAGTGGGCCTTCGCCTCGACGCGGGGCCCGAACCCGCTCTCCGGCGACCCGCACTCCTCCCACGGGAGCGACCCGGGGATGCTGATCCTCAAGCTGACCGGCAACGGCAAGAAGGGCACGGTCGAGGGCCTGATCCGGATCTCCAACGTGGACGCCGGCGGTGTCCAGCGCGCCGACGCCCACGGCATCCGCGTGCGGCGTACGGACTGACCGGACTGACCAGGTCGACCGGACTGACCGGGCCGACCGGACTGACCGCCCCGACCGGGCCGACCGGACTGACCGCCCCGGCCGGGCCGGCCCGCTCGAGGGGGCCGGCCCGGCCGGGGAACCGGTGTCAGCTGGGGTTGGCGGCGTGGGTCAGGGTCTCCCAGGCGACGAAGAGGACGTTCGTCCCGGCCGGGCGCTGCTGCTCGGTGAGACGCTGGGTGTTCGTCATCGCGATGCCCATCCGGGTGTTCAGGGCGTTGAAGCCGACCTCGGTGATCGGGCCCAGCCCGAGGTGGAGGCTGCCCCCGCACAGCGAGGACGGCACGGCGGCGCCGAGCTGGTACTTCGCCTGCATGCCCAGCGCGTGGCGCAGCCGCTCGCTGATCTCCGGGTAGAGGTCCTGCCCCTGGATCCGGGTGGTCTCGGCGAAGTGCGAGATGGCCGACAGCCCGTACCCGGTGTGGGTGAAGTCGCGGCAGGTCTCCTGGGTGAGGCCGTCCATGAAGGTGGACTGGCCCTGCCAGTAGTTGATGATCTCGGAGCGGGTGTCGATGCCGCTCCCCGGAGGCGCCTTGGGGAGCGCGCCGTCGGAGGAGATGTAGATGAAGGCCGGCACCCGCCCGCGGAACTTGGCCACGGCCCTGTCGTAGCTCGCCCGGTCCTCGAGGAAGACGGAGATGCCGAGCGCGGCCTCCATCATGCTCAGTTCCCAGTTGCCGTTGCTGTTGGAGCCGTTGATGATCTCCGGCAGGTAGACGTCGCGCAGCATGGTGGAGAAGCGGCTGACGGAGGCGGCGGACCAGCCGGTGTAGGTGTAGCGGATGATCTCGGCGGCCCTGGGCCACGAGGACCCGGCCCACCCGGTCTGCAGCGGGGCGTTGCTGTTGGTGTGGTCCCTGATCACCGCGGACCAGGCATCCATGATCTGGATGGCCTTCTGGGCGTACCTGCTGTCCTGCGTGACGTACCAGGCCAGCGCCATGGTGTACGCGGCGAGCGCGTCCTGGCGCTCGTCGGTGCAGCCGTTGTTGGGGTTGGAGTAGGAGCCGCACTCCACGATCGCGCGCGGCTTGGGGGTCCGCGACAGCGACGCCAGCGAATGCCCCATCATCTGGTCGAAGGCGCCCTTCCACGGCTGGGCGCCGGCGTTGACCTTCGCTCGGATGAAGTCGAGCTGCGGCCTGCTGACCAGGACTCCCGGGTGGGTGAAGGTCGCCGGGGCGGCCTGCGCCCGCGCGGCCGGGAGATTCGGCGGCGGTGTGGCGCCGGCCGCGGGGGCGGAGAGAGTGGTGACGGCGAGAGCCGCGGCACCCAGGATCGCGGCTGCCGTCGTTCGGATGCGTCTGAGCATGTGGAGCTCCTCGCTGGCCTGACAGGCCAAGGGGGTGGCGAGAGGTCTCGGCCGGGGCCTTGATGACCGCCCATCCAACCGACCTCGACAGCGATCCGTCAATATCCTTAGGAAAGTTTCCTAACCTTTAAACCTGTCATCGGGCGCCCTTATGGCGTTCCGCTCCGGGCGTGTCCGAGCCTCGCGGGGTCCGGTGGCCGTTCACCGGTGGACGGCGTGGGACGGTGTGGGCGGCGAGGTGGGCTCGGTGTGCGGGGGTGGCGCGGCAGATGCCGGCCGACCTGTTCTGTCAGACCTGTTCCGCGCGCTCCGGCCTGTTCTCCGGTGACGGCGGTGCGACGCACTCGTGGCCGGCACCTCCCCGGTCGAGGATGTCCTCGTACACCCCGACCTTGTGGTTGATCAGGTCCAGGCATCGGGTGAGCTGACCGATCTGGCCGATCACCTGTTCCCGGTGCAGGCGCAGAAGGGCGAGCCGTTCCTCCTCGTTGCCGTCTCCGCGTCTGACCAGCTCCGTGTACCGGCGGATCGCGGGCAGCGGCATGCCGGAGGCGCGGAGAATGATGCAGAGGGTCAGCCACTCCACGTCGCCCTCGCCGTAGACGCGACGCCCGCCGGGGTCACGCCGTACGGGATTGGCCAGGATGCCCTCCCGCTCGTAGAAGCGCAGCGCGTGAACGCTCAGTCCCGTGCGCTCGGCGACCTGCCCGATGCTCAGATCCGTTGTGCCCATGCCATCCAGAATACGGACTTGATCTAGAGTCGACTCTAGCTCCTACGATGCGGGGCGTCGCGACATCACGTTCGTAACGACCATCAAGGGAGCACGATCCATGCGTTATCGCGTCCTCGGCGGCACCGGTATCGAGGTGAGCGTCCACTGCCTCGGGGCCATGATGTTCGGTGCCGTCGGCAACCCCGACCACGACGACTGCGTCCGCATCATCCACGCCGCCCTCGACAGCGGTGTCAACTTCGTCGACACCGCGGACATGTACTCCGCCGGAGAGTCGGAGGAGATCGTGGGGAAGGCGCTCAAGGGGCGCCGTGACGACGTCGTGCTCGCCACCAAGGTGCACTTCCGGATGGGGGAGGGCCCCAACCGCAGCGGCAACTCGCGGCGCTGGATCATCAAGGAGGTCGAGGAGAGTCTCAGGCGTCTGGGGACCGACTGGATCGACCTCTACCAGATCCACCGTCCCGACCACTCGACCGACATCGAGGAGACGCTCTCCGTACTGGGCGACCTCGTACGCCAGGGGAAGATCCGCGCCTTCGGCTGCTCGGCCTTCCCGGCCGAGGAGATCGTCGAGGCGCACAACGTCGCCGAGCGCCGCGGTCTCCAGCGCTTCAGGACCGAGCAGCCGCCCTACTCGCTGATCGCCCGGGGAATCGAGGCCGCCGTGCTCCCGGTCTGCCGGCGCTACGGGATGGGGGTGCTGACCTGGAGCCCGCTCGCCTCGGGGTTCCTCACCGGCAGGTACAGGAAGGGGCGGCCCATCGACCTCTCCACCGGCCGCGCCTCGCTCACGCCGGCGCGCTTCGATCCCTCGATTCCCGAGAACGCCGCCAAGCTCGACGTCGTCGAGAAGCTCGTCGCGCTCGCGGCGGAGATCGGCTGCTCGCTCCCCGAGCTCGCCGTGGCCTTCGCCGCCGCGCATCCCGGCGTCACCTCGGTGATCACCGGGCCGCGGACCATGGACCAGCTGGAGGGGTTGTTGAAGGGCGCCTCGCTCACCCTCGACGACGCGACCCTCGACCGGATCGACGAGATCGTGCCGCCGGGCACCAACCTGTACAGCCCGGACGGTGCCTGGCGCCCGCCCTCGCTGACCGACACCGCTCAGCGGCGCCGCCCGCTCGCGGAACGCGCCGCGGGTTAGACGGGCCGGCGGGTCGGCGGGTCGGACGGATCGCACCTCGGGGCCGCGCCGGGCCGCGCCGGGCCGGGCCGCGCCGGGCCGCGCCGGGCGGGACGGCGCGGCCGGGGGCGGGGGCCGCCCCGGTCGCGTCTCCGGGGACGCCGGCCGGGCCTCGGGCTTGCCCGGGGCGTGCCGCTATTGACACGGCGACGGCGGGGGTAGCAAGCTGGCTCCATATGTACAAATCGATTTGCGAAACGAGCGTATCCTTCCCGCCGCAGGTGGTGACGCATGGGTGAGGTTCCCCGGCGGGTCCTGGTGACCGGGGCCGCGGGCAGGCTGGGGCGGCTCATGCTCGACCTGCTCGCGCACCGGGGCGTGGCCGTCACCGCCCTCGACCTCCACGAACCGGGCGGGCCGGTGGCGGGCCGGGTGGTCGTCGGGGACGTGGGAGACCCGGCGACGGTGCGCGACGCGCTCGACGGCGTGGACGCCGTCGCGCACTTCGCCGCGATCCCGGCCCCGGTCCTCGGCACGCCCGAGGAGGTCTTCTGCGGCAACACCCGGGCGACCTTCGTGGTCCTGGAGGAGTCGGGCCAGGCGGGGGTGCGCCGGGCCGCCATCGCGAGCAGTTACTCCGTGCTCGGCTTCCCCTGGGCCTCGCGCCCGCTGCACCCGGCCTACCTCCCGGTCGACGAGTCGCTGCCCCTGCAGGTCGAGGACCCGTACGGGCTGTCGAAGCAGGCCGACGAGGCGACCGCGGCGATGATGGCGCGCCGCCACGGCATGACGGTCGTCGCGCTGCGCTTCCCCCTGCTCGGCGGGCCGGACGACAAGCTCGACAAGCGCGCGCGGGAGTACGCGGAGGACCCCGGCTCCGGCGCCGCCGAGCTGTGGACCTACCTCGACGGCAGGGACGCCGCCCTCGCCACCTGGCAGGCGCTCACCCGGCCGATCGAGGGCTACCGCGCGATCTTCGTGACGGCCGAGGACACGCTGGCCCCGCAGCCCACCGAGGAACTGCTCGACCGCTTCCACCCCGGAGTCGAGCGCCGGGCCCCGCTGCCGGGCAGGGCCGTCCCGATCGACCTGGGGGAGGCCCGGCGCCTGCTCGGCCTCACCGTCCGCTACCCCTTCCCGGCGCCGGACGCGGCGGAGACCGCGTGACCACCCTTCCCGTACCGGACGCCGCGGAGGCCGCGTGACACCCCTTCCCATGCCCGAGACCCAGGCACCCTGGCCCGCCAGGGACGCCCTCCGCGTCACGGGGGTGCGGCCGGTCGTCACCGCCCCCGAGGGGGTGCCCCTCGTGGTGGTCCGGGTCGACACCAGCGATCCAGGCCTGTACGGCCTGGGCTGCGCGACCTTCACCCAGCGCTTCCACGCCGTGGCCGCCGCGGTGGAGCACCACGTCGGCCCCCTCCTGATCGGCCGCCACCCCGCCGACATCGAGGACATCACCCGGATGGTGCACTTCTCCTCCTACTGGAGGGGCGGCCCGGTCCTGAACAGCGCGCTGTCGGGGGTGGACCAGGCGCTCTGGGACATCGCGGGCAAGCGCGCGGGCATGCCCGTGTACGAGCTCCTCGGCGGCCGGGTGCGCGCCGCGGCCGACACCTACCTGCACGCGGGCGCGGCCACCGTGGAGGAGACGATCGAGGAGGCCCAGGCGATCCTGGCGTCCGGGTACCGCCACGTGCGGCTCCAGACGGGCGCTCCCGGGCTCGGCCACTACGGCTCGCCGGGCTCGCCGGGCGGCTACCCCGGCTCCCCGTACCCCGACGGGTGGGACGTGCAGCGCTACCTGCGCGACACCCCGAAGCTGTTCGAGCGCGCCCGCCGGGAACTGGGGGAGGAGCCGGGCCTGATGCACGACGTGCACTCCCGGCTCACTCCCAAGCAGGCGATCGCCCTCGCGCGGGCGCTCGAACCGTACCGGCTCTTCTTCCTGGAGGATCCGATAGCGCCGGAGTTCTACGACCGCCTGCCGGAGGTCCGCGAGGCGGCCCCGATGCCCATCGCGGCGGGCGAGCAGCTCAGCTCCGTCGCCGACGCGGCCAGGATCGTCCGCGAGGGCGGCGTGGACCTGCTGCGGCTGCACGTCTCGTCGGTGGGCGGGCTCACCCCCGCGCGCAAGCTGGTCGCGCTCTGCGAGCTGACCGGCGTGGGCACCGCCTGGCACTCGCCCGCGGACGTCTCGCCGGTGGGCGCCGCCGCCAACGTGGCGCTCGACGTGACCACCCCCGCCTTCCAGATCCAGGAGGGGCACCTGTATCCCGAGGCCGTCCACGAGGTCTTCCCCGGCACGATCGGCCCCGTCAACGGATACCTCTACCCGAACGACGCGCCCGGCTGGGGGATCGACCTGGACGAGGCGCTGGCGGCGAAGTATCCGCCGCTGGAGCACCTCCACGAGCGCTGGTCGGCCCGGGTGCGCCGGCCCGACGGCGGCATCGAGCCGCCCTGAGAAACTTATAGTGGGTGTAAGGAGTGTGTCGATGTAAGATCTGCCCATGGTCCCGGCACCCTCCGAGGAGCGACCCCCCACGCGGCGTGAGCGGAGGAAAGGGGAGACGCGGCGTGCCATCGCGGGCACGGCACGCCGCCTGTTCGCCGAGCGCGGCTTCGAGACCGTGACGGTGGCCGAGATAGCGGCGGTGGCCGACGTCTCGACCAAGACGGTCTTCAACCACTTCCCGGTCAAGGAGCAGATCTTCTTCGAGGCGGATCCGCTCGGGTGGCCCGCTCCCGAGCTGGCCCTGCGGGAGCGGGCGGCGGGCGAGCGGCCCGTCGACGCGATCCGCCGCGTCATGGCCCGGCCCCCGGCCGACGCGGGAAAGGGCACGGACGACACCGCCGACGCCGGGACGGTCGCCGTCCACGCGCGGATCTACCGGGACAGCCCGGCGTTGCGGTCGTACTCCCGGGAGATGTTCGCGGGACAGGAGCACGCGCTGCGCGAGGCGATCGAGTCGGGTGTGGGGGCGGACGGCCCGGGTGCGGGAGGCCCCGGCGCGCACGGAGGGCTCGGGGCCGGGGTGGTGGCCGCGCTCGTCCTGGCCGCCGTCCGCGAGGTCTGGGAGTCCACCCTGCTCAGGATCGCCGCCGGTGCCGCCTTCGAGGACGCCGCGGACCTCGGACGCCGCGAGCTGGACGCGGCACTCGACCTCCTCTCCCGTGACCCGTCCGGCCGTGACCCGTCCGGCCGTGACCCACTCGACCAGGGCCCGCCGGACCAGGGCCTGCCGGACCACGAGCCGCGAAACCGGAACCTGCCGGACCGGGACCCGCGGGACCTCGCGCGTGGCGGTTCGCGGAAGACCCCGCCCGCCGGGGCGGCGCGGCTCCCGGCGGACGAGCCCGCGCGAGGAGCGCGGCAGGCACGGGAGGCGCGGGAAGGTCAGGGGGCGAGGGAGCCTGCTCGGGCCGGAGGCGGGGAGACCGGGGGCAGGAAGGCCGGAAGCGGGAAGGCCGGCGCCGCGGAGGCCGGCGCCGCGGGCCTGGACGTCCGCGGGCCGGTCCGCGCCGACCGTCCCAGCATCACCAGGGTGGCCCAGCTCGCGGGGGTGAGCGCGACCACGGTGTCGCACGCGCTGAACGGGCGCCGCCCGGTGGCCGACGAGACGCGGCGGCGCGTGCTGGCCGCGATCGACCAGCTGGGATACCGGCCCAACGTCCTCGCCCGCGGGCTGCGCACGAGCAGGAGCCAGACGATCGGGCTGATCATCCCGGACATCACCAACCCCTTCTACCCGGCGCTGGCGCGCGGGCTCCAGGACGTGCTGGGACCGGCGGGCTACGACGAGATCATCAGCAACACCGACGGCGACCGGGAGCTGGAGCGCGCGGCCATCGACCAGATGATCGCCCGGCAGGTGGACGGCCTCGCCTTCGCGGTCTTCCACACGCACGCCGAGGACCTGCTGCCCGTCATCGGGGCGGGCATCCCCGTCGTACGGCTCGGGGGCCGCCTGGTCCAGGCCGGTGTCGACGTCGTGCACAGCGACGACGAGGGCGGGGCCGCCGAGGCCACCCGCTACCTGCTGGAACGCGGCTACCGCAGGATCGGCTTCGTCTGCGGCCCGCACGCGGAGGGACCCGCGGCCGAGCGCGTCGCGGGCTACCGCTCCGCGCTGCTGGCCGCCGGCGCGGACGCCGACCCCCGGCTCGTGGCGCACACGCACTTCAGCCGTGCGGGCGGGTCCTCGGGCACCGCCCGCCTGCTCGACCTGCCCGAACCTCCGGACGCCGTGCTGTGCGCCAACGACATCATGGCCATCGGCGCGCTCGACACGGCCGAGGAGCGGGGGCTGCGCGTTCCCGCGGACCTGGCCGTCATGGGGTTCGACGACATCGAGGCGGCGAGCCTCGTCTCGCCGGGACTGACCACCATGGCCAACCCGGCCAGGGAGATCGGCCAGGCGTGTGCCCGCCGCCTGCTGGAACGGTTGCGTGGCGGGACGGCGCAGCCCTCCGCCGAGACGGTCATCCCGGCCAGGCTGGTCCGCCGCCGGTCGGCCTGAACGCTCCGCCGCGTGTGCCGTCGTCCCTCCCCGCCCCGGCGTGACCCTTGACACTCGCTGTGTTGCGTGTAAGTTTCGGAACCAATCTTAACGATTTGCGCGGATGTCGTTCCGTGATCCGGATCCCCCCGGGGCACGGGCGAGAGCCCGGACTCATCCTCCGCGACCCCCCGAGGAAGTGACGATGCCGATGCCAACCGGCCCACACCGATCACCTGACCGCGCCCGCCGGGTGCCGGAGCCCGCCAGACGCGGGAGCACCGGACCGTCATGTGCGGACCGCGCCGCACGCACCGCAGCAGTGGGGAAGGAAGCGACATGAAGGCAGGCAAGCGGGTTCTCGCCGCCGGTCTGGCGCTCGCGGTGGGTCTCGCCGCGGCCGCCTGCGCGGGCGGAGGGCAGGGCGGTGGCCAGAGTGGTGACCAGGGTGGCGGGCAGGCGGCCGCCGGCCGGACGCTGAAGATGTGGACGTTCAAGCGGACCCACGCCGACGCCCTGGCCAAGGCCGCCGAGCAGTTCAAGAGCGAGACGGGCATCGCCGTCACCATCGAGGCGGTCACCCCCGACGACGTGTTCGTCAGCAAGGTGCAGAGCTCCGCGCAGACCGGCGACCTGCCGGACGTGCTGGAGATGCACGCGGGCGGAGAGGACCTCGAGATGGGCTCCTCGGGGCTCCTGGTCGACCTGACCGCCGACGTCTCCGACGCCTGGAAGCAGCGGCTGCTGCCGACCACCCGCGAGGCCGGGCTGATGACCCAGAAGAGGATCGACCTCGCGGCCAACGACTCGCCGTTCAAGCAGGTCAAGGCGAACACCCTGTTCAGCGTGCCGTTCACGGCCGGCGCGTTCGGCATCGTCTACGCGAACAAGGAGAAGCTGAAGGCCGCCGGGCTCGACCCCGACACGCCGCCGAAGACGTGGGAGGACTTCCTCGCCGCGCTCAAGGCGACCACGGACGAGGACCCCAAGCAGGGCGGCCTCTCGCTCGGCCTGAAGGTCACCCAGACCGGCTTCAACTGGGCCTACCAGCCGCTGGCCCACTCCTACCTGGGCAAGGAGAGGTTCCACGCGCTGTTCGCCAAGGGCACCACGCAGGGCTTCGGCTCGCCCGACGGGATCAAGACGCTGGAGCTGTACGGCAAGCTCACCCCGTACTGGATGCCCGGGACGACGTCGCTCGGCATCGACGAGGCGGACATCGCCTTCGCGCAGGGCAAGTCCGCCTTCAACATCGGCGGCACCTTCACCCTGGCGTTCCTCGCGCAGAACGGGATGACCCCCGACAAGGTGCTCGCCTTCCCGATCCCGCCGTCCTCGGAGGGGCTCAACAAGGAGATCGTGATGGCGCCCCTGGCGCTCACCTCCCTCGGCGTCACCGCCACCAGCAAGAACCGGGAGGCGGCGGTCAAGTGGCTGGACTTCGTGACCTCGCCCAAGGGCGCGGGCATCGTCGCCAAGACCTCGCTCGACCTGCCGGCGACCGACCTCGGCACGGAGGCCGAGACCCTGCTCGGTCCCGACCTCGCGTCGCTGCAGAAGTACTTCACCGGCGCCCCGGAGGCCACCTACGAGGCCGGTGACACCACCTTCTTCCCCTCCGACTACGACCAGGTCAAGCCCGGGAACCTGATGGTCAGGCTGACGCCGCTCAAGGAGGTCACCCCGCAGCAGGCCGGGCCGGAGATGGACAAGATCATGGGCTCCATGTGGAAGTCCACGAAGTGAGCACCCTCACCACCGAGGATCGCGCGGGGCGGCTCCCTGAGGAGGCGCCCCGCCGTGACCGCGGCCGGAGCCGGAGCCGGTGGGGGCGGTGGCTGACCGGGTGGGCCTTCGTCCTGCCCGCGGTGGCGCTGTTCCTGCTGATGGGCGTCTACACCATCGGCACCGGCTTCGCGCTGAGCTTCGCCAAGTGGAACGGGTTCACCCCCGAGTGGAAGTGGACCGGCTTCCAGAACTACCTCGACCTGCTGTACGCCGACCCGGCGCTCGCCCCCGAGCTGCGCCGGGCGGCCTGGAACACCTTCCAGGTCATGGTGGCCGTCCCTGCGCTCACGGTGGCCATCTCGCTCCCGCTCGCGGTCGCGCTGAACTCCGTCAGGCGGCTGCGCGGGGTGCTCCGCTCGGTGTACTTCCTGCCCTACGTCACCACCGGCATCGCGGTCTACTACGCCTGGCGCTACGTGCTGGAGCCCGACGGGGCGATCAACGTGCTCCTGCGGTCGGCCGGCCTGGGCAGCCTGTCGCAGCCGCAGGGCTTCCTCGGCAACCCGGACACCGCGCTTCCCACGCTGATCCTGATCCTGGTCTGGTCGAGCGTTCCCGTCGCCACCCTGCTCTACCTCAGCGGCCTGCAGGCCATCGACCCCAACGTGATCGAGGCCGCCCACATCGACGGGGCCGCGCCGCGCCAGGTGATGCGCCGCATCGTCTGGCCGCTGCTGACGCCCCTCACCGCGGCCATCGTGCTGCTCGGCGTGCGGGACGCGCTGCACGGCTTCCAGATCTTCCTGATCATGACGAACGGCGGGCCCGGCGGGCACACCGACGTGCTCGGCCTGCAGGTCTACCGGCTCTCGTTCATGAAGGGCCTCGCCCAGACCCTGGGGATGGCCAGCGCGCTGGGCTGGCTGCTCTTCGCCGGTGCCCTGCTGCTCACCCTGGTCAACGCGCGCCTGCTCAGGAGGATCCGATGATCGGGTCACGCATCGTGAGGACCATCGCCCGCACCGCCCTGGCGGCGTACGCGCTCATCAGCCTGTACCCGTTCCTGTGGATGCTGTCCGGCGCCTTCAAGACCAGGGAGGAGATCCTGCGGGGCGGCAACCTCATCCCGGCGAATCCCACCCTGGACACCCTGGTGGCCACGTGGAGCCGCCTGCGATTCTTCGACTACTTCCTCAACAGCCTCCAGGTCACCGCGATGACCGTCGCCGGGGTGCTGGTGGTCTACAGCCTCGCCTCGTACGCCTTCGCGGTGCTGGACTTCCCCGGCAGGAAGGTGCTGTTCTGGTTCTTCGTCTCGCTGCTGTTCGTGCCGGGCATCACGGTGCTGCTCCCCGTGGTGATCCTGGAGAAGAACCTCGGAATCCTGGGCTCGCACCTGGGCCTGGTCCTGCCGTTCGTCAACGGCACCGCCCCGCTGACGGTGCTGCTGCTCACCAATGGTTTCAGCGGGATCCCCCGGGAGCTGCGCGAGGCCGCCCGCGCGGACGGGGCGCGGGAGTTCCGGATCTTCTGGTCGGTCTACCTGCCGCTCGCCCGGCCCACCCTCATCACGGTCGCCGTGCTGACCGCGGTGCCGACCTGGAACGAGTACGTCCTCACGCGGGTGTCCCTCAACGACCCCTCCCTCTACACCCTGCCGCTCGGCCTGGAGAGCCTGCTGTCGGGCGACGTGCCGCACTACAACGAGGTGATGGCCGCGTCGCTGATCATCGTCATCCCGGTCATCGCGCTCTTCCTCCTTCTGCAGCGCTACTTCGTCAACGGGCTCGTGGGCGCGGTCAAGGGGTGAGGGAGGGTCTCATCGGGTGACGACGAGGATGACGGGGATCACCACCAGCAGCAGGTCGGCCGCGAGGACCAGCGACAGGCTGCGCCTTCGCATCGACGTCTCGCTGGGGAGGTTCTCGTCGGAGATGCCGCGCAGCAGGCCCAGCTTGTCGACGAGGAAGGCGCCGCAGGCGGCGACGCCCAGCAGCGCCCAGGCGGGGCCGTAGAGCCACAGCAGCCCCCAGCCGATCAGCGCCAGCGCCGTCGCCGTACCCGCGCAGGCCACCAGCAGCGCGACGCGGGCACCGTGCCGCACGGCCGGCGGGCGGTCGCCCGCGAGGGCGTCCCCCGTCTTGTCGGGGATCGACCACCACAGCGAGCGCCCGAAGAGCAGCACCGCCAGGCCGGCGAACACCAGCCAGACCGGCACCGGGATGTCCGGGCGGATCGCCGAGTACGTCGACACGCAGGGCAGCAGGGCGAAGGTCAGGCCGAAGTAGGCCGGGTTGGCGTAGCCCCTGCTCTTCAACCGGACGGGTTCGAGGTTGTAGAGCAGGTGCAGGACGATCGCCAGCGCCACGCCGACCACCACGGCGGGGCGGGCGAGCCACACCGAGACCGCCGCCGACAGCCCCAGCGCGAGGGCCATCTCCGCGGCGGCCCACCGGAAGGCGGCGCGCGGGCCGAGCAGCCGCGTCGCGTCGGCGATGCCGCCCTTGCCCTGTGTGCTGGTGTCCGCGCGGACGTCCAGCGCCGCGTTCAGCGGGTTCTGCGAGATGATGCCGAGCAGGTTGGCCACAAGCGTGACCAGCACCGGAACGGCGAGCAGCTGCCCGGGGGAGGTCATCGCGAAGCAGGCGCCCCACAGCACGTGGCAGGCGTACACGGCGGGAAAGGGATACTCGAGCCGGTGGATGCGGAGCGCCGCCCGCCCCCGGGTCATCGGCCGGGCCTGCGTGGTCGTCCCGGTCATGTCCGCACCTCGCCCTCACCGGACGGTGGTGCGGGGGGCCGTCCCGCCCGCATCGGGCAGCCACCGACCGCCATCCTGAGCGGTCCCGGCCCCATGGCGGGCCCGCGCAGGTGCGGCACGGCCGCTTCGGGGTTGAGGCAGCGCAGGTCGTGCCGGCGCAGCACCGCCGCGACGACCATCCGCATCTCCAGCATGGCCAGGTTCGCGCCGAGGCAGCGGCGGGTCCCGCCCCCGAAGGGGAGGTACTCCTGGGCGTGCCGGGGAGCGCCCAGGAACCGGCCGGGGTCGAAGCGTCCCGGATCCGGGTAGATCTCGGGGCTGCGGTGGGCGAGGGCGATGCACGGCGTGAGGCGGGTGCCCGCGGGCTCGGGCCGGTCGAGCAGCCGCCAGTCCGAGGTGAGCATCCGGTTGCCGGCGACCGTGGCGGGAGGGGAGATCCGCAGCGCCTCCTGGCACACCGCGTTCAGCAGGGGTACCGCCTCGGTGGTGGAGCCGTCGTCGGTCGTCGCCTCCAGCTCCGCCAGCACGTCGTGGCGGACGCGCTCGTCGCGGTGCAGCCAGAACAGGGTCCAGGCGATCGCGGACGCGGTCGTCTCGTGGCCCGCGAACAGCAGGGAGATCAGCTGGTCGGAGAGTTCCTCGTCGCCCATCGGGCCGAGGGGTTCCTCCCCCGAGGTCAGCAGGCCGGCGATCGTCGGCGGCCCGCCGGTCCTCCCGGCGGCCTTTCCGCCGGGCTCCCGGGGCTGCGGGGGCTCCTCGGACCGCGAGGCCCGCAGGAGGTCGCGGACGATCTCGGCCCTGTCCCGCCGGAAGGTCCGCCACGGTGAGGGCAGGGGGCCCAGGCCGCGCAGGTGCCGGTAGGCCAGGGTGCGGGCCCGTGATCCGAGCGTGTACTCCACCCACTTCGTGAACGGGCCGAGCGTCTCGTCCTCGGCGCGGCCGAGGACGATCCTGCCGATGATCCGGAGGGTCAACGCGCGGGTCCACTCGGGCAGGGAGAACGTCGTGCCCGGGGCCAGCGAGCCGAGGGCGGCGTCGGTCGCCTCGGCGATGACGCCACGGTAGGCGGCCAACCGGCGCCCGCGCAGCGCCGGGCCGACCACCTTGCGGTACGCCGCGTGCCGCTGCCCGTTGGCGAACAGCATGGAGTGCTCCCCGACCAGCGGTCCCAGCGTGTCGCTGCCCTCCAGGACCATTCGCTGCTCGGAGCGGAAGATCTCCCCGACCGCCTCCGGGTTCCACACCAGCAGCTGCCGGTCCGGCGCCGGGCTGAGCTCGACCATGCCGGTGCGGTCCGCGGCGTGGGCGTCCAGGAACGATCGGGTGCGCAGGGCGAAACGGTACTTGTTCAGGCTCACGGCGCCACCTCCGAACCGGCCGGCGAGGTGCCGGGACCGCCGATCCCGGCGGGGCCCGCCGCCGTTCCCCGAAGGGCCGCCGCTTTCCGGGAAGCGAAGCTCGCCGTTGCTTTCCGGGAAGCGGGGTTCGCCGTTTTCCGGCAAGCGGGGCTCGCCGTTGTTCTCCGGGAAGCGGGCACGGCACTCATCGCCACCCCCCGGGGAAGCGGGTGCGGGCCAGTGCCCGCGCGGCCAGCGCCTCGGCCCGCACGACCGCGACGGGGGCGTAGAGATCCTTGTCGTGCCACAGGGGCGGGTGCTCCCGGTGGTCGCCGTGCTCGGCCAGGAAGGCGTCGCCGCGCAGCACCGCGCGGCTCACCGCGTCGTCGTGGCGCGAGGACCTCAGCAGGGTCTGCATGGCGTACGCCGTCTCCTCGCACGTCCCGGACCACAACCCCCACGACCCGTCCGGCCGCTGGGTTTCGAGCACCCATCCCACGGCCGCGCGCAGCGCCGGGGCGCACCCGGCGTCCCCGTGCCGCGCGAGCGCCGAGACACAGCACACGGTGGCGTAGTAGGGGGAGGCGTGCCACTTGTCGATCCAGCTGCCGTCGGGGCGTTGCTCCCCGCACAGCCAGCGGGAGATCTTGGTGATCGCCTGCCGGAGGCGGACCTGTCCCGGTGAGGCGGCGCCGTCGCCGACCTGGTCTCCGAAGGCCGTCAGGATGTGGGCGTTGGTGCTGGTGGAGGGGGTGCGCTCGCCCGCGAAGCAGCGGAAGTAGGTGTCGCTCTCGTAGGCCCACAGGCATTCGGGGGAGCGCGGACGGTCGATGAGCCGCAGGGCGTGGAGCACCCCGGCGGTGTCGTCGGAGTCGGGGGGAAGGCCGGCGCCCGCGGGTGCCCCGAGGTCGCCGAGGACGGCCTCCAGGCTGTCGCCCAGCTCGGGCGGCGGCGTCAGGGAGGGGAAGGCCTCGGCCAGCGCCGCGAGCACCCAGGCCCGCTCGAAGACGTCGATCGGCGTCACGCCGGGGACGGGGCCGCCGTGCCTGTCCTGCACGGCGCGCAGGTAGAGGACCGCGGAACGCCGGTCCGAGGCCGGCTCGCCGTCGTCCTTCGGTCCCAGCCAGGCCGCGGTGGCGGCCGGCGAGCACCCCACGGCCCCGCCGACGACCCGCACCTGCGGGGCCAGCACGGCGGCCGGTCCCAGCGCCTCCAGCGAGTGCCAGACCTTCGCGGGCAGCGCCTCGCCCCGCTCGGCGAGATGGCGCAGCAGGTCGAGGGGTGCCTGGCTCCACCCGTCGGGCGTGCCCAGGCGGCCCGATCCCCGCCAGGCGTCCAGGCCGGTGAGGGGACGTTCCGCCAGCGCGTCCAGATGCCGGTTGACCTCGCCGACCAGCCAGGGAATGAGGAACTCCGCGCCGATGGTGTCGGGCAGGGCGCTCTCTTCGGCCCCGGGGCCGAGCCGGGCGAACAGAGCGTCCAGGCCGCGCCGCGTCGCGTTCACGACGCCGCCGTCGAGCCGGGCGGGCGGCCCTCCGGGCGGATCCGCGCCCATCACGGTGAGCAGGGCCTCCACCGCGCTGAGGGTGGGGACCAGCACGTACGCGCCGGGCCCTCCCCAGGTTCCGTCCGGGTTCTGGCCCCGGACGAGGAACTCGACCCGCTGCCGGTGGCCCGCCAGCCACGGCGCCGAGGCCACCAGCCGGGCGGTCTCGTAGACCGACGCGGTGACCTGGCCCATCGAGTCCAGGGCCGTCTCGGCGAGCAGGGCGCGAGGGGCGGCGTCGACGGTGGGTATCGTGCCGGTGGTGCTCATCCGTTCCTCCCGGGGATGGTGTGCTCGGGGTCGTCGCCCGTCCCGTCCTGCTCGGCCTCCTCGGCCATGCGCATCGCCTCCTCCAGGAGGGCCTCCACGATCTGCGACTCGGGGACGGTGGCGACGACGGCGCCGCGTACGAAGATCTGGCCCTTGCCGTTGCCGCTCGCCACGCCGAGGTCGGCCTCGCGGGCCTCGCCGGGGCCGTTGACCACGCAGCCCATCACGGCCACCCGCAGGGGGAGGGGGAAGCCGTCGAAGGCGGCGTTGACCCGTTCGGTGAGCCGGTACACGTCGACCTGGGCGCGGCCGCAGGACGGGCAGGAGACGATCTCCAGCCGCCGGGGTCGCAGGCCGAGGGACTGCAGGATCTGGAGTCCTGCCTTGACCTCCTCCACCGGAGGGGCCGACAGGGAGACGCG
Source organism: Streptosporangium sp. NPDC023825 (assembly GCF_040639575.1). Lineage (NCBI taxonomy): Bacteria > Bacillati > Actinomycetota > Actinomycetes > Streptosporangiales > Streptosporangiaceae > Streptosporangium > Streptosporangium sp. NPDC023825. The sequence goes on along the minus strand of NZ_JBFAAE010000054.1, from coordinate 21,393 downwards.
GACGGTGTCCCCGATGCCCTCGGAGAGCAGGACGCCGAAGGCGACGGCGGACTTGACGGTGCCCTGGAGGGCGGGACCCGCCTCGGTGACGCCGAGGTGCAGCGGGTAGTCGCAGGAAGCGGCCAGCAGCCGGTACGCGGCGATCATCGTGAGCGGGTCGTGGTGCTTGACGGAGATCTTGATGTCGCCGAAACCGTGCTCCTCGAACAGCGAGCACTCCCACAGGGCGGACTCCACGAGCGCCTCGGGGGTGGCCCTGCCGTACTTGGCCAGCAGCCGCCCGTCGAGCGAGCCGGCGTTCACCCCGATCCTGATCGGGATGCCCGCGCCGGAGGCGGCGCGGGCGATCTCGCGGACCTTGTCGTCGAACGCCCTGATGTTGCCGGGGTTGACCCGCACGGCGGCGCATCCCGCGTCGATGGCGCTGAAGACGTACTTGGGCTGGAAGTGGATGTCGGCGACCACCGGGATGGTGGACTGCCTGGCGATGGCCGGCAGCGCGTCGGCGTCGTCCTGGGAGGGGACGGCGACGCGGACGATCTGGCAGCCCGCGGCGGTCAGCTCGGCGATCTGCTGGAGCGTCGCGCCGACGTCGGCGGTGACGGTGGTGGTCATCGACTGCACCGACACCGGGGCGTCCCCGCCCACCTCGACGTCGCCCACCCGCAGGCGGCGGGTGGCCCGGCGCGGCGCCAGGACGGCGGGCTCCGCCGGGGCGGGCGGCGGCGGAGTCTCGGCGGGGGCGCCGACGCCGGGCATGCCCACGAGTACGGGAGCGCTCATCGACGGCCTCCGATCGGCTGTGACCTCCGCTGTGACTTCGGCTGGGGCTTCGGCTGGGACGCGGGCTGCGACCTCGACGGTGACCTCGGCTGGGAGGCCGCGCCGGGTGCCGCCGTGCCCGGCCCGGCGGTGGCGGGGCGGGTGGGGGCGTGGACGGCGCGGAGCACCGAGGCGGTGATGGAGCCGTGGTCCAGCCCGGCGGCGGCCAGCAGGTGGGCGCGGTCCCCGTGCCCGATGAACTCCCTCGGCAGGCCGAGGGCGCGGACCGGCGTGTCCAGGTCGGCGTCGGCGCACGCGGTGGCGACCGCCGCGCCGACGCCACCGGTGCGCAGGCCGTCCTCGACGGTGACCACCAGGCCGTGCGAGGCGGCCAGCTCCACCAGCGCCGGATGGACCGGGTCCACCCACCGCGGGTCCACGACCGTGGCGCCGACGCCGTGGTGGCGCAGTTGCGCGGCGGCCGCCACGCACGGGCCCGCCAGCGACCCGACGGCCACGAGCAGCACGCGGTCGCCGTTCTCCGCCAGCACGTCGATCCCGCCCGCTCCGCCGAGCCGCCGCAGGGCCACGATGTCGGGGCCGACGCTGGCCTTCGGATAGCGGATCGCGGTCGGCCCGCCGTCGAAGCCGACGGCCTCGTGGAGCGCCTCGCGCAACCGGGTCGCGTCGCGGGGCGCGGCGATCCGCAACCCCGGGATCATCCCGAGCAGCACCAGGTCCCACATGCCGTGGTGGCTCGGCCCGTCGGGGCCGGTTATCCCCGCCCGGTCCAGGACCAGCGTGACGGGCAACCGGTGCAGGGCGACGTCCATCAGCGCCTGGTCGAAGGCCCGGTTGCAGAAGGTCGCGTACATCGCCACGACGGGGTGCATGCCTTTCATGGCGAGCCCGGCGGCGCACGTGACCGCGTGCTGCTCGGCGATGCCGACGTCCACGAAGCGGTCGGGGAATTTGGCCGCGAACGCCGCCAGCCCGGTCGGGCCGGGCATCGCCGCCGTGATCGCGACCACGGCCGGTCGCTTGGCGCCTATCGCGGTGATCTCCTTGGCGAACACCGACGTCCACGAGGGCGGCGTCGCGGCGGCCGTGCCGGGCGGGCGGCCGGTGGCCGGGTCCAGCACCCCGATGCCGTGCATCCGGTCGGCCTCGTCGTCCTCCGCGGGACCGTACCCCTTCCCCTTGACCGTGACCGCGTGCACCACCACGGGACGGCCCAGGGCGCGGGCCCGCAGCAGTGCTTCCTCCAGGGCGTCGATGTCGTGGCCGTCGACGGGGCCGAGGTAGGAGAATCCCAGGGCCTCGAAGACGTTGGTCCCGGCCGGCCGCGGGGCGTCCCGGTCTTCCCCGGTGTCCCCGATGTCCCGGGTCTCCCCGGGCTTCCCTGCCTTCCCTGCCTTCCCGGGAGTACGGCGGGACTCCTCGCCGCCCACCTCGCCGCCGCGCGACTCCGGGTCCGGGAGGTCCGGGCGGGAGCGGCGCAGGGCGGCGAGGTGGGCGGCGAGCCCGCCGACGGTCCTGGCGTAGGAGCGGCCGTTGTCGTTGATCACGACGATGACCGGCAGGCCCGGCGCGGCGCCCAGGTTGTTGACCGCCTCGAGCGCGAGCCCTCCGGTCATCGCGCCGTCCCCGATCACCGCCACCACGTGCCGGTCGGCGCGGCCGCTGAGCCGGACGGCCTTCGCCAGCCCGTCGGCGTAGGACAGGGCGGTCGAGGCGTGCGAGTTCTCGACGACGTCGTGGACCGACTCGGCCCGGCTCGGATACCCCGACAGACCCTCCGGCTGGCGCAGCCCGTCGAAGTCGTCCCGGCGGCCGGTGAGGATCTTGTGAACGTAGGCCTGGTGGCCGGTGTCGAACACGATCGTGTCCCGGGGAGAGGCGAAGACCCGGTGCAGCGCGATGCTCAGTTCCACCGCCCCCAGGTTGGAGCCCAGGTGGCCGCCCGTCGCGCTGACCTTGTCCACCAGGAAACGGCGGATCTCACCGGCCAGCGCGGGCAGCCGGGCGGACGGCAGGCGCCGCAGGTCACCGGGATCCTCGATCCTTTCCAGCAGGCTCTCCGCGGCCGCCGCGCCACCGGGGGCGGCATCGGCCGGCGAGGGCCCGCGGGGATCGGGGACGGTGACCGCGGCGGGGTGGAGGCCGGTTGTGACGGTGTCAGCGCTCATGGCGTGCGTACTTCCTTCGGAGCGGCGAAACGGACGGTCTCGATGGTGTGGCGGTGCTCGGTGACCTGGATCGGCCCCAGCTCGCGCAGGAAGGCGACGACCTCCTCCACCAGGTGGTGCGGGGCCGAGGCGCCCGCGCTCACGCCGACGGCGCGGGCGTCGCGGAGCCATTCGGGCCTGATGTCGCCGACGTCGTCGATCAGGTGCGCCGCGACGCCCCGGCGCCGGGCGAGTTCGACCAGCCGTACCGAGTTCGAGGAGTTGGCGGAGCCGATGACGAGGACCAGGTCGGCGTCGGCGGCGACCTCGGAGACCGCCCGCTGCCGGTTGGTCGTGGCGTAGCAGATGTCGTCGCTGCCCGGTCCGGTCAGCGCGGGGAACCGGGCGCGTAACGCCTCGACCACCTCGGCGGTCTCGTCGACGGCCAGGGTGGTCTGGGTCAGGTAGGAGACCCGGCCGGGGTCCTCGACCTCCAGCGCGGCGGCCTCGGCGGGAGTCTGGACCAGCACGGTCCGCTCCGGCGCCTCGCCCATGGTGCCCTCCACCTCCTCGTGCCCGGCGTGCCCGATCAGCACGACGGTGTCGCCGCGGGCGGCGAAGCGGCGCGCCTCGACGTGCACCTTGGTGACCAGCGGGCAGGTCGCGTCGATCACCCGCAGCCCCATGGCGGCGGCCTGCTCCCGCACGGCCGGTGAGACGCCGTGGGCGGAGAACACCACCGTCGCCCCCGGCGGGACCTCGTCGAGTTCCTCGACGAAGACTGCGCCGCGCCGCCGCAGGTCGTCGACCACGTGGACGTTGTGCACGATCTGCTTGCGTACGTAGACAGGGGCGCCGCGGTCGGCCAGCACACGTTCCACGGTCTCGATCGCCCGCTCGACACCCGCGCACAGCGACCGGGGGGAGGCCAGCAGTACCTTTCGCGCCTCCTCGCCGCCGGTTTCGCCCGCCCTCGCGGGCGGGCCCGCGGACGGGTCGCCTGTGGTCCGTGTCGTCATCGAATACCTCCAGCGTGGAGAACCCGGGCCGAGCCCGGGAGGTGAGCGCGTCAGTGGTCCCGCCGAGTGATCATGTGGGCCAGGAGGCGGAGGTCCTCGGCCGGGCCGGGGGCGGGGGCGGCCTCGCGCAGGCGGTCCAGCGCGGCGTCGAGGTTGGCCCCGGCCTCCTGGTGGGCCCAGGCGCGGGCGCCGGCGGCCTCGACCAGGTCGGCGGCGCGGGCCAGGTCCCGCTCGTCCAGTTCGCGGTCGCGGTGATAGAGCGAGGCCAGCCGCTCGCCCGCGGCGGTGCCGGAGGTGAGGGCGGCGACCACCGGCAGGGATTTCTTGCGGTTGGCCAGGTCGGAGAAGACGGGCTTGCCGGTGACCTCGGGATCTCCCCAGATCCCCAGGAGGTCGTCCGTCAACTGGAAGGCCAGGCCGAGGTGGCGCCCGAACTGCCCGAACAGCCGGGCGCGGGCGTGACCGGCGCCGCCGGCCAGCGCGCCGAGCTCGCAGGCGCAGCCCAGCAGAGCCCCGGTCTTGCCCATCGCCATCTGAACGCACTGGGAGAGGGTGACGTCGGTCCGCGTCTCGAACGCCAGGTCGGCGCTCTGCCCCGAGCACAACCGCAGCAGCGAGCCGGTCATCACCTTCAGGCCGGGGCTGGTGGCGAGCAGGTCCAGGGAGAGCGCCAGCAGCACGTCCCCGACCAGGATGGCCTCGCCGGTCCCGAAGACGGACCACGCGGCCGGCCGGTGCCTCCGGGTGAGGTCGCCGTCCATGATGTCGTCGTGCAGCAGTGAGAAGTCGTGGACCAGCTCCACCGCGACCGCCGCGGGGATCGACATCTCGGAGACCCGCGGGTTCTCGCCGCCGGCCGCCCACGCCGACGCGAGCACCAAGGCGGGCCTGACCGACTTGCCGCCACTGTCGCAGGGGCGGCCGTCGGCGTCCCACCAGCCCGCGTGGTAGCCGGCGACGTGGCGGATCTCCTGCGGCAGCCGGTCCACCGCGGCACGGTGGGCCGGCTCGACCAGTTCCCGTGCGGCGGTCAGGACCCGGTCCGCCGATCGCGTGGTGCCGGCGAGGGAGCCGAGCACCGGTGCTGTCGTCACCACATTTCACCTCTCTTCCGGTTCTCCTTGTTGCCGAGCGGTCGCGAATGGGCTTACGCCGCCGCCGTGCGTCGGGATGAAAGCAGTCCGCTTCCCCCTGCTTCCAGTACGACCGCCGCCGCGATATCCCGGAACCCCCCGGCGCCGGGCGATCGGTTTCATTTGCAGAAGGTGTTTCATGGCGGCGCCCGTGACGCGATCGCCCGCCTTCGTGATAACGGCGAGGGCCGCCGATAGGTGAAATTTAAATTTGAAAAAGCGGGAGATGGAGGAATATCGCCGACGAGTCCGGTGAGAGAAAACGGATGGGGACAGGACACCGGCCCAACATCCGATTACGGGCGCTGCTGACAGAGGCCCGGTGGACCGGGCAGCAACTGGCCGACGAGGTCAACGGGCTCGGCGCCGAGGCGGGAGTGGCGCTGCGCTACGGGCGGGCGGCGGTCGCCCACTGGCTGGCGGGCATGCGCCCGCGCCCGCCCGTGCCGCATCTGGTGGCCGAGGCGCTGTCGCGCCGCCTCGGACGCCCGCTGGAGATCGCCGCGGTCGGCCTGGCGGACCCGGGCCGGGCCTCCCGCGACGCTCCGGGGGCCGCGGGCGAGGACTGGCGGGACGAGGATCCCGTGGCCAGGCTGGTGGAGTTGCACACCGGGGTGTGCCTGGGCAGGCGGCGGATGCTGGAGGACTGCGTCTACAGCCTGGCCGCGCTGTCCGTGCCCGGCTGGGCCGACGCCGCCGCGGCTGCGGCCACCGCGGGCTCGGGTCGCAGGCGGGCGCCGGAGGTGGGAACGCCGCAGGTGGAGGCGGCGGAGGCGATGGCCCAGGTGTTCTCGCAGACGGACACGGCCTTCGGCGGCGGCCAGGCGCGGCGGGCGCTGTCGGGGTACCTCGCCGTGGACGTCGTGCCGTGGCTGCGGTCCCGGATGAACCCCGCGACGCGCCGCAGGATGCTGTCGATCGCCACCGAGCTGACGTACCTGTGCGGCTTCATGTGCTTCGACGAGCAGCTCCACGGGGTCGCCCAGAGCTACTACCGGGCGGCGCTGAAGCTCGCCGCCGAGAACGGCGACGCGGCCGGGTACGCGGTCACCCTGCGGGCACTGTCGGTGCAGGCCCACACCCTGGGACACCACGGCCAGGCTCTCGACCTGGCCGAGGCGGCCCTGACCAGCGCTCCTGTGGCGATCGAGCCGGGCACCCACGCCTTCCTGCGGGGACAGGCCGCCGTCGCCGCGGCCGCGGTGAAGGGCGGCCGTCGCACCGCCCTCCGCCACCTCCGGGCGGCCGAGCACCACCTCAACCACGCCGTCGCCACGACGGGCACCCCCGCCGACACGGTGGGCGCCTACCACCAGGCGTCCTTCGCCCACCAGCACGCCGCGGTGCTGACCGCGCTGGACGACAGGCCCGCCGCCGCCGACGCCCTGGCCGCCTCCATACGGCACCGGCCGGCCACCGAGCGCCGTGCCCGCGCGCTCACCTCCGCGACCCTGGCCGCGCTGCACCTCGACCAGGGGCATCTGGAACAGGCCGCGCTCACCTGGCACGCCTTCCTCGACGACTATCCCCACCTTCGCAGCGGGCGGACCCGCGCCGCCCTGTCCACGCTCAAGGCGCGGCTGCGCCCCTACCAGCGCAACGCCCTCGCCAGGGCGGTGCTGCAGCGGGCCATGGCCATATGAGCGGGCGTTCGAGAGGTGATCGTTCGGTCCCGTCGAAGGGAAGGCGTCCCGCTGCTCGACCCCCATCCGAAGTATGCTCGGTAAGCTGCCGGTCAACAGTGCAGGCGATCTTGATGTGAGTGGGATGAGCAGCGGTGTTTCCGGGCGGCCCGTCGCCGTCTTCGACCTCGATGACACTCTGGTACGCGGCGACTCCTTCGGCCGCTTCCTGCGCGTGCTGCTCCTCCGTGGTCCTGGTCGTGCGGCGGCCCCCCTGACGTGGGCCTGGACGCGGTGGAGGTCGTCGCCGCGCAACTGCGGTGCGGACGCCGTTCCTTCCGAGCGGTTCGCGGCTGTCTTGGCGCCGAGAAGGTCCTCCGGTTGCAGGAGGCGGGTATCGCCGTTCCGGTGGCCTACGCCTACACCGACAGCGCCACCGATCTCCCGTTGCTGCGGGCCGCGACGCGTCGCTGTCTGATCGATCCCACGCCGCGAGTCCTCCAACGTGTCGGTGACGAGCTGGGAACCGAGTTCACCGTCCTGAGAAGCCGTCCTGCGGACGGGTAGGACCGCAGGCATGACACGACGGCCCTTTCTGCCCCTCCGGCCTCGCCGATGAGCAGCGGGGGTCGCCGGAGCCGTCGGCGGCGGTCATCGACAGCCGGAGCGTCAGCCGTATCCGTCCGGCGCCTGCCGGACGCCCTGCTCAGCGGCTCGGGCCGAGGCCGCCGGAATGGGCTCGACGAGGCTGCCGATCAGCTCTCGAGCACCTTCTCAGGGAAACGTCCGACGGGCCGGGCCCGGTTCGCGGTGACGAAGGGATATCCGCCGGATCGGCGGCCCTAATCACCTATAAAGTATTGTCATAAAAGAGGTGCGAGTGGCAATTCCCTGATATTTCCGCACACCGGGCCGTGTATCCATTTGCGAGCAGGGAAACGAGATCTGGCGGGTCTCGGAAACCCGCTCCGAATCCGCCGCCGTGGGCTCGGTTTCCTTGACGATCGGGGACGAGGATATGAACAGGAGTAAGATCCGGGAGCGTTTCGCCTGCCAGGGCGTCGCCGGTGGGGAAGTGGTCGTCGCCTCCGCCTTCCACCACCCCGGCAGAGGATCCGTCGGGTGTCCCGCCGCGCCGGTCCTGGGGGCGGCGCTCACCCGCAGGGGGCTGCGGGTGCGCTACGCGCCGCTGACCGCCCACCCGGAGAGCCGTCCGGCCGTCCACGTCCCTCCGGACATTCGCCTCGAGCCCCGTTCGGACACCCGGCGGGACGACCGGTGGTACGCGCCGGTGACCGGGCGGGCCGACGGCGCCTTCCCCGACGACGGCCACCTGTTCGCCGTCTCCTGGCTCGACCGTCACGGCCGCGCCACCGGGCTCGCGGCCGCCGCCCACCCCGACGACCGCGCCGCGGTGGAGGCGGCCGGTCAGGAGGTGTGGCGATGGAGTGACGTCATGCGCAGCCGCCGCGTGCTGCTGGCCGGTACCCGGCCGGTCTGCCCCGGTGCCCTCGGCGCCCTGGAGACCGCCCTGGGCGTCACCCGGGGCGGGGCCGGCGGCGGCCCCGTTTTCGCCTACGGTCCCGTCACCGACGCCCCCCATCACGCGGAGGAACTGGCCCGCGCGGGCATCGGTACGGTCACCGGACTCGACACGCTCCCCGAGCACGCCGCCGTCGTCTTCCCCGCCCACGGTGTGCCGCCGGTCCTGCGGGCCGAGGCCGCGGCCAGGGGCCTGGCCGTCGTCGACGCCACCTGCCCCCTGGTGTCCGCCGCCCACGCCGAGGTGGCGCGGTTCACCGAGCGCGGCGACCTCACCGTCGTGATCGGCAGGCCCGGGGACGCCGTCGTCCCCGGCATCCTCGGACAGGCCCCGGAGACGACCGTTCTGGTGGAGACGGCGGCCGACGTGGCGCGGCTGCGGCCCGCCGACCCCATGGCGGTCTCCTACCTCATCCAGCCCGGCATCCCCGTCGAGCGCGCCCTCCCCGTCGTCGCGGCCCTGCGCGCCCGCTTCCCCGGCCTGCGCGGCCCCGACCCCGACGACTTCTGCTACCACGCCTCCGACCGGGCGACCTCCGTCGCCTCCGTCGCCGCCGCCGGGGATCTCCTGCTGGTCGCCGCGGGACCCGGCTGTCCCGACGCCCGTCACGTCATCGGGCTCGCCGGTGACTCCGGTGTCCTTTCGCGGGTCGTCACCGGCGTCTCCGACCTCTGCCCGAGCCTGCTGCGGGAGGCCGGCACCGTCGCCCTCACCGGCGCGAGGTCGGCTCCCCCCGGACTGGTGGACGAGATCCTCACGGTCCTGTCGGGCCTCGGTCCCCTGAACGTCGTCGACCGCCGGGTCACCAGCGAGGTCGTCACCGGCGAGGTCGTCACCGGCAGGGAGCGCGTCGTCACCGGAAGGGAACGCGAGAGGGTGTGACCCCGGCGCGGGACGGGCCGGAGGGGCGGGCGCGGGCGGAAGGCGGGGGCGACCCCCGACCGGGGACGGGTGACGCGGGCGCGCGGCCGGTCGGCACCTCGGGCGCGCGGGAGGCCGGCGGCGTCCTCAACGCCACAGGTCGATCACCTGCCCCAGCTCGCGCGCCGTCGCCTTCTGGGCGAGGTGGTGGCCGAGCGCGATGTCGGTGGCGACGAGCCCGCTGTTGTACGCGAAGATCCGCTCGTCGGCGTCGAGCCGTGCCCAGGCCGATCCGGCGAGCACCTCGGGCAGCTCGACGTCCGCCGGGCGGAGCCTGCCACGCGCGTCGGCGAGGTCGGTGCCGGTGACCGCCATCCGGGCGGCGCTGGTGGCGAGCACCCGGTCGGCCCGGTGCAGGGTCGAGGACGCCAGCCCGTAGCCGACCAGCACGCACAGCGCCCCCGGCCGCAGCCAGCCGGCCTCGATCGCCGCGGGGGTCTTGGGTCCGGCGGCGGCGAGCACCACGTCGGCCTCGCCGGCCGCGGCCCGCAGATCCTCGACGATCTCCACCTCCTCGCCGGGCACGGCCCTCCGCACCGCGCGCAGCCCGTCGGGGTGGGTGCCGTAGACCATGAGCCGTTCCAGGCCGGGCATGGTGGCCATCAGGTAGGGCAGGGCCTGCCGCCCCTGGACGCCCGTGCCGATCACCAGGGCGCTGCGGCTGCCGGGGGCGGCGCACTCGCGGGCGATGAGCGCGGACGCCGCCGGGGCCCGCATGGTCGCGATCCTGGCGCAGTCCATCAGCGCGACGGGGAGCCCGCTCTCGTCGTCGTACAGCGACAAGGTCGTGTACTGGCGCTCGCGCCGCGGGTAGAACCGGTAGGAGGTCTCGAAGGCGACGACCTCGCGGGTGCCGTCGCGCCCCACCAGGGCGTGGCCCACCGAGTGCCCGTCGGGTGGCTTGACCGTCTGCCTGTTCGGATTGACCGACAGCCCGGAGGCCAGGGCCCGGTACGACTCCTCCACGACCGAGATCACCTCGGAGGGGACGAGCTCGACCCGGGCCAGGTCGCTCCGGGTCAGGATTCTCACGTGGTTCGCCGCCTTCGCGTCACGGTGATCATCAGGGCTGTGCGGTTCCGGAGTCCGGTTCCGACGGTAGACCAGGAAATCTGATTAGGCAAGGGTACCCTAACTTGCAAAACAGGGGGCGCCGAAATGGCCCCGTGATCTGCGAAGACGCGTATAAACGGACATTTCCGACATTGAAGATGCGGGAAAAGCAAGGTAGGCAGGTAATAGGGATCCGCACGATCCGGGCGGCCTGAGGAATTTGCGGGGCGACAGGAAAGCGACAAACGGTCCGGCGGAAGAGGTCGTTACGGGGCCGGTACGGAGACGGCCAATGGGAGCGGCACCGAAGGCGTGATCGCGGCGTCCACCGGCGACCACGGGTCCCCTGACCGGCCGCGACCGGGAGGGGGATCCACTCGGCGGCCGGCTGGAGCTTCCTCCGGCCCGGAAGAACTGTGATCGTTTATCGCCAACTTTCTTGAAATATAAACTTTCTTAAAATATAGGTGGATGCCGCGTTTTTCGGGGTATTGGAGCCCTCTCGAGGTAGCGGAACTGCGGTTTTCCAACGCGACGGCGGGATGAGAATGAGCACACAACGACTCGATCCTTTAGGCCGGGCCGTTCTGGTCGCCATGGGCAGTGAGGTGCTCCGCTGCGGGCTGCGCACCATGCTGGCGACCGTCAACACGGTGGAGAAAACGTACGAGGCGGGCGACCTCGACCGCGCTCTCGAACTGCTGCAGTCACAGAGGCCGGACGTCCTGCTGCTCGCCTCGTCCGGCAAGGCGCACGCGACCGAGAAGCTGGCCACGGTCGCGGCCGAGCACGACGCGCACGTCCTGCTGGTCCTGCGCGGCGTGTGCGACGCCTCGCTCGCGGAGGCCGCGGCCCTGCCGGTCGACGGCCTGCTGCTGGAGACGGACCTGACCCAGACCTCGCTCAGGAGCGCTCTGGCCGACCTCGGCAGCGGCCTCATGCCGATGCCCGACCCGCTGGCCCGGCGGCTCCTGGCCCGCATCCGCGACGAGGAGGGCCTCGAGGAGACGCCCGTCCCCGATGACGATCCCTGCCCGGAGAGCGACCCCATCGACTCGCCGCTGAGCTCGCGCGAACAGCAGGCCCTCGCCCTGATGGCGGCGGGGCTCAGCAACAAGCAGATCGCCCGCCGCCTCGGCATCTCCGAGCACGGGGCCAAGCGGCACGTCGCCAACATCCTCGCCAAACTCAACTGCTCCAACCGGACGCTCGCCACCGCGGTGGCGCTCAACCGCGGGCTGCTCCCCGAACCCGGCCGTTAGGGGCCGAAAGCCCCTGCGGCTGCCAAGGTGGCCACGACGCCGAAGGGAGCAGGTGGCCCCTTCCCGCCCAGGGCTCCGAACCGACGAGGGGGAAGGGGTCGCCCGAGAGCGGTTTCGGATCGACCGGATCAGACGAGTACGTTCCCGCCGTCCACGGTGAGGACGGTTCCCGTGGCGAACGGCTCGGTCATCAGGAACACGAACGCCCGGGCGATGTCCTCGACCTCGCCGATCCGCCCCACCGGGATCGCCGTGCCGACCTCGGCGTACATCCGCTCGCGGTCCTCTTCGCCCATCTCGGACCACAGCGGGGACCGTACGAAGCCGGGTGAGACGGCGTTCACCCTGGCAGGCGCGAGCTCGACGGCCAGCGCCTTGGTCAGTGCCTCCACGGCGCCGCAGATGCTCGCCGCGACCGCCCAGCCCGGGCCCGGCCGGTCCTTGGCGATGCCGGTGGTGAGGGTGATCGAGCCACCCTCGCGCAGGTGCGGCACCGCGGCACGGACCGCGCCCAGCGCGCCGAAATAACGCAGCGCGAAGAAGTCCCGCGCCGCGTCCAGATCGAGCGTGTCCAGTGGCATCAGCCTCAGCGGTTCACCCGCGGTGAACACCAGATGGTCGAACCGGCCATGGTCCTCGAAGAGTTCGTCCACCGCCCGGGCGTCGGTGAGGTCGACGACGCGGCCACCGGAGCCGTCGGGCAGCCGGGACAGGGCGTGGTCGACGCCGGCTCGCCGGCTGGAGGCGACCGTGACCACGGCGCCGTGTCGCGCGGCCGCCTGCGCGGTCGCCAGCCCGATGCCCGAGGTGCCGCCGAGCACGATGATGCGCTGACCCTGCAGATCCATGATTTCGTCCTTCGTGGAGGGGAGTTCCGACCCCTCCACGATGGGCCCGGCCCGTTGCCGCCGTCCAAGACCCTCTGACCCGTCTGTAATACCCTTTAGGTATCAACGCTGGGAGGAGGCGCTGGTGGACGTCGATCTTCGCAAGCTGCGTTACTTCGTCGCGGTGGCCGAGCGGCTGCATTTCGGACGAGCCGCCGAGGCGCTGCATATCGCGCAGCCTGTGCTGTCCCGCCAGATCCGGGTGCTGGAGGAGGAGCTGAAGGCTCAGCTTTTCGTGCGGAACAGGCGGGCCACCGAGCTCACCTCCGCGGGTGAGCAACTGCTCGCCGACGCCCGCCCGCTGCTGGCCGCGTCCGAGGCGTTGCGCCGCCGGGTCGGCCGCGCCGCACGCGGCAGGGACGTCTTCACCGTCGGATTCATGCCTGGGCTGATCGTCACGTCGGCGGTCCAGGCGCTACGCGAGCGCCATGCCGGGCTGACCGTGGAGGTGGTGCGCACGACCTGGGACGACCAGGCCGAGACCATCCACGACGGCCGGGTGGACATCGGCTACGTGCGCCTGCCGATCGACCAGCGTGGGCTGCGCATCCGGCCGCTGTTGACCGAGCCACGCGTCGCCGTGCTGCCCACCGGTCACCGCCTGGCGGGCAAGGACCTCATCGGCATCGCCGACCTCGCCGACGAGCACCTTCTCCAGGACCCCGATGCCGTTCCCGAATGGCGCGACCTCGCCACCGAGCTACGCCGGCCGGCAGCGCGTCGCCCAGGGCCGGTCTTCCACGCGGTGGAGGAGAAGCTCGAACACGTCGCTCAGGGCCATGGCGTCATCGTCTTGCCGCTGTCGGTGGCGACCTTTTACACCCGGCCGGGTGTCACCTACGTCCCGATCGCCGACATCCCGCCGAACCAGGTGTGCCTGGCCTGGGACGGTACCCGCCGCAGCCCGCTGATCGGCGAGTTCGCCGCCATCGCCACCGACCTGCGGGGTCGAGCCGACGGCGATCGACGCTCCGGACGGCTCGCGCGGTGACGGGATTGCCGCCGTAAGGAAGTTTTTCCGGCATAAGGGGCTCTTCGCTTACCGGGCCATGACACGCCGTTGATCGACTTTGAGACGGCCACCGGGCCGCGGGCCGCCGGCTCGGCCCGGTGGCCGGGTTCGGTGCCTTCTCAGATGATTCGGTGCCTTCTCAGGTGAGAGGCCGGGGGGCGGGCGCGCCGGGCATCCCGCCGAGACCCCGCAGCGGTGCGCGGGCCTTGAGCAGCATCTCCTCGTACTCCTCGACCGGGTCGGAGCCGAGGACGATCGCCCCGCCCGCGCCGACCGTCAGCCCGCCCGGCCTGACGACCGCGGTCCGGATCACGATGTTGAGATCCGCGGTGCCGCTGAGCCCGAAGAATCCGATCGTGCCGGAGTAGACGCCGCGCGCCCGGCCTTCGAGCCTGTCGATGATCTCCATCGTGCGCAGCTTGGGCGCGCCGGTCATCGACCCGCCGGGAAAGCAGCTGCGCGCGGCCCGCACGGCGCTCACACCGTCCTGCAGGTGCCCGCGGACGGTGGAGACGAGCTGGTGGACGGTGGCGTAGGACTCCACGGCCATGAAGCGCGGCACGTCGATCGTGCCGACGTCGCAGATCCGGCCGAGGTCGTTGCGGAGCAGATCGACGATCATGAGGTTCTCCGCGCGGGTCTTGCCGGACGAGGCGAGCTCCCTCCTCAGCTCGTCGTCGTGGCGCGGTTCGGGATCGCGCGGCGCGGTGCCCTTGATCGGTTTGGACTCCGCGGTCCCGTCCCTGCCGACCTTGAGGAAGCGCTCGGGGGAGGAGCACAGGACGTGGTCCTCCTCCAGCCGCAGATAGGCCGCGTACGGCGCCGGGTTCAGCCGCCGCTGGCGCAGGTAGAGGTCCTCGGCCGACCCGTGGAAGGGGACCTCGACGGTGTTGGTGAGGCAGATCTCGTAGCTCTCCCCGGCGCGCAGCAGGCGCAGGCACTCCTCGATGTCGGCCAGGTAGCGCTCGCGGGGCCGTACCAGCCAGGGCTCGGGATCGAACTCCTCCCCCCCCGCCTCCTCCACCGGGATGTCACGCCCGGAGACCATCCCCCGGCACGCCGCGGCCGTCTCCTCGACCCAGCGCCTGGCCTGCTTGCGGCTGCCGGAGCCGCCGTCGGTGAGCGCCACCGCCCACGTCTGGTCCGTCTCGTGGTCGATCGCGACGAACCGCGTCGCCGACATCCAGACCGCGTCGGGCATCGGCGACAGGTGTTCGGCCCGCGCACCGCAGTCGCGCTTGAGCTCGTAGCCGAAGTAGCCGACGTAGCCACCGTCCAGGTCGAAAGGGAGTGCGGGATCCGGTTCCATCGCGCGGGCGCTCACCCGCTCTTCGAGCAGGTCGAAGATCGGGACATGGATCGCCATGCCGGCGCCCGAGGCGTCCTGGATCCGCACGCTGCCCGCGCCGGGACGGCAGGAGAGCACCTCGCCGTGCGGGCCGCCCGCGTCGCCGAGGAAGGAGAAACGCGCCCCGCCCGGTTCGGCGCGGCTGCTGTCCAGCCAGTAGGCGTACCGCTGGGAACGGAAGAGGCCGGTGAACACCGTTTCGGCGTCGGCGGCGCCGTCGATCCGCTCCGTCTCCAGCGACCACGAGGGGGCGTGCGCGACGGGCGGCACCACACCGGGCACCGGTCCCGCCGCCAGGGCGAGGTCACGGAAGTTGCGCAGCAGCGCGGGGCCGTACTCGGTGGAGATCGACTCGGGATGGAACTGCACACCCCACCACGGCATCGTGCGATGCCGCAGGCCCATCACGACCGAGTCGCCCGTCCAGGCCGTGATCTCCAGCTCGTCGGGTGGCGGGGTGGCCACGCAGAGCGAGTGGTAGCGGACCGCCTGGAAACCCTGCGGCAGGCCCCGGAACAGGTCCCGCCCGCAGTGCCGGATCTGCTCGACCTGCCCGTGGATCGGCGCGGGCGCCGGCACCACGTCGGCGCCGGACAGCCAGCCCAGCGCCTGGTGTCCCAGGCACACGCCAAGCACGGGCAGGCCGGAGGCGCGGATGAGGTCGAGGGAGACGCCGACGTCCCGCTCCACCTGGGGCCGGCCGGGGCCGGGGGAGATGATCAGCGCGTCGAACCGGTGCAGGGGCAGGTCGTGCCAGGCCTCGTCGTCATTGCTCATCACGACCGGTTCCACGCCGTAGGTCTCCGCGACCAGCTGGAACAGGTTGTAGGTGTAGGAGTCGTAGTTGTCGACGAGCAGCGTACGCACCAGTGATCACCAGTCTCCGTCGCGGACGGCGAAGCGGCGCAGCTTGCCGGTATGCGTCCGCGGCAGGGCCTGGCACAACTTCACGCTCCGCGGGACCTTGAACGGTGCCAGCCGCCCGCGGGCCAGCTCGATCAGCTCCTCCTCGACCCGCGCCGGATCCTGGCCGGGGGCGGCGGGCACCACGAAGGCCCGCAGCTTGCGCGCTCCGCGCTCGTCGGCGATGACGGCGACGGCCACCTCGGCCACGGCCGGGTGCTCCGACAGGACCTTCTCGACCTCGATCGGCGACATCGTGATGCCGCCGACCATCTCCATGTCGTCACAGCGGCCGCGGTGGACGTAGGCGCCGCCGGGCAGGCGCTCGACGCGGTCGCCGGTGCGCAGCCACCCGTCCACCAGGGCGTGCGCCGTCTGGTCGGGCTGGTTGAGGTACTCCAGGAGCAGTGACTCGCCCCGCACCCAGAGCTCTCCCTCGGTGGCCGGTTCCCCATGCTCGTCGCGCACCTGCAGCTCGTATCCGGGCAGGGCGCGGCCGATCGTGCCCGGCTCGTCACGGGCCAGGGTGCTGGAGCAGAAGGCGTGGCCGGCCTCGGTCGAGCCCAGCTGGTCGAGGACGGGAGCCCCGAGCAGTTCCCGGGTGCGGGCGCCCAGGGTCTCGTTGAGCGTCTCGCCCGCCGACACGGCGACCCGTACGGAGGAGAAGGCGGCCGGCTCGCACTCGGCGACGAGGTTGGCGTAGGCGGAGGGCACCGCGTACAGCGCGGTGACGCCGTGGCGGACGACCGCCTCGGCGATCAGCGCCGGGGTCGGCCGGTCCGCGAGCAGGACGGCGGACGAGCCGGAGAACAGCGGGAACACCAGCGTGTTGCCCAGGCCGTAGGCGAAGAACAGCTTCGAGACCGACAGGGTCACGTCGTCCTCGCGGATGTCGACCACGCCCTCGCCGGCCGCGCGATGGTAGAGCGCGAGGTCGCCGTGGCGGTGCAGCGCCCCCTTGGGCCGCCCGGTCGTGCCCGAGGTGTACTGCGCGTAGAGGGGGGCCGAGGGGCCGACCTGGGCGACGGGTCCCGGGGGGACGCGTCCGGCCAGGCAGAGCAACTGCTCGCCGGTGAGGTGCGGCACACCGTCGAAGCGGGGTGCGATCTCCCTGGTGGCGACCACGAGCCTGGCGTCGCAGTCGGCGAGGACCAGGGCGTGGTCGGCCTCCGTCAGCTCGGGGTTGACGGGCACCGCCGTGACGCCGAGCCGGGCGGCGCCGAGGAAGGCCGCGACCCACGCGACGCAGTCCTCGAGCGCGATCAGGATGCGCTCGCCCGGTCGCACGCCCAGGTCGACCAGGACCATCGTGACCCTCGCCGCCAGGTCGTGCACCTCCCCGTGGGTCCAGACGCGGTCGCCCTCGTAGAAGGCGGGCGACGCGTTCCAGCCGCGGTCCGAGGCGAGGCGGGCGAGCTCGCCGGCGACGTTCCCCGTCCCCGGGCCCTCCGTGCCGGGCGAGGGGGCGGGGGCCTGGCCCACACCGGTGATCGGGAGCGCTCCGGCGCCGCCGGTCCTGGGAATCCGTGCTCTCTGAGCCGGTACGCCGGGCGCCACCGGCGCGGAAGGCGCCGTAGTGGTTCCTTGGCGCGTGCCGAAAGAGTCATCGGGCATGCGGTTCACCTCCGTCGGCCGCGTAGGGGGAGATCAGGAAGTCGCCGTTCACGGGGCCGATGGGCCACCAGCCGGAGGCCAGCAGGTCGGCGAGCCCGGACAGCGGATCGTCGTGGTCGTGGTCGTGGTCGTGGCCCGGGCCCGGGCCGTCGCCGTTCGCGGCGGGGGCGCCGCCGGGATCCGCGAGCGCGTCCGCGACGACCGTGCCGATCAGCCACAGCAGGGCGCCGGACACGGCGCGCGCGTCGGGGTCGGTCTGGTCGGCGGGGTCGAGGCGGGGCGTCGCGACGAGCATGGCCACATGCTCGGCCGTATCCAGCTGCTTCTCGCGCCCGGCCGCCACGAGCCGCTCGCGGGCCTCGCCGCGCCGCCGGTCGAGCGCCTCCAGCCAGGCGGGGTCGACCCGGTCCATCGCCGCGGCGGCGACGGCCGGATCGCGCACGACGGTGAGAGGGGAGCCCGGGGCGGTGAGAGGGGAGTCCGGGGCGCGTTCCGGCCGGTCGGCGGCGCAGATGCCGCGCAGGAGACGCTCCACCCTGTCGCCGCCGGGCCCCAGCTCGGCGGCGAGCCCCTCGGGCGGTTCGGTCAGCTCGAAGTGCCGTACCATCGCGCATCCACTTCCGGGTAGTCGAGGCCGAGGTCGGACTCGAAGAGCTCCCGCGTGCGCCGGACGAACTCCGCGCGGCACTCGTCGTTGGTCATCCGTTTGATGCCCAGGCGGCGGAACACCTCGTTGTTCTTCGAGTCGCTGCGGCCGAAGAACGGCATCGTCATCGTGAGCAGCTCGTGCCCGGCCCGCCGCACCTCGTCGCGCTGGGCGGGGTCGGCCACCAGCCGGCGCGCGCTCGTCGCGCCGAACCCCACGTGGAAGCGCTCCTCGGGCATCAGCGACCGGCAGAGCTTACGCAGGGGCAGGTAGGAGCAGTCGCAGAGGTCCTCCATCAGCACGACCTCGGCGAGGTCGACGATCGCCTTGGTCATCACGTACTCGGTCCAGTTCCGCACCTCGTACTCGAATATCGAGAGAGGTCCCCTGGCGTTCGCGTCCTCAAGGCCGAGTTCGGCGGCGAGTTTGTTGAACTTTAAATGGTGGCCGTATTCCTCCATCGCCATTCGGCAGGCCAGCCACTTATCGCGTGGAGTGGGCGCGAGCGCGATGGAGGGTTCGTCGAAGACCGCCGCCCCGACGGCCTCGTTGCGGACGTGACTGTTGAGGATTTTGCCCACCGCCGTGACGTACTCGTCCCCGAGCGCGCGGGCCTCCTCCGGCCCCGCTATCACACGGTCCGGCGAAACCTCCAGTGTGCTGGCCACTTGCGGTCTCCTCTCCCATGGACCCTGCCGACGCTAGGTCGGGGCACAGGGGGCGGCAAGTAGCCGATCGGGCACCTCGAAATAGGTGCCTGAATATTTTCCCGAACGTCCGGACGGGCAATTGGTAAACGCCTTCACGGTGTCTTCGCAGGAGTACGGCCGCCCTGATGGGTAGTTAGGTAAGGCATACTTAATCGCTGTCCGGCTACGTCGGCGAGCATTTCGCCGACGGAAGACGATTATGTGAATTGCCGCAATTCGCGGCCCGTGACAACGTGAATCGCTATGTGGGACATGTCGATTCGCGGTCGCATCCGCCGCCCCGAGCCGCTGGAGAGCACCGTGGCCGAGGCCACGGGGCAGGAGTGCCGCGCGTTCCAGGCGCCCTTCGACGGCGGCCTGCTGCTGCTGGCCGAGACCTCCGGGGAGCTCCCGGAGACCGGGCTGGCCGACCTCGTCCGGCGGATGCGCGCCGCCGTGATCCGGGAACACGGGCTGGTGGCCGACGTCGTCACGCTCCTGGCCCCCGGCGAGCTCCGGCGGCTCGGTGACGACCGGCTCGCGGTCCTCACCGGGTACCGCCGCGGCGAACTCGACGTGCGCCACAGCCACTCCCTGTCTCCGGGTCCGGCCTCCCCGTCGCCGGACCCGGCCTCGTCCTCATCCGCGGCATCCGCGGCGTCCTCGGAGTCCTCGGCGGACACCACGGGCACCGCGGACGCGGCCGGCGGAGCCGCGCGGCCGGCGCGGCCCGCCGAGCAGCTGACGTACGAGGCGGTCCGGCAGGCCACCGCGACCGTGCTCGGCCTGGACGCGTCCCGGCTGAACGGCGGGGACGACCTGATCCGCCACGGCCTCGACTCCATGAGAGTCATGCAGCTGGCCAACGAGTGGCGGCGCGGCGGCGTGGAGGTCAAGTTCGCCGACCTGTTCGAGTCTCCCAGGCTCGACGACTGGTGGGAGCTGCTCTCCGCCGGCCAGGACACGGCCGGAGCGACGGTGGCCGGGCCTCGGGCGCCGGAGGTGGACGAGAGCGCGCCCTTCGCGCTCACCCCCGTCCAGCACGCCTACTGGATCGGCCGGCAGGACCGGCAGGTGCTCGGCGGCGTCGGCTGCCACTTCTACGCCGAGTTCGACGGCGCGGGCGTCGACGCGGAGGCCCTCGAGGACGCCGTGCGCGCCCTGTTCGAGCGGCACGCGCTGCTGCGCGCCAGGTTCCTCGACGACGGCACCCAGCAGATCCTGGACCGCAGTCCCTGGCCGGGCCTCGTGGTGCACGACCTGCGCCTGGACGACGGCGAACGTCTCGACGAGCTGCGCGAGGCCTTCTCGCACCGGCGCCTGGAGGTCGAGCGCGGGGAGGTGTTCGACATCCGGCTCTCGCTGTTGCCCGGCGGCGCCCACCGGCTGCACGTCAACTTCGACCTGCTCGTGGCCGACGTGCGCAGCATCCAGATCATCCTGGAGGACCTGGCCGCGCTCTACTCCGGGCGGGGCGAGTCGCTGCCGCCCCTGCGGTACGGCTTCCCCACCTACCTCGCCGAGCACGAGCTGCGCGGCCGCGAGGCGCGCGAGAAGGACCGGGCCTACTGGCGGGAGCGGCTCGCGGACCTGCCCGAGGGGCCCCAGCTTCCGCTCGCGGTCGAGCCCGAGCGCGTCGAGCGGCCTCGCGTCGTCCGCCGCGGCCACTGGCTGCCGCCCGAGGGGCGCCACCTGCTCGCCGACCACGCCCGCACGCGCGGGGTGACCCTGCCCATGGTGCTGGCGGCGGCCTTCGCCGAGGTCATCGGTGCCTGGAGCGCTCAGCCGCGTTTCCTGCTCAACCTCCCGCTGTTCGACCGGCAGACGCTCCATCCCGACGTGCCCCTGATGGTCGCCGACTTCACGAACCTGATCCTCCTCGATGTCGACCTGACGCGGGAGGAGACCTTCCAGGACCGGGTCGCGGGCCTGCAGAGCCGCTTCATCGCCGACGTCGCCCACTCGGCCTACTCGGGCGTCGAGGTCCTCCGCGACCTCAACCGGGGCCGCCGCGGCGGGCAGGTCACGGCCCCGGTGGTGCTCACCAGCGCCGCCGGGATGGGTGACCTCGTGGGCCAGGACGTCCAGCGGAGCCTCGGCAAGCTCGGCTGGATGCTCTCCCAGACGCCCCAGGTGTGGCTGGACCACCAGGTGGTCGAGGTGGACGGAGGGCTGCTGTTCAACTGGGACGCGGTCGACGAGCTCTTCCCCGCCGGGATGCTGGACGCGATGTCCGGCGCCTTCGCCGGCCTGCTCGACTGGCTCGCCGAGGGCGACTGGGACCGCCCGCTCCCCGCGCTCACCCCCTCCGGCCAGTTGCTGGTGCGGGCGGGGGTGAACGCGACGGCGGACGTGGTGCCGGAGGGTCTGCTGCATTCGGGGTTCTTCGGGTGGGCGGCCCGGGATCCGGGTCGTACGGCGTTGGTGTGGGACGGCGGTGAGCTTTCCTACGGTGAGCTGGCGGGACGGGCGCTGGGGGTGGCCGGGTGGTTGCGCGGGCACGGCGTCACGCCGGGCGACGCGGTCGCCGTCTCCCTGCCCAAGGGCCCGGACCAGGCCGTGGCCGTGCTCGGCGTGCTGGCCGCCGGGGGCGTTTACGTCCCGGTGGGGGTGGACCAGCCGGAGACCCGCAAGGAGCGGATCTACCGCCGGGCCGGGGTGCGGCTGGTGCTGACCGGCGACGGCGATTCGTCCGCCGGTTCGGACGCCGGTTCGTCCTTCGGCTCTGACGATGGTTCGGGCGGTGGTGTCGAGCGGGTGGGTGTGGCGGTGGCGGCGGGCGCGGTGCCGTTGGAGGCGCCGGTGGCGGTG
>NZ_JBFAAE010000053.1:0-64309 GCF_040639575.1 Streptosporangium sp. NPDC023825 | reverse complement strand
ACGGGTGCGCGGCCTTCCATGCCGTAATCACCGGTTCGATCAGCGCCCACTGCTCGTCGGACAAGTCGCTGGGGTACGGCTTGCGCTCGCTCACCCGGTCATCCCAGCACATCCTGGCCCACCAGCCAGCTGTAACGCTAAATGTCCACCCGCTCACACTGTGACATCACAGGCATCGACTCGCGAACCGCCCTCTGAGGCCACCCCTCAGAAGTGGTCCAGCAGCTCGGGGAACCTGCCCAGTCGCAGCACCCGCTCGTCACCGGGGTCGAGGTCGCTCTGCTCCAGCGCCCAGGTGTGGTCGTTGGGGATGAACACGGCATTCATCCCCGCCTGCCGGGCCGGAAGGATGTCCGACTTCGGGGAGTTGCCGATCATCCAGGTTGTCGCGGGCGCCAGCGCGTGCTCGCGGGCCAGCCACCGGTAGGTGCCGACGTCCTTCTCCGCCACGATGTGCACGTCGCGGAAGTGGTGGGCCAGCCGCGAGGCCTCCAGCTTGCGCCGCTGCTCGTCCAGGTCGCCCTTGGTGAGCAGCAGCAGCTCGTGGCGCTCGCCCAGGGCCGTGAGCGTCTCGGCGACACCCTCGACCAGCTCCACCCGGCGCTCGACGAGGGCCAGGGCCAGCTCGTCGATGCGGCGGCGCTCGGCCTCGGTCGCGGGGCGCTCGCTCAGCCGCTCGAAGCACTCGCCGAGGCTGCGCAGGAACATCGTGCTGCCGTAGCCGTGGGTGACGGCGTTGGCCGCCTGGATGTCGTCGAGGACGGCGCGGATCTGGGCCCGCTCCAGGGTCGGATGCGCCAGCCAGTCGAGGAAGTCCTCGACGACCCGCTCGAACAGCACGTTGTTCTCCCACAGCGTGTCGTCGGCGTCGAAGATGAGCACCTGCGCCTGGAGCCTCACACGGTCCTCCCCCGAGAACGTCCTCATCGGCCACGCCCAGCGTCTGCCCGACGCCGGCCCGCCGCCGTGTTCGCCGCACACGCTACCGCGCCCGCCCGGCCGGGCGCGGCCCGTTTTTCACCGCCCTTACCGCCGTCCCCAGATCACACCTCCACCGCGGCCCCGAGATCACACCTCGAGATCACGTCCGGGTCACCCGGCACGGAGCCCGCCCGCGAGCCGCCGCGGACGGGCCCCGGAGCCGGGGTGGTCAGGCCAGGGCCCGGGGTGGTCAGGCCAGGGCGCTGCCCTTGCGCCATTCCTTGAACGACATCTGCCAGAAGCCCCAGCCGTTGTTCCACTCCATCTCGCGGTCGGTGCCCCTGATGGTGATCACGTCGCCGCGCTGGACCTGGTTGTAGAACCACCGGGCCTGGTCGGGGCGGGAGTTGATGCACCCGTGGCTGACGTTCCGGCGTCCCTGGGCCCACACGTTGTTCAGCGCGTGCACGTACTCGCCGCTGTTGGAGAAACGGACCGCGTGGTTGATCATCAGGTCGTAGTAGCCGGGGTCGCCCTTCTTGCGGCCCGGGGAGATCATGCGCTCGGGGTTGGCCTTGCCCATCGCCAGGTGGACGCCGCTGGTGGTGGTGTACTCACGGGTGGTGGCGTTGCCCGCGCTGATCAGCATGGTCTGCACGACCTTGCCGTCCCGTTTGACGATCATCTTGTGCTTGCGGGTGTCGATCGTGGAGATCTGGGCCGCGCCGATCTGGATGACCTTGGTCATGTCCTTGACGCCGTACATGTCCTTGCCGCCCTGCACGCCCTTGAGGCGGGCGGTGAAAGTCACCTTCTGGTGCGGCTGCCAGAACTTGGCGGTCCGGTAGATCACGGTTGTGTCGTTGATCCACCGCCACGCGCCCTGTACTGGCTTTTGTGCTTTGACCTCCAGGGCCTTCTCCACCCCGGCCTTGTTGGCGATCTGCTGGTTGAAGGTGACGATGATCGGCGCCCCCACGCCGACCTTCTCCCCCTTGATCGCCGGGGTCACGTCCGCCACCTCGAGTTCGTGCTCGGGCTTGAGCGTCCTGAAGGAACCGGCGGCGGTCGTGCCGTCCACCGCCCGTGCCGACACGGTGTAGTCACTGTCCGGCATCATGGGCGTGGAGGAGACCCACTTCGTGCGCTCGGCGTCGAAGTCGCCCTCCAGCTTGCGGCCGCCGCTTTCCACGGTGACCTCCTCCAACGCGCCGTTGGAGGCCGCGACGACGACCTTCTTGTTCGGGCGCACGGTTTTGCTGCCCTTGGCCGGGCTGATCTTTATCTCCGTCGCGGCCGGAGCGGTGGCGGCGACGGCGCCCGGTTCGGAGCCGGGACCGGCGGAGGCCTCCGGGGCCGCCCCTCCGGAGCAGGCGGTGACCAGCACCGCCGCGGTCGCCAGGGCCAGACCGGCCAGCGGCGTCCTGAGGCGTCGGCGTTCCACGATCAGCACAATTTCTCTCCCCAACTACAGCAAACTGCTCTTAAAACACTAATAGGAGATGCATGATGACTGAACATGGTTGCGCCCGATTTGGTAACGTTTCGGACTCTTCGTAAAGTCAGAAAAATGCCAACCGAGAGTCAGGAAAAGGCAAAGTTCCCACGTCACGGGGCTGGACGTAAAAGGGCCGCTCCGGCGGGGTGAGCACCCGCGCGGGCGACATCGGGCCACGATCCGTCGCGCCCCGGCCGCATCAACAGCCGCCCGAGGGGCATGGGACAGTCGAAGACCCCTGGCGTCGCGTACCGGATCCCCCCGGCCCGCCCCGACGGCGGACGGAAGATAATCTGATCGATCCCTCTCCACACGGAAGCCCTGGGTGATGACAAGACCTCCCTCCCTGCGCGACCCCGGCCACGCGCTCACCGCCGGCCTGGACGTCGACGTGGACGCCGACCTCGACCGCGACGCGGATGACGAGCGCGACGTCCCGCGGGCACCGGGCGAGGAGCTGCTGCGCGCCATCGTGGAGGCCAGTGGCGAGGGGGTCGTGCTGTGCGGCACCGACGGCGTCGTGGTGATGCTGAACGCCGCCGCGGCCGAGATGGCACCCGAGATCGTCCCCGGCCGCCCCCTGCGCTCGGGCCCGGCCGCGTCCCTGTTCGAGGACGACCACCCCGAGGGCGAGAGCCGCGAGAGCGATCACGGGCGGCGCCGGATCCGGGTGCGCCGCGAGGTCTTCGGTCTCACCCACCGGGCCTGGTACCTGCGTGACGTCACCGCCGAGTCCGCCAGGACCGACGCGCTGCTGGCCGAGCGCCGGCGCACCGACTTCCTCATCGAGGCGGGCCGCAGGCTGTCGGCCTCGCTCAACATGCGCCGCTGCGCCCGTACCGCGATCGAGCTGGCCACCCCCTTCCTGGCCGACGCCGCCATGGTCGTGCTGCCGCCCTCGGGGCGCCGCCACGCCGGCTGGCTGCGCCTGACCAGCACCGACCGCGCCCTGCAGGAGGGCAACGTCGCCGTCGCCGACACCGCGCAGGTGCCCGGCCTGGCCGAGGCGCTGGCGGGTTTCCCGCCCGTGCCCAGCCGCTGGCTGGATCCGGGCCAGGTGCCCGGCTGGCTGCTGCCCGACAGGTTCGGGGCGGCCGGGCACCTCCTCGTCACCCCGCTGCCCGGCAACGGGGTGCCCGCCGGGGCGCTCGTGCTCGCCCGCCACGAGGACGGCCCGCCCTTCGACGAGGACGCCGAGACCCTGGTGCGGATCTTCGCCGCCCGGGCCGGGGCGGCCATCTCCGCCGCCGCCCTCTACCAGGAGCAGAGCGCCACCAACGCGATCCTCAGCAATGACCTGCTGCCCCCGCCGCTGCCCGCCCTGGCCGGTTTGGAGCTGGCCGGATCGCTGCGCGCCGCCCGCCAGGCCGGGCTCATCGGCGGCGACTTCTACGACGTCTACCTGCCCGAGACCGGCAGGCCCGGCGAGCCGCTGGTGGTGCTGGGCGACGTCTGCGGCAAGGGCGCCCGCGCCGCCGTCCTGACCGGGCACATCCGCCACTGCCTGCGCACGCTGCTGCTGCTGGAGGAGCGCCCCGAGCGGCTGGTGGCCCTGCTCAACCGCTCCCTGCGAGGCTCGCCCACGCCCAACTCCTACGCCACCCTCGTGCTCGGCACGCTCAGCGCCACCCCGGACGGGCACGTACGCGTGGACCTGGCGGTCGCCGGGCACCCGGCGCCGCTGATCCTGCGCCTCGACGGCACCGTGCAGGAGAGCACGGCCCACGGCTCCATGCTCGGCGCGTTCGCCGACACCGTCCTGGCCCCCGTCGGCGTCGACCTGGCCCCTGGCGAGGTGTGCCTGCTCTACAGCGACGGCATCACCGAGGCCTTCGGCGGCCCCACCGGCAGGGAGATGTACGGCACCCAGCGGCTGAAGGCCGCCCTGGCAGGCTGCGCGGGCATGCCGGTCGCGGCACTGGTCGAGCGGCTGGAGCAGATCAGCACCGACTGGCTGGGCGGCGACGTCCAGGACGACCGGGCACTGCTGGCGGTGCAGGCGAGGCCGGCCCGATGAGCACGCTGAGCACCTCGCCGAGCACCGGGAGCGCGGCGGGCGCGGGAGGCGCTGGAGACGCTGGAGGCACGGCCGCGGACCTGCGCGAGGCCGTCGAGCGGTACCTGGGGCACATCGGGCGGGCCGACGAGTTCGCCGCCATCGACCTGGCGCTCGGCCTGCTGGAGGAGGGCGTGGACGCCGAGCGGCTGCTGCTGGAGCTCATCGCCCCCGCCCAGCGGCGCGTCGGCGAGCTGTGGGCGGCCAACGAGTGGTCCATCGCCCGCGAGCACGGCGCCACCGCCGTCAGCGAGCGCGCCGTCGCCGCGATCGCCGCCCGCGTCCGGCCCGAGCCCACCCGCGGGCGCCTCACCGTCGCCTGCGCCGATGGCGAGTACCACGCGCTGCCCACCCGCCTGCTGGCCGAGGTCCTGCGCCTGCGCGGCTGGCGGGTCGACTTCCTGGGCGCCAGCGTGCCCGGTCCGCACCTGATCACCCACCTGCACCAGACCGGGCCCGACGCGGTCGCGCTGGGCTGCGCGCTGGCCACCCGCCTGCCCCGGGCGCACGCCACCCTCACCGCCTGCCAGGCCGTCGGAGTGCCGGTCATGGCCGGCGGGGCCGGCTTCGGCGCCGACGGCCGCTACGCCCGACTGCTGGGCGCCGACGCCTGGGCGCCCACCGCCGACGTCGCGGCCGGCCGGCTGGAGCGCGGAGACCTGACCGGCCCGCCCCGCCCCGCCGACGCGCCGGCCCACCTCGCCGACGAGGAGTACACCCACCTGACGCGCCGGCGCGCCGAGCTGCTCACCCGGGCGATGGAGACCCTGGCCCGCGCCTACCCGCCGATGGCCGCCTACGACCTCCACCAGCTCGACGCCACCGCCGCCGACCTGGGCCACCTGCTCGACTTCCTGTCCGCGGCCCTGTACGTCGACGACGCACCGCTGTTCACCGGCTTCATCGGCTGGACCGGCGCCGTGCTCGCGGCACGCGGGGTCCCCGCCGAGGCCCTGACGGTGGGATTGCGCGTTTTCCACGACGAGCTGCGAGACTTCCCCCGTGCCCGCCACATGCTGGTCCAGGGGATCGAGGCGGCACCCGCCCCCGGCACCGATCAGGAGATTTGACGGTTGATGTTCGACAAGACCCCGTTCCGTACCGAGGTGCGCGTCGCCGCTCCGGACACCACCCTGCTCGTCCTCAGCGGTGACCTCGACTACGACACGGCTCCCGAGCTCTTCGGCTTCGCGCAGGAGCTGTTGCCCGGGGAGGTGCGCAACCTCGATCTGGACCTGTCGGGCCTGGAGTTCATCGACTCCTCGGGGGTGGCGGCCCTGATCAACGTCTACAACTCCGCCGGCGAGCACGGCATCGTCATGCGGATCGTCGCCCTCACCCCCTACCTGCGCCACCTGCTGCGGGTGACCGCCCTCGACCAGCTCTTCAAGCTCCCCCAGGAGCAGGAGTGAGCGCCGCCGGCCGGCGATAGCGGGGACGCTTCGGCCGGCGCCGAAGCGTCCCTGGCCGATGATGGAGACCATGACGTCGACCACCCCGGTCCCGCTGGCGGCATTGGCCGCCCTGCTCGCCGACGGCACCCGCGCCACGTTCTGCCTGGCCCTGCTGGACGGGCGGGCCTGGAGCGCCGGGGAGCTGGCCCGGCACGCGGGGGTCGCGGCCTCGACCGCCAGCGAGCACCTGTCCCAGCTCGTCGGCGGCGGCCTGCTGGCCGAGGAGCGCCAGGGACGCCACCGGTACGTGCGCCTGGCCGGGCCGGAGGTGGCCCGGCTCGTCGAGGACCTGGCCGCCCACGCCGGCCTCGGGGCCGCCGCCGCCCGGCCCGCGACGCTGCGCGCCGCGAGCGCGGCCCGCGCGCTGGCCGGGGCCCGGACCTGCTACGACCACCTGGCCGGGCGGCTCGGCGTGGCGATCACCGACGCGCTCACCGCCCGCGGCCTGCTGCGCCAGGACGCCGGGTTCGCGCTCAGCGACGAGGGACTGTCGTGGTTCGCCGTCGAGCTGGGGGCGCCGCTGCCCGGCGGCGGGCGCCGCCCGCTGGCCCGGCCCTGCCTGGACTGGACCGAACGCCGTCACCACCTGGCCGGCACCGCCGGGGCCGTGCTGTGCGCGACCGCGCTGGAACGCGGCTGGGTCGGCCGGATCGGCTCAGGGCGTGCCCTGAACGTCACCCGCGCCGGGCACGAGGCCCTGGCCCGCCTGCTGGGCCTCACCGGCCTGGCGGCCGACGCGGCACCGCTGACCATAGGGGCCCTCAGTGGCCGCGCAGGCGGTGGGTGAGGCTGGTGTGGCGGCGCCCGGCTCCCCGGGTGCGCACCGCCTGGGCCAGCGCGCGGCGCGAGCCGACGATGACGACGAGCTTCTTGGCCCGGGTGATCGCGGTGTAGAGCAGGTTGCGCTGCAACATCATCCACGCGCTGGTGGACAGCGGGATGACCACCGCCGGGTACTCGCTGCCCTGGGAGCGGTGGATCGACACCGCGTAGGCGTGGGCCAGCTCGTCCAGCTCGTCGAAGGCGTACTCGACGTTCTCGTCCTCGTCGGTCAGCACGGTCAGCTTGTGGTCGTCGGGCCTGATGTCGACCACCATGCCCACGGTGCCGTTGAACACCCCCGCCGCGCCCTTCTCGTAGTTGTTGCGCAGCTGGGTGACCTTGTCGCCGACCCGGAAGACCCGCCCGCCGTAGCGGCGTTCGGGCATGCCCTCCCTGGAGGGGGTCAGCGCCTCCTGCAGCGCGTTGTTGAGGTTGCCGGCCCCGGCCGGGCCCCGGTGCATCGGCGACAGGACCTGCACGTCGCGGCGCGGGTTGAGGCCGAACTTGCGCGGGATGCGGTTGGCGACCACGTCCACGGTCAGCGCCGCGATCTCCTCGGGCTCCTCGCAGGGGAACAGGAAGAAGTCGGTCATGCCCTCCAGCGCCGGGGGCAGGCCGGTGTTGACCCGGTGGGCGTTGACGACCACCCCCGACTCCTGGGCCTGGCGGAAGATGTGGGTCAGCCGCACCCGGGGGATCTCCTCCTCGGCGGCCAGCAGGTCGCGCAGCACCTCGCCCGCGCCGACCGAGGGCAGCTGGTCGACGTCTCCCACGAAGAGCAGGTGCGTGCCCGGGGCGACGGCCTTGACCAGCTTGTTGGCCAGCAGCAGGTCCAGCATCGAGGCCTCGTCGACCACGACCAGGTCGGCGTCCAGCGGGTTGTCGCGGTCGAAGGTGGCGTCCCCGCCGGGACGCAGCTGCAGCAGCCGGTGCACGGTGGTGGCCTCGTGGCCGGTCAGCTCCGCCAGGCGCTTGGCCGCCCTGCCGGTGGGCGCGGCCAGGATCACCTTGGCCTTCTTGGCTCGGGCCAGGGTGACGATGGAGCGTACGGTGAAGCTCTTGCCGCAGCCGGGGCCGCCGGTCAGCACCGCGACCTTCTCCGTCAGCGCCAGCCGTACCGAGTGGGCCTGCTCCTCGGCGAGCTCGGCGCCGGTCCGGGTGCGCAGCCATTTCAGCGCCGCGTCCCAGTCGACGGAGGCGAAGGCGCCTAGGCGGTCGTGCTCGCAGGCCAGCAGGGAGCGCAGCGCGCCGGCCAGGGACAGCTCGGCGCGGTGGAAGGGCACCAGGTAGACCGCCGGGACGCTGCCGTCGCCGACCGGGACGTCCTCGCGGACCACGCCCTCCTCGGCGACCAGCTCCTCCAGGCACCGCGCGGTCAGCTCGGCGGGAACCTCCAGGATCTTCACCGCGTCGCCGACGAGGTTGGGCGCCGGAAGGTAGCAGTGGCCGTCGTCGGCGGCCTGGGACAGGGTGTAGCGCAGGCCCGCCTTGACGCGCTCGGGGCTGTCGTGCGGGATGCCCACCGCCTGGGCGATGGTGTCGGCGGTCTTGAAACCGATGCCCCACACGTCGTCGGCCAGCCGGTACGGCTCGCTCTTGACGACCGTGATGGACCTGTCGCCGTACTGCTTGAAGATGCGGACCGCGATCGAGGTGGACACGCCGACCCCCTGCAGGAAGATCATCACCTCTTTGATGATCTTCTGTTCCTCCCAGGCGACGCCGATCATCTTGGTCCGCTTGGGGCCGAGCCCGGGGACCTCCACCAGCCGCTCGGGGGTGGTCTCGATGACCTCCAGGGTGTCGACGCCGAAGTGGTCGACGATCCGTTCGGCCATCTTCGGCCCGATGCCCTTGATCAGCCCGGAGCCCAGGTAGCGCCGGATGCCCTGGATGGTGGCGGGCAGCACGGTGGCGTAGGACCACACCTCGAACTGCTTGCCGTACTTGGGATGGGAGGCCCAGCGCCCGGTCAGCCGCAGCGACTCACCCGGCTGGGCGCCCAGCAGCGGCCCGACCACGGTCAGCAGGTCGGCGCCGGAACGGTCGGTGGCCACCCGGGCGATGGTGTAGCCGGTCTCCTCGTTGGCGTAGGTGATGCGTTCGAGGACGGCCGAGATGGAGACACCCGTGACCCCGCGTTGCTCCGGCTGCACGCCACCTCCCTCGCGCTGAACCCGCTCGCGCAAGTGTAGGACAGCCGCAGAAACCCCGAGCGCGTGTTCTCCCGCCGCGGAGTCCCCCGCAGTTCCCCGCAGCCTCCCGGAAGGTGACTCGTGCGGGGATCGCTCGCGTACGCGTTCCCCGGCGGGCGGTACCCCGTGAATTGCGGGAGTCGTTTCGGCGGGCGTGTGACGCCGGCGCCCACATGCCCGCGTCACACGCCCGGATTCGCCCGCCGGGATCGGGGAACGCGGCCGGAAGCCATTCGTCCGGCCGGAAGTCGTGAGATCGGAATGCCTATCGGATTTCGCCGGTCGTGACGCGCTCCGTCGAGCCGGATGCCGCGCGGGCCGCCTTCTTCCGGTAGTTGCGCATGCTGGAGACCGCGACAAGAGCCATCATCAGCCCCATGCCGATCGTGAAGCTGACGGCTATCGGCCATCTGAAGACGAAGTCCTGTCCGGCTTCGGTGTCGAACCACATGTAGAGGAGGCTTATCAGGAAGCCTCCGACGGTACCTGCCGCGAGGCCGAAAAGAGCCACTCGCGACAAAGGAGTGCCGTTTTCTCGCATGTCCATGAGACCGAGAAGACCATATCGCCATAAGCGAGCTCGACGATCGTTCATGTCAATCCCCTTTCGTCCGCCGAAAAGCCGGACCCCGTTGTGATCGCGCTGTTCGAGCCGTCCCTCTACCTCGTCAAGGCGGCCGGAAACATTCCGGGCCGGCGTGCCACCGGATTGATCCGTCGCACGAATTCGTTGAACAGGGCGATTCGCACGGCATCGGTATCGAAAATCTTGGAATACGTGGTCCGCGCGTTCGCGGCGGAGTTCCCGTCCTCGCCCGTCCTCGCCCGGCCCGGGCGGGCGCGGCGGAACGCGCGACCGCGACGCGAGGGCGGGGTTTCGCTGGTTTCGCCAGGCTCCGTCCGGGTGCGGGCGGGGCGGATCGGAGGCCGATCCCAGACACGCCGGTGATCCGGGGCCCTTTCACGGGCCACGCCGTCGCCGTGTGTGATGAAGTCTCTGCGATCCGTAACGGCCCTGTCGCCGAAGACGCGGGTGCCGTGGCACCCGACCGCAGAAGGAGAGGCACATGCGAAGGACACTCATCGCCGCCGTGGTGGCGCTGGGCACGATGGCGAGCACGGTGGCGGGCAGCGCGCCGGCGATGGCCGGGCTCAGGCCCGGCATCGACGTCATCGGGCTCACCGGCGACCAGCGCCTGGTGGGTTTCGAGATCCGCTCCCCCGGCCGCACCCGCGACCTCGGCAGGGTCCGCGGGCTCGCCGGCGACACCGCGCTCGTGGGCATCGACTACCGCGTGCGCAACGGCAAGCTCTACGGCGTCGGGAACCAGGGCGGCGTCTACACGCTCAGCGGGCCGGCCAGGGCGGTCAAGGTCTCGCAGCTGACCGTGCCGCTGAGCGGCGTCGACTTCGGCGTCGACTTCAACCCCGCCGCCGACCGGCTGCGCGTGATCAGCGACACCGGGCAGAACCTGCGCCACAACCTCGACGACCCGGCGGGCGCGCCGGCCGCGGGGCAGACCGTGGCCGACGGGCCGCTGACCGGCCCGCAGACCCGCCCGCCGAGCGACCCGCCGACCGCCCCGGCGGCCGGTGCGCCGGGCGACCCGTCCTTCGCGCCGGTCGTCGCGGAAGCGGTCGCGACCGGCGTCTCGGGCGCCGGATACACCAACAACGACCTCAGCCCGGCCACCGCCACGACGCTCTTCGACGTGGACACCACGGCCGCCCGGGTGAGCCTGCAGTCCCCCGCCAACGCGGGCACGCTGGTGGCGACCGGCAACCTGCGCGTGGCCGCGACCGGCGCGGCGGGCTTCGACGTCCACAGCTCGTTGCGCAACGGCGTCACCGTCTCCAACAGCGCCTTCGCCGCGCTGAAGGTCGGCGGGCGCTACGGGTTCTACGGCATCAACCTGCTCACCGGCGCCGTCAACTACAACTACGGCCTCTTCCCCGCCAACCGGCAGGTGCGCGACATCGCCATCCGGCTCGACCGCGGCTGAGGGAGTTCACGCTGCCGCCGCGGACGAAGAGGATCGCCGGCCAGAAGCCGGTGAAGGCCGACGACATCGACATGGGCCGCCGCCTCGGCCTCGATCTGGCGGCCCGATCGATATCGCCCCTCGGGGTCACCCTGATCGGGAGGTTGCTCGAGACGCACCATCCCGTGGAACGGGACATCGCGGTGCCTCAGATCGGGGTGATCCTCTTCAGGATCTGCCTGCGAAGCTCGGGCCACCCCCTGCCCAGGGCGTTCCTGACGGGCACGAGCAGCTCGAAGCCGTCCCGCACGAGCGGGTCGTCCGCTTCCCGTACGAGCGCGGTGATGGCGAGCCTCGCCGCGATCGCCGCCTGCCAGCGCATCCAGCCGCGGTCCTCCTCGCGGGACTCGCCGCCGGGCCGGTCGAACCACTGCTTGCCGAGCCGGATGTTCTGATCGACGAGCCCCGGCATCAAAGTGATGACCGTTGAAGTGTCCCGGTCGGCCGCCGCCTGCGTGGCCTTGGCTACTTCCGGCCATTGAGTGAAATATCGCTGGATCATGCGATCGGCGATGAGCTTGCAGATCCAGCGATGGTGGAAGGCACCTGTCGCGATCAGAGCCTCATGGAGCTCCGGATCGACGTCGCGCAGCGAGGGAGCGGCGGGCACGCCGCCGCTCCCTCAAGGAATCGGTCGTGAACGACCATGGCACATGCGTTCCGCAGAGGTTCTCCTCGGCCGGCGGATTGGCCGGCGCGGTGGTGAACTTGTTGTAGTGGGTGTCGCCCGCGATGACTCGGTCCTTGATGAAGGACCTGTTTTCCAGCAACGTCCCGGCCAGGGTGTTGTGAATATCCGTGATGGGACACAGGGCGAGCACGCTCGGCTGTGCAGCGGCCCGTTCGAAGCGTTGTACCCGTTCCTACCTGCGGCGTGCGGTCAACAGGGTGACGACGTGGGTCCCTCGCGCGCTGCCCCGCACCACAGTCACCCGGCTGACCGGGCACCTGCACCGGAGCCGGGCCTGCACCGTGCCCACGACATCGACGCCTCGGGGCGTTGAGGCCGGCCAGGTCCTCCACCCGGGTCTGTGCGACGAGCTCCGGAGCGGGTCCGTTCAGCAGCTCCAGCCCGATGTCGTGACACCGTTCCGTTGCCGATCAAGCCCTGTGACGCCGTACGCGAAGATCCAGGGTCTTCCCAGCGCCGGAGCGGGGCGATATGACAGGGAGGCGCCGTGTGTCGGGGGGCGGCACGGCCATCGGACGTCGCGACGGGGAGACCACCATGACCGTACAAGTGATCATCGAGGCGGTCGGACGGACGGAGCTGGCGGCCGAGCGGGTACGGGAGGTGGCCGCGGCCCACCCCGACGTCCTGGCCCACCTGGAGGGCGCCGAGCCCGGGCGGCTGATCGTGGGTCCCGCGGTGGCGCTCGGCCACGACCCGGACGAGGGCGCACCGTTCCGGGCGGGGGTGTTCGACCCGGTCTCCAACCGGGGGGTCGAGCTGCGCGGGACCCTGGACCGGCCCGAGGAGGCGCAGGTGCTGCCCAGCGCCCACCGGCCCAACCCGCGCCACGAGGAGCTGAGGGCCGCCGCGGCGGTCCTGCGCGCCGACGCGCGCTTCCCCGCCGGGGACGACGTGCTGGTCTACCAGCCGATGCCGCCGCTGGCCGACCTGGACAACCCCGACGGCACCACCACCCGCCGCCCCACCCTGGGCGTCTACGACCCCTCGGGCGCCACCCGGCACCGCGTCGTCGCGGTGGACGTCGCCGCCGGCGTCGTCGACTGGTCCCCCGCCGGGGTCGGCGTCGCGACGCACCACCCGGGCGACTGCGAGTCGCACCTGCCCGTCCCCGTGGAGAGCCTGCGCGACCGGGGCGGCCCAGACCAGGTGCGGCTGCGCGTGGTCGACGGCACCACCGAGCTGTGGAACATGATCGTGGTGCGTCCGCGCGCCTCGACGCCCATCGACCCCGGCGACGGCTCGGGGGTCGAGCTGCGGGACGTGCGTCACTGGGGCAGGCTCG
This sequence comes from Streptosporangium sp. NPDC023825, assembly GCF_040639575.1. Lineage (NCBI taxonomy): Bacteria > Bacillati > Actinomycetota > Actinomycetes > Streptosporangiales > Streptosporangiaceae > Streptosporangium > Streptosporangium sp. NPDC023825. The sequence goes on along the minus strand of NZ_JBFAAE010000053.1, from coordinate 51,345 downwards.
TGCTGCGCCAGGCGCACGTGCCGATCCTCAACGTCCAGTACGAGGAGGACGGCGTCACCTACCGCGACTGGCAGTACGAGGAGACCCGCTTCTCGGCGACCGGCACCGAGCCGGTGGGCTGGGGGTGGCGCGTCTGCACCGGGCCGCCCCGGACCATCCTGGAGCGGCCCGACAACGACGCCGGCAACTTCCAGGGAGTGGCCTTCCACCACGACGGCGGCGAGCTGCGGATCGTCAGCGAGCTGGCGGCCGGCTGGTACCGCTACGCCTCCGAGTGGCGCCTGACCGACGACGGCACGATCAGGCCGCGCTTCGGCTTCGCCGGGGTGCGCAACCCGCGCACCTGCATGCGCCACCGCCACCACGTCTACTGGCGCTTCGACTTCGACGTGGAGGGGTCGGCCAACGACGTGATCGAGCAGTTCGACGACACCGGCTCGACCGTTCCCCAGGCGGTGCCGATCGTGCGGGAGGTCGCCCGCAAACGGCGCCACCCCGCCCTGTACTGGCAGGTCACCGACAGGAACAGCGGCCGGGGATGGCGGATACACCCCGGCGAGCACGACAACACCACCGACCCCTACGGCGTCGCCGACCTGTGGTTCCTGCGCCACCACCCGGCCGAGCTGTACGACGGCAACACCGGCCCCGACAACCGGGCGACGCTGAACCGCTTCGTCAACGGCGAGAGCGTCAGCGCCACCAACGTCGTCGTCTGGTACGCCGGGCACTTCCGCCACGACCAGAACGACCCCGAGCCCCACCAGGGGCACGTCGTGGGCCCGGACCTGATTCCCGTCACCTGACAGGCGGCCGGCGCAGACGTCGAATAGCCTGGGGAGCCGGCGCGAGCGGGCGGCGGTCCGGCGATCCGGTCGATTTCGCGATCCGGCCGCGGGCGGATGTCCGGTGGGGGCCCGCGGCTCCGACGTCTCCGGTGCCGGGCGCCACGGCGGCGCCGGCGGAGAGGAAGACACCATGAAGTACATGATCCTGATGTACGGCTCGCAGCGGGACTACGACGCCATGGCGGGCAAGGACGGCGACCGGCCGTCCCTGTCCCCGGAGGACTTCGCGCCGATGCACGCGTTCATGGAGGCGTTCTCCAGGGACCTGGAGGAGTCCGGCGAGTTCGTCGAGACGCGGGGGCTGGCCGCCCCGGTCCACACCCGCAGGGTGGGGCTGAAGGACGGTGTCCCGGTCGTGACGGACGGCCCCTACGCCGAGACCCAGGAGGTCCTGGCCGGCTACTGGATCGTGGAGTGCGAGAGCTTCGACCGGGCGACCGAGATCGCCGCCCGCCTCGGGGAGTGCCCCGCCCCCGGGGACCTCGCCGCCAACTCCTACGCCGACGTACGGCCGGTCGAGGAGTTCCAGGGCGAGCCGGCGATCTGATCGTCTCCGTGCCCGGCACCGAGTTCGAGGACCTGCTGCGCCGCCTGGCGCCGCAGGTCCTCGGCGCGGTGGTACGGCGCTACGGGCATTTCGACGCCGCCGACGACGCGACGCAGGAGGCGCTCCTCGCCGCCGCCACGCAGTGGCCGAAGGACGGCCTCCCCGACAGCCCGCTGGGCTGGCTGATCACGGTCGCCTCGCGCCGGCTGACCGACCTGCTGCGCGCCGAGCAGGCGCGCCGGCGCCGTGAGGACACCGTCGCCCGGCGGGCGCTGCCCGGCCAGTGGCTCGCGCCCGCCGCCGACCGGCCCGCCTCGGAGTCCGACGACACGCTCATCCTGCTGTTCATGTGCTGTCACCCCTCGCTGTCGGCCGCCTCCCAGATCGCCCTCACCCTGCGGGCGGTCGGCGGCCTGACCACCGCGGAGATCGCCCGGGCGTTCCTCGTGCCGGAGGCGACCATGACGAGGCGCATCACCCGGGCCAAGCGCAGCGTCAGGGACAGCGGCGTCCCGTTCGGCATCCCCTCGGGCCCCGAGCGCGCCGAACGGCTCCGCGTGGTCCTGCACGTGCTCTACCTGATCTTCAACGAGGGCTACGCCAGCACCTCGGGGCCGAACCTGCAGCGCGTCGAGCTGTCGGCGGAGGCGATCCGGCTGACCCGGATGGTCCACCGGCTGCTGCCCGGCGACGGCGAGGTGACGGGGCTGCTCGCGCTCATGGTGCTCACCGACGCGCGCCGGCCGGCGCGTACCGGGCCGGACGGCGGGCTGGTCCCGATGGCCGAGCAGGACCGGAGCCTGTGGGACGCCGAGGCCGTCGCCGAGGGCGTGGCGCTCATCACCGGCGCGCTCCCCCGGGGCACGGCCGGCCCGTACCAGCTGCAGGCGGCGATCGCCGCGCTCCACGACGAGGCGCCGAGCGCCGAGGCGACCGACTGGCCGCAGATCACCGCGCTGTACGAGCTGCTGATGCGGATCTCCGACAACCCGATGGTGGCGCTGAACCACGCGGTGGCGGTGGCCATGGCCCGCGGCCCGCACGCCGGGCTCGGCCTGCTCGATCCGCTCGCGGCCGACGGGCGGATCGCCGGGGACCACCGGCTGCACGCGGTCCGCGCGCACCTGCTGGAGATGGCCGGTGATCACGTGGCGGCCCGTGACCACTACCGGGAGGCGGCCCGGCGCGCGACCAGCCTGCCGCAGCAGCGCTACCTGCACGCCAGGGCGGCACGCCTGGCGGGCGGGCACGACACCCGCTGATCGAGGCCGGCGGCGTCCCGGCGCGCACGCGGGCCGGACCTGCCGTCAGGGGTGGTCCGGATGGGATCCGTGCGCGAACCGCACGGTGATGGTCAGGCCGCCCTCGGGGCGCGCGCCGGTGGTGAGGGTGGCGTGGTGGGCCTGGGTGACGGCGTTGACGATGGCGAGTCCGAGGCCGTAGCCGTCGCGGCGGCCGTGGCGTTCGGGTGCCAGTCTCTGGAAGGGGTGAAAGAGGCGCTGGATCTGGTCGCCGGGGATGACGGGCCCGCTGTTGGCGACCGTGAGGGTCACCTGCGCGCCGGAGGTCCGGGTGGTGACCTTCACGTGCCCGTCCTCGCGGTTGTGGCGGATGGCGTTGTCGACGAGGTTGGCGACGAGGCTCTCGATCAGTCTCGGATCCCCGGTCGTCACCGCGGGCCTCAGGTCTCCGGCCAGGTCGACGCCCGTCTCCGCCGCCTGGTCGCGGCGGGAGTCGAGCACTCCTGCGACGATGTGGGCGAGGTCGAGGGTGTCCCAGCGGGTGACGCCGCGCTCGCTGGTGGCCAGAGCGAGCAGTGCCTGGACGAGCCGCTCCTGGTGTGCCCCCAGGGCGAGGGCCTCCTGGCAGGCCGAGCGCAGGGTGCCGGCGTCGGCGTCGGGATCGGCGAGGGCGACCTCGAGGAGGGTGCGCAGGCCGGCGAGAGGGGTGCGCAGCTCGTGGGAGGCGTTGGCGACGAAGTGGCGTTGGGCGTCGAAGGAGGCGTGCAGGCGGGCGAACAGGTCGTCGAGGGTGTGGCCGAGCTCGGTCAGCTCGTCCGTGGGCTCGCCGAGATCGAGGCGCCGGTGAAGGTTTCCGGCGGAGATGACCTGGGCGGTGGCGACGACGGCGCGCAGCGGGCGCAGGAAGCGGCCGGCGACGAACCATCCCAGAGCCAGGGCCAGGGGAACCAGCAGGACCAGGGCGACGGCGGATCCCGCCAGGAGCTGGGGCGGGCCGATTCCGGGCCCGGTGTCGGTGATCGCGCCCGACGAGGGACGGCCTTTGGGGATGGCCGCGTCGATGCCGGCGAGCGGGACGGCGACGAACACGACCACCAGGACCCCGGCGGCGTAGATGCCCGCCGCGTAGGCGAGCGCGAGCCGCGTCTGCAAGGACCTTCTGGCGAGCTTGCGGGAGGTCACGACGATCCGATGCGGTAGCCGCCCTCGCGGATGGTCTCGATCACCGGCGGGTCGCCGAGCTTGGCCCGCAACCGGTGCACGGTGTGCTTGACGGCACTGCTGAAGGGGTCGGCGGCCTCATCCCAGACACGTTCGAGCAGTTCCTCGGCGGAGATGACCACGCCGGGCACGGCGAGCAGGCATTCGAGCAGGGCGAACTCCCTGGGACTCAGCTCGAGGCGCCGACCGGCCCGGAACGCGGCACGGCGGGCCGGATCGAGGGTGATGTCCCCGCACGCCAGGGTGGGCGGCAGCGGCGGGGTGGCGCGGCGGGCCAGGGCACGGACGCGGGCGACCAGTTCGGCGAACGCGAACGGCTTGGGCAGGTAGTCGTCGGCGCCGAGGCCGAGCCCGTCGACGCGGTCCTCGATCGTGCCGGAGGCGGTGAGCATCAGCACGCGGGTCTCGCAGCGGCCTTGGGCGAGCCGCCGGCAGATCTCGTCCCCGTGGACGCCGGGCAGGTCGCGATCGAGGAGCACCACGTCGTAGCGGGTGGCGGCCAGGCGGTCGAGGGCGGAGGTCCCGTCCAGGACGACGTCGACGGCCATGCCCTCGCGGCGCAGCCCGGTTCCGATGGAGCGGGCGAGGACCTCGAAGTCCTCGACGACGAGGACCCTCACCGCCGCTCACCACCGGTCGTCGTGCGGACAGGGCGGCCGGAGCGGCCGACGGGTCGAGGTGCCATGGGCCAACGATGACAGATCCCCGGTTCCAGCCAGGTCGCGGCCGCCGCGACCCGGCCGGAACCGGGGGCCGCGTACAACCGTCGGCATGAGTTCATTCACGCCTCACCGACCCGGCCGGAGGGCCGGGCGGGACGGCTTTCCTCGGTTGCTGCGCGCGCAGTGGGCCGTGTTCCGCTCCTCGCGGGGTCGGGTGCTCACCCTGGCGGCCTCCGTGCTGGTCACCGTGTCGCTCGGGCTGCTGATCGCCGGAGGCGCCCGCAGCACCTGCGTGACCTCGCGGGGCGAGGGCCCCTGCCCCGCGCCCCTGGTGGGACCCGACGGCACGGCGGTGAAGGACAGGTACTACTTCGTGCACCAGCCGCTCAAGGGGAACGGCGGCATCACCGCCCGCGTCTCGGACATGACCGGGCAGATGCGGCTGCCGGACGCCGTACCCGGGGTGCGCAACGTCAGGGAGGGGGTGGTGCCGTGGGCGAAGGCCGGGCTGCTCGTCAGGCAGAGCCTCGTGCAGGGCACGCCGTACGCCGCCGTCATGATCACCGGTGGCCACGGCGTGCGGATGCAGCACAACTTCGTCCACGACGTGGCAGGCGGTCCCGTGCGGGGACCCCGGTGGCTGCGGCTGACCAGGTCGGGCGACACCCTCACCGGCTACGAGTCGGGCGACGGCAGGACGTGGACCGAGGTCGGCACGGTCACGCTGCCCGGGCTGCCGCAGACGGTCGAGATCGGGATGTTCGCCACCTCGCCGGGCGTGTTGTGGGAGTCGGCGAAAGCCTTCGCCCAGGCCACCGCCACCTTCGACCAGATCGGACTGCGGGGCGCGAACGGTTCGTGGCGACGTGACGACGTCGGCGTCTCCCTGGGGCCCGACGGCAGGACCCCGCACCACCCGGGCGGGGTCGTCGAGTCCGGCGGCAAGCTCCTCGTGACCGGGAGCGGCGACATCGGGCCCGCCACGGTGGAGGGCGGCCTGCGCGCCGACCTCATGCTGGTCGGCGGGGTCGTGGGGCTGATCCCGGTGCTCGTGGTGGCGGTCTCGTTCGCCACGGCGGAACGCCGGCGCAGGCCGGTCGGGACCGGCCTGCCCGCCGGGCCGCCTCCCGCGCGCCTGCTGGCGGCCAAGGCCGTCGTGGTCGGCGCGGTCGCGTTCGTGGCGGGGCTGGCCGCCTCAGGGGTCGTGGTCCCCGCCGGCCTGGCGCTGTTGCGGGCCAACCAGAACCCGATCCAGCCGATCACCCCGGGTACCGGGCTGCGGGTGATCGTCGGCTACGCGGCGTTGACCGGGGTCGCCGCCGTGCTGGCCCTGGGCCTCGCCGCGCTGGTCAGGCGGGGTGTCGTCGCCGTCGGGCTGGCCGTCGCGCTGGTCGTCGTGCCCTACCTGCCGGCGACCGCGGGCCTGGCGCCGTGGCTGCTGACGATCACCCCTGCCGCCGGGTTCGCGATCACGCAGAGCGTCCCCGCGTTCGCGCACGTGGACGTGAACCGGTCACCGCTCAGCGGCTACTACCCCCTCCCGCCATGGGCGGGTTTGGCGGTGACCTGCGGGTATGCCGTCCTCGCGCTCGGGGCGGCGATGGCCGTCCACCGCAGGAGGGCGCCGTGTCAGGTTCCGCTCCCCCGAAGGTAGAAAACCGGTGGTTTCCAGGGGGTCGCCGGCCGATCGGCCGCTGCTCGGGGGCGGAGGCCGCCGGCTCCGGGGCTCTCAGGCGGACCTGTCGCGGCGCTCGGGCCCGCGCTCGGGGTGGCGGCGCGGCACCAGCGTCGGGTTGACGTTGCCGAGCACGGTGTCGCGGTCGATCACGACGCGGGCCACGTCCTCGCGGCCCGGTACCTCGTACATCACGTTGAGCAGGATCTCCTCGAGGATCGCGCGGGTCGCGCGGGCGCCGGTGCGCCGCAGCAGCGCCTGGTCGGCGATCGCGCCGACGGCCTCCTCGGTGAACTCCAGCTCGACGCCGTCCATCTCGAAGAGCCTGCGGTACTGCTTGATCAGGGCGTTGCGCGGTTCGGTGAGGATCCGCACCAGCGCCGCACGATCCAGTGGCTGGAAGGTCGTCACCACCGGAAGCCGGCCGACCAGTTCGGGGATCAGCCCGAACCTCAGCAGGTCCTCGGGCATGACCTCGGCGAGGACGTCCCGCTCCCGCCCGGCCCGGATCGGGGCGCCGAATCCGGCGCCGCCGCGGCCGGTCCTGGACTCGATGACCTGCTCCAGGCCGGAGAACGCGCCGCCGACGATGAACAGCACGTCGGTGGTGTCGATCTGGATGAACTCCTGCTGCGGGTGCTTGCGGCCGCCCTGCGGCGGCACGCTCGCGGTCGTGCCCTCCAGGATCTTCAGCAGGGCCTGCTGCACGCCCTCGCCGGAGACGTCGCGGGTGATCGACGGGTTCTCGCCCCTGCGGGCGATCTTGTCGATCTCGTCGATGTAGACGATGCCGGTCTCGGCCTTCCTGACGTCGTGGTCGGCGGCCTGGATCAGCTTGAGCAGGATGTTCTCGACGTCCTCGCCCACGTAGCCCGCCTCCGTCAGGGCGGTGGCGTCGGCGATCGCGAACGGGACGTCGAGCATCCGGGCGAGCGTCTGGACCAGGTGGGTCTTGCCGGAGCCGGTCGGGCCGACCAGCAGGATGTTGGACTTGCCCAGCTCGACCGGCTCCCCGCCCGAGGCCTGTCGCCCGTCCGCGCGCACGCGCTTGTAGTGGTTGTAGACCGCCACCGCGAGCGACCTCTTGGCGTCCTCCTGCCCGACGACGTACAGATCGAGGAAGTCGTGGATCTCCCGCGGCTTCGGCGGCCCGCCGCGCCCGCCCCCGGAGGAGGCGGAGGTCTCCCCGAACTCCTCCTCGATGAGCTCGTTGCAGAGCCCGACGCACTCGTCACAGATGTAGACGCCGCCGGGACCGGCGATGAGCCGCATGACCTGCTTCTGGCTCTTGCCGCAGAACGTGCATCTCAGCAGGTCGCCGCGGTCACCGGTGCGTGCCATGGGAAACGTCTCCTCGACGGTCGTACGGGCTGGGAGAGGGGGTCAGAGGGTCACGAGCAGCGACGCCAGGCGCCAGGTGCCCGGGTCGGGCGCGCGTCCCGCGTTCTCCGGGGCGAGGGCCAGGCCGGGAAAGCGGCTCAGCAGCGCCGTGAGCGCGACCTCGGTCTGCACGCGGGCCAGCGAGGCTCCCAGGCAGAAATGCGGCCCGTGGGCGAATCCGAGGTGTCCGGCCGTCGCGGTGGCCCGGCCCAGGTCGAGCAGGTCGGGGTCGGCGAACGCGCGCGGGTCGCGGTTGGCGGCGGCGATCGCGGCGGTGACGGGCTCGCCCTCGCGCACCAGCGTGCCGTGCAGCTCGACGTCCTCGCGCGCGTAGCGGGGAATCGACAGCAGCGTGGGACCGCACCAGCGTGTCAGCTCCTCGACGGCGCGTGGCATGAGCCCGGCGTCCTCGCGCAGCGCGGCCAGGTGGCCGGGGTGGGTGAGCAGGACCTCCACGGCGTTGGCGATGAGGTTCGTGGGCGTCTGCCCCGCCAGGACCAGGTGCCAGACCATGGTGACCAGCTCGGTGTCGCTGAGCCGGTCGCCGTCGTCGGCCTGGGCGCGGATGAGGTCCGACAGCAGGTCGTCGCCGGGTTCGGCGCGCCGGCGCGCGACCGCCGCCCTGGCGCCCTCCATGATGCCCGGGATGGCCTCGGCGAACCTCTGGCCGCCGCCTCCCACGACGGTGGCGCCGTACTCGCGCCAGCGCGGGCGGTCGGCGGCGGGAATGCCGACCAGCTCGCAGATGACGTCCATCGGCAGCGGCCGGGCGAAGTGCCCCAGCAGGTCCACCACGCCGTGCTCGGCCTGCTCGGCCACGCCGGGCAGGCCGTCGAGCAGGGCGTCGACGATGGGCTCGATCCGCGGCCGGAACTCGGCGGCACGGCGCGCGCTGAACGCCGGCGACACCAGCCGGCGCAGCCGCAGGTGCTCTGGCCCGTCCATCTCGCTCATGGTCCGCATGTAGGGCAGGCAGTCCTCGGGCACGTCGGGCCGCATGAAGCTGGCGGCGTTGATCTCGAAGCGCGGATCGCTCAGCATCGCCCTGACGTCCTCGTGCCGGGTGAGGGCCAGCATCGGGCCGAAGCCCGGGGCCACCAGCCGCGCCAGCGGCGAGATCTCCCTGGCGCGCCCGTACGCGGCGAAGGGGTCGCGCAGCACCTCGGCGTCGGTGAGGTGGATCTCGGGAACCCCCGGGACCTCGGGAATGTCGCTCACGTCCTGGCCGGCAGCGGTCATGAATCCTCCCGAATTTCAGATGATGTAAACAGATGATCCTGTCATCTGAGTGGTCACGGTATCTTGGATCGGGATCGACGGCAACGCGACGACGAGGAGGGCGATGACCCGGCTCAGCAGGGCGCAGCTGCAGGAGCGCAACCGCGCCAGGATGCTGGCCGCGGCCGCGGAGGAGTTCGCCGAGCGCGGCTTCCGCGATGCGAAGATCGACGCCATCGCCGAGCGCGCCGAGCTCACCCGCGGCGCGGTCTACTCCAACTTCCCCGGCAAGCGGGCCCTGTACTTCACGGTCCTGGCCGACCTCGCCGAGCGCGCCCCCGAGCCGCCGGACCCGGAGCCGAGCCTCACCCCCCGCGAGGCGCTCGGCGCGTTCGCCCGCGCCTGGCTGGCCCGGCTTCCCCTGACCACCGACGAGCGGCACGGCCTGGCCAGGATCGGCGTGGACCTGATGCCGGAGATCCTCGCCGACGAGCGGACCCGGCGGCCGTTCGCGCAGCTGACGAAGCTGAACGCGATCCTGCTCGGGCTCGCCCTGGAGCGCCTGCGCCCGCCCGCCACCCCCGGCGGCCGCCTGATGCGCGTGGCCGAGGCCACGCTCACGACCCTGCACGGCGCGAGCCAGCTGGCCGCCGCCGCCCCCGGCTTCACCGATCCCTTCACCATCGTCGGCGCCTGCGAGCGGCTCGCCGGCCTCGACCTCGACGACAGGTGGCCGTCCACGCCGTGGATCCCGCGGGCCCGGCCCGCCGACGAGGCGTGGTCCCCGCCGCCGGCGGTGGACGCGGTACGCGGCGAGCCCGCGCGGCTCACCGGCGACGGCGGTGACGGCGTGGTGGCGATCCTCGGGCTGCACCGGCTCGAGGCCGCCGAGGAGGCGGTACGGGCCGCACCGGCGGGTGCCGCGATCACCGCCGTCCTGGTCACCGGCGACCCCGGCGAGCTGGCACCGCTGGCCCGGCTGGCCGTCGCCGACTTCCGCGGCTGCCTGCGCCAGGCGTTCCCGCCCTCAGCGTGGCCGCGCCTGCAGGTGGTGCTGGACGACTCGGGCGCCCTGGCCGCGGCGGCCGGCGTCCCGGCCGTCAGCGACGCGACCGAGGCCGCCGTCCGCGTCGAGGCGGGCCGGATCGTCGTGCGCGCCGACGGCCGCGGCGCGTGCCACACGGCCGCCTCGACACCGGGCGGGGCCGTGGCGGGCGAGACGCCGGCGGGCGGGGCAGGCCGGCCCGCCCCGGCGATGGCCACCGATTCGCGGCCCGGCGCCGGGTCCCCGGCCAGGGGATTCGCCGGCTGACGCATCATGTACGGTCATCTGTGACCTTTTCTCCCGCTTCCTCCGTCCGGCGAGGCTGATGCCCTCCCTTGATGTCGTCCAGTGGGTCATCCTGCTGGCCGCCCTGTTCCTGGTGGGCTTCTCCAAGACCGGCGTCTCCGGTACCGGGACGGTGGCGATCGCCCTGTTCGCGCTCGTGCTGCCGACCAAGCAGTCCACCGGCACGCTGCTTCCGCTCCTGCTCGTCGGCGACCTGGTCGCCGTGGCCTCCTACCGGCGCCACGCCGACTGGCCGAGGCTGATCAGGCTGTTTCCGTGGGTCGCCCTGGGCGTGGCCGCCGGGGCGGTGGTGGTGCGCTGGGTCGACGACGCGCAGATGAGACGGCTCATCGGGGCGATCCTGCTGGTGATCATCGCCGTTCACCTGTGGAACCGGCGCCGGGCGCCGGAGGACTCGCTCGCCCACCGCCGCCCGGTGGCCGCCCTCGCGGGCGTCTTCGCCGGCTTCGCCACCATGACGGCCAACGCGGCCGGCCCCATCATGGCCATCTATCTCCTGGCGGCGGGCCTGCCGATGCTGGGCTTCCTGGGCACCAGCGCCTGGTTCTTCCTGACGATCAACGCCTTCAAGGTGCCGTTCAGCGTCGCGCTGGGCCTCATCACCCCCTCCTCCCTCGTCTTCGCCGCGTTGGGCGCCCCTGCGGTCCTCGCCGGGGCCGCGATCGGGCGCGCCGTCATCGGCCGCATCGACCGCACGCTCTTCGAACGGATCACGCTGGGACTCACGCTGCTCGCCGCGGTGCGCCTGCTGCTTTGACGTCCCGCCCCTGTCACCCCTCGGGATCGCGGGCCAGGACCGTCCGGCCGCCGTCGACGGGCACGGTCGCGCCGGTGATGAAGGCCGCGTCGTCGGAGAGCAGGTGGACGATCGCGGCCGCGACCTCCTCGGGACGCGCCACCCTGCCGATCGGATGCAGCAGGGCCATCTCCCGCTCCACCCGGGCGGCCTCGGCCGGCTCGCGCGAGCCGAGGAACTCCGCGTAGCGCTCGGTGCCGACCGAGCCCGGCGCCACGGCGTTGACACGGATCCCCCGCGGCCCGTACTCGACCGCGAGCGCGCGGGTCATCCCCTCGACGGCCGCCTTGGCCGTCACGTACGGCAGGCAGCCCACCACCGCCTGCCGGGCCTGGTGGGAGGAGACGTTGACGATCGCCCCCGGCGTCGCGGCGGCGAGGAAGCGGCGTACGGCGGTGGCGCACCCCACGACGGCCCCGTCGAGATTCAGCGCGATCAGGTCGAGCACCTCCCGCGCGGTGGCGGAGTGGATCGAGGCGTCCCTGAAGACGGCGGCGTTGTTGACCCATCCGGCGAGCGGGGCGAGTCCCTGGGCGACGTCGGCGGCGCGCCCGGCGACGGACTCGTCGGCGGCGTTCCCCGCCACGGCGGCAAGGCGCGATCTCGCGGGGTGGCGGTCCGTCCAGGCCAGGGCCGCCGGATCGAGCTCGACGGCGACGACGGAGCCGCCGTCGCCGAGGAGCCGCTCGGCCACCGCCCTGCCGATGCCCCGGCCGCCACCCGTCACCACGTACGAACGGTTCACGTTCTCCACCTCTCCGCGGATCGCCACGGATCCGCGCTCGCGCCGGTCACGGCGACCGGCGAGTGACCCGGGGGCGCCCGCTGTCATCCGGCTCGCGCCGGTCCCCGAGGGCGCGCCCGGCTCCGGTCACCGTGACCGGCCGCGGCGCCCGCGGGGCCGCCCCGCGCGAGAGCGCGCCTTCCCCGTGCCGGGGCCTCCACACGCCGGGGGCGATCCGCGTGCCCGCCAGCCGCGCCTGTCCGACGTTGGTCATGGTGCCCTCGACGGCGGTCGCCCCGGCCTGCGCGGCGAGGGACGCCGTACGGTCACCGCACGTGTCGGCGACGACGATCAGGTGGACCCGCACATCGGGGACCAGACGCCCGGCCAGGTTCACCGAGGCCAGGCAGGCCGGCAGCAGCTCCTTCTCGTCGCGGGCGGGCACCACGACCCCGACGGTCCGGATCACACAAGTCCTTCCGCCTTGGCCACGGAGGGAGCCGTGCGACCGCGCAGGTAGACCTCGGCGAGGAAGTCCGGCTCGCGGTGATCGACGAGGCGGGTCAGCTCGCCACGCCCGGCCAGGGCGCGATGCACCTCATCGCCGCCGAGCGGGTACTCCGCGACGGGGTGCCTCCAGTGCACCGCGAGCAGGGTGCCCCCGGGGCTCAGAGAGGCGACCGCCAGGTCGAGCATCCGTTCCAGGTCCGCGTCGCCGAAGCAGTAGAGGACCTCCGACAGCACGATGAGGTCGAACCCTCCCTCCTGCTCGGGCCACTCGCCGGGCAGGACGAGCCGCCGCACCCGCGTCCCCGGGTACCCGGCGGTGCGTTCCGCGGCCGCCGCGACCGCGACGGAGGACAGGTCGCAGGCCAGCAGCCGGTCGCGGCGCGGGGCGAGCAGGGCGGTGAACACCCCGATGCGGCGACCACCACCGCGCTGCGCCAGCCGCCGTAGGCGAGCGCCGGGAGGGCGCCGAGCCCCGGCCAGGCGCGCCACTCGGCCTCGGAGGTTCCCGGGGCGTCGATGGGGTTGGGGGCGGAATCGTCCCAGCCGTCCCAGCCGATGCTGTCGGCGCTGCCGGCGCGTTCTGTACGTTCGGTGCTCGCTTCTGTACGTTCGTTGCTCACCAGCCGGCTCCCTGCTCGGCGACGATGGCCCCCGCGGCGAGGTCGCGTTCGGCGTGATGCTGGCGCAGATAGACCGTCAGGTCGGCGATCCGGCGTCCGTGTGCGGCGTCGTGGCCGAGCGGCCCGGCGCCCAGCGCCCTGCCCACCCGGCCCATGACGTCGGTGGCCACGGCCTCCACCAGCGCTTTGAGACGCAGGGACCGTACCCTTCCCGCGTTCTTGAGGTCGTGGGGGTCGGCGTCGATCTCGTCGGCGTTACGAGGACTTACCACCGTCAGATTTCACGCCGCCGACCTGGCCGCGGCCAAGGAGTGGTACACCGAACTGCTCGGTGTCGAGCCCTACTTCAACAAGCCCGGGTATATCGAATTCCGGTTCGGCGACTACCAGCACGAGCTGGGCCTGCTCGACAGCGATTACGCGCGGGAACTCGCCGACGACGCGAAGACCGGCCCGGGCGGCGTCGTGACGTACTGGCACGTCGACGACGTGCCCGCCGCCCTCGACCGGCTGCTGTCGATGGGGGCCGAGGAGCACGAGCCGCCCCGGGAGTTCGGCGACGGCTTCGTCGGCGCCTCGGTGATCGACCCCTTCGGGAACATCCTCGGCATCATGTACAACCGCCACTACCTGGATGTTCTCCACTCGATCGGGAAGGCCTGACCTCCAGCCGGGCCCCCTCGGACGGAGGGTTCAGCGGTGGGCCCCCAGCGCGGTGATCACCCAGTCGAAGGCGGGGATGACCGAGGGGGACGGCTCCCGGCCGTTGAGGACGCCCAGCAGCTCCCAGTAGCGCTCCACCTGGGCGTCGGCGAGCATCCTGAGCCGGTCGCGCAGCTCGGCGCGCTCGGCGGGCGACAGCCGGGGCCCGACGATGCGGCCCAGGACGCGCCCGCCCTCGGCCGACTCCGGCGTGACACCGCCGGCCAGCGCCCGGCCCGCCCTCTCCAGCACCAGCCGTCGCAGGTCGAGCCCGGCGTCGATCCGCGGGTCCGAGGAGCCGCTGAGCACGATCCGCCGCAGCCGCCGCCGGAAGTCCTGATCGGCGACGAGCTCGGCCAGCTCCACCCAGGCGTCGACCTGACCCGGCGTCGGATCGTCGGGCAGGTCCTCGGGCAGCTCCCGCATCCACCCGGCGACGATCGCGGCCTCGTCGTCTGCGCCGAGGTCGACTCCCGCGAAGACCTCGCCGACGAAGTCGTCGACGACCCGCTGCCGCTCCGCGGCGGACAGCTGGGCGAGTTTGTGCATCATCAATGTCTCCTCCGTCGTACTGTCGCGTCTGGCGATCGTGCGGAGCACGGCGCGGCGAAGTCTCAGGGTCCGGATCTCCGCGTCCAGCGCCAGGGCGTGTGTCCGCGCCACCTCGGCCACCGTGACCTGGCGATCCAGGATCTCCCGGATGTCCTCCAGGCCGATGCCGAGCTCGCGCAACGTCCTGACCAGGTCGAACCGGGCGACGGCCGCCGCGTCGTACAGGCGGAACCCGCCGTCGGAACGGCCGGTGGGCGGCACCACCCCGCTGTCGGACCAGAAGCGGATCGTGTGCACCGGCAGGCCGGTACGACGAGAGAGCCGGCCGATCGTGTAGAACTCCGCGCTGTCACTCACGAGACGAATCTGCACCCTCAAGTCACCTGAGAGTCAAGCCGCGGGCGCGACGGAGGCGGCGGAGGGCCGCGCGCCGGTCCCCCAGGGGGCACCCGCCTTCGCGGGGTGGGCCCGTGAGCTTCACGTGGCGGGCGCGTGAGCTTCGCGCGGCGGGCCCGTGAGGCGACCGGGGCAGGTCGCCTCACTCCCCCGCCCGCACCGCTCCCGGCGGCCCCCGCCGCACCGGGCGACGCGTCACCGCGCCCCGGCCGCCCGGCGCGAGAGCAGGTCCCGGAGGGCCTTGGCGACATCGGCGGGGGCCTCCTCCGCCATGAAGTGGCCGAAGGTGACGGGGACGTGCCGCAGATCGGGTGCCCAGGCGCTCCACAGCGCCGCCGCGTCGAAGCCGAGGGCGGACCCCCAGTCCTGCTGGAGCACGGTGACCGGCATCCGCAGCCGGTTGCCCGCGTCCCGGTCGGCCCGGTCGTGGGCGACGTCGACACCGGCGGAGGCGCGGTAGTCGGCCACGATCGAGGGCACCGCCGCGCGGCAGGCGTCCAGGTAGGCGGCGCGGACATCGGCGGGGATCGCCCCCGGGTCCTTGGTCCAGATGTCCAGGAAATACCCGAAGAAGGCGTCGGAACTGGCGGCGATCATCTGCTCGGGCAGGCCCGGAGGCTGGGCCATCAGGTACAGGTGGAAGCCGACGGCGGCGGTGACGCCGTGCATCACCTCCCACATGTCCAGCGTGGGCAGCACGTCGAGGCTGGCCAGGTGGGTGATCGCCCCGGGATGGTCGAGACCGGCGCGGATGGCGACCAGGGCGCCCCGGTCGTGCCCGGCCAGCGCGAAGCGCTCATGCCCCAGCGCGCGGGCCAGGGCGACGATGTCGGCGGCCATGGTCCGCTTGGCGTAGGCGGTGCCGTCGGTCTCGGCCGGTTTGTCGCTGGCTCCGTAGCCGCGCAGGTCGGGGCAGATCACGGTGTGGTCGGCCGCCAGGTCGGCGGCGACGTGCCGCCACATCAGGTGGGTCTGGGGGAAACCGTGCAGCAGCACGATCGGGGTGCCCGTCCCCCCGACGGCCGCGTTCAGGGACACGCCGTCGGCGACGGGGACGCGCCGGTAGTCGAATCCGGTGATGACAGGCGCCATGGTCGCGCTCTTTTCGATAGGTGGTTGGACGCCTTCAGCCTGCCGGGCGTGAATGAGCATCCGGTCAGCGCGCTACCGTGGCCAGGGGGGATGCCCCGGGAAGGGACGGGTCGAGGGGTGCGGGTCACGTTCGGGGTGCTGGGGCCGGTGACGGCCTGGGACGCTGCCGGAGGCGTGATCGCCCTCAAGGGGCCCCGGCACCGCGAGGTGCTGGCCCGGCTGATCATCGCCCGCCGTCGCGTCGTCCCGATCACCGGCCTGGTCGGGGACCTGTGGGACGATCCGCCTCCCGGCGCGGTGGGCGCGATGCGCACCTTCGTGGCCGCACTGCGCCGCGCGCTGGAACCGGGGCGCCCGCCTCGGACCCCGGCCCGGCTGCTGGTCACCGAGGGGCCGGGGTACGCGCTGCGCGCCGAGCCGGGCGAGGTGGACGCCTGGCGCTTCGAACGCGCGGTGTCGGCCGCCGCGACGCTGCCGCCCCAGGACGGGCTCGCCCGGCTGGCCGAGGCGCTGGGGTGGTGGCGCGGGCCCGCCTACGCCGAGTTCGCCGACCGGAACTGGGCCCGCGCGGAACGCGCCCGCCTGGCCGAGGTGCGGTTGCAGGCCGTCGAGCGCCAGGCCGAGCTCCGGCTGGCCCTCGGCCTGGCCGCCGAGGCGGTGCCGGACCTGGATGCGCACGTGACCGAGCACCCCTGGCGCGAGGACGCCTGGCGGCTGCTGGCGCTCGCGCTGTACCGCACCGGCCGCCAGGGCGACGCGCTCGCCGTGCTGCGCCGGGCACGCACGACGCTGGTCCAGCAACTGGGGGTGGATCCGGGCCCGCCCCTGCGCCGCCTGGAGACCGACATCCTCCACCACGCCGGCCACCTCGACCTCGCGTCCGGGCCGGGCGGGGCGGCGGCCCGGGTGTGGGCGCAGACCGCCGCCGTCTACGACCGCACCGTGACCTCCGGCCCCCGTGCCCGGCTGGAGTCGACGATGGGCCTGCTGCGCAGCCTCGCCCTGACCGGGGGCGCCGGGCTGGAGGCGGCTCGCCGGCACCGCCTGGCGGCCATCGCCGCCGCCGAGGAACTGGACGACGTGGAACTGACCGCCCGGGTGATCGGCGCCTACGACGTCCCGGCGATCTGGACCCGTTCGGACGACCCCGAACAGGCGGCGCGCGTCGTGGCGGCGGCCGAACGCGCCCTGGTCGGCATCCCGCCCGGCGCGCACGAGGCGGTGCGTGCCGGCCTGCTGGCCACGGTCGCCGTGGAGTCGCGCGGCACCCGCTCGGCACGCGGGCCGCAGGCCGCCCGCGAGGCCGAGGAGATCGCCCGCCGCCTGGACGATCCCGCGCTGCTGGCGTTCGCCCTCAACGGCGTGTTCATGCAGACCTTCCACCGCGCGGGCCTGGCTCCGCGCAGGGACGAGATCGGCGCCGAACTGGTCGCCCTGTCCGCCCGGCACGACCTGGTGGCCTTCCAGATCCTCGGGCATCTCATCCGCGTCCAGGCCCGTGGCGCGCTCGCCGACTTCACCGAGGCCGACCGGCACGCGGCGGCCGCGGACCGGCTGGCCGAGCGCCACGAGCGGCCGCTGGTGGGCGTGTTCACCCAGTGGTACCGGGCACTGCGGCTCGCCGCGGCCGAGCGGGCGCCCGCGGCCGAGATCGAGGCGGCCTACCGGGACGCCGCCGCGCGGCTGGACGGCGCCGGCATGCCCGGCCTGGAGAGCGGCCTGCTGCCGCTCGCGCTGCTGTGCCTGCGCCTGCGGCACGCGTCGCCCGTCCCCGCCGACGAGAGCACCGACTGGGGCCCCTACGAGCCATGGGCCCGTCCCCTGGTGCTGCTGTCCCGGGACCGTCCCGCCGAGGCCGGCGAGGCGCTGCGCGAGATCCCCGACCCGCCCCGCGACCTGATGTCCGAGGCCCTGTGGTGCCTCGTCGCGCGGGCCGCGATCGCCGTCGGCGACCGGGAGACGATGGAACGCGCGCGCGAGGAGCTCGCCCCGGCGGCGGCGGAGCTGGCCGGGGCGGGCAGCGGCCTGCTCACCCTGGGGCCGGTCTCCCGGCACCTCGGCGACCTCGCCGGCGCCCTCGCCCGCCATGACACCACGGCCCGCCCCCGCCGGACGCGGTGACCCGGCCCTGCCGGCGACGGAGGCAGGGCCGGGCGCGCACCGCGCATCCGCCGCCCGGTGCGGCGAGCTGCGGCCCGGCGGCCGGCCGGGCGACGCCCGGCGGGCTTGGCCTAGGCTGGGCCCGTGACACCCAATGTCGGGCGGGGGACGGCGCTGCGCGCGGACGCCGCGCGCAACCGCGCACGGGTGTTGCAGATCGCCAGGGAGCAGCTGGCCGCGGGCGACGACTCGCTCATGCTGAACACCATCGCCCGGCTCGCGGGAGTGGGCGTCGGGACCGTGTACCGGCATTTCCCCAACCGGCACGCGTTGCTGGAAGCGCTGCTGGCGGAGAGCTTCCAGCAGCTTGTCCGTGAGGCGCAGGCCGCGGCGGCCGACGAGGACTCGCTCGCGGGTCTGCACCGCCTCCTGCGTTTCACCCTCGGACGCGCGCTGGAGGACGCCGGGTTCGCGGCGGTGCTCGGATCCGCCAGCGACGCCGATGCGCGGACCTCGGCGATGAAGGCCGAGCTTGACCGTGCCGTCGCGGAGCTGCTCGACCGCGCTCGCCGCGCGGGGGCCGTTCGCCGTGGCATCGAGGCGGACGATGTCCGCCGCCTGCTCTGCGGCATCGAGCACGCGGTCCGCTCCGGCGGCGATGACGCCAGGCACGCGGAGCTCTATCTCGACGTTCTCCTCGAGGGTCTGCGCCCTCCGCGTTGACGGCGGTCTGAGGTTTCCGGCCCGGAGACTGGGTGCCGTCAACCAACGTGTCACAGGCCGCCGAACCTCGAGGATCCCTGGCCTGACCTTTCGGCGCGTACGGCCGGCAGCCGGCGGTCAGCTTGGGGAGCCCTCGTGGCCACGGGCCGGGTTCCGGTTCCTCGTGCCGAGCCAGAAGCGGCCGAGCTCGTCGGAGTGGGAGAAGTGGTGGTCGTCGCAGCTCGTCAGGGACCTAAAGCCCCGCCAGCCGGTCTTCCTCGTCTCAGCTGGCGGTCGAGGCAGCCTTTCGAATGTGAGATCGGCGTGTCACCTCACATTCCGCGGCGCCGCTTCGTCGTATCGGTCGAGATCGACCAGAAAGGAAACCAATCGTGGAACCCGTGAACGTCGCGATCATCTACTACAGCGCCACCGGCACCGTGCACGCCTTGGCGCAGGCCGTCGCCGAGGGCGCTGAGAAGGCCGGCGCGCAGGTGCGGCTGCGGAAGGTCGCCGAACTGGCTCCGCCGGAGGCGATCGGCGCCAGGCCGGAGTGGGTCCAGCACCTGGAGGACACCGCTGATGTGGCCGAGGCCGGCCATGAGGACCTGGAGTGGGCTGATGCGGTGCTGTTCGGTACCCCAACGCGCTTCGGCAACCCGGCCAGCCCGCTCAGGGCGTTCATCGAAACCACGGGTCCGCTGTGGTTCCAGGGCAAGCTCGCGGGCAAGGTGTATTCGGCCTTCACCGCCTCCAACACCGCCCACGGCGGGCAGGAATCCACCATCCTGGCGCTGGGGAACACCTTCTACCACTGGGGCGGCGTCATCGTGCCTCCCGGCTACACCGACCCCGTCCAGTTCCAGTCGGGCAACCCCTACGGCACCTCCCACGTGGCCGGCACCGGGGCGCCCACCGAGGTGACCTTGGAGGCCGCCCGCCACCAGGCCCGCCGCGTCGTCCACATCGCGGCCACGCTCAAGGCCGGCCGTAACGCCTGATCCAGAGTGGCACCTCGCATTCCGCAGATCCAACTCCGTCTCAAAATCAAGTCTCACGATATTTAGATTTTGAGATGGCGATAGACGGTCGCCCTGGAGACGTCGAAACGGGCAGCTATCTCCTCGCCGCTGCGGCCTTCGGCGTACAGGGAGCGCACCTGGGCGATCTGCTCCTCGGTGAGGAGGGCGCGCCGTCCGCCATTCCGTCCCCGGGCGCGGCCGCGGGCCCGGGGGGCGGCCGGCTCGCCCAGCAACGCCCGGGCGCCGCCCAGGATCAGGCTTCGCAGCTTTTCCGGCGGCGCGTCGCGGAAGAGCAGCACCGGATCGGCCAGCCCGGCGACCACCTGGCAGGCGCGCACCCGCTGCTCGATCCCGCTGGCCGGCCCGGCCACCAGCTCGTTGGCCAGGGCGATCGCGGTGCGGAAACGGTCCGCGATCGGCGCCTGCACCAGCAGTGTCATGTCCTTGACCAGCATGGTGAGCGTCTGGCGGTGGCGCAGGTGCACATCGACGTAGCCTTCGATCGCCCGCCACCGCACCTCCTCGGCGCTGCCGCAGGACTCGGCCGCGGCCAGCACCGCCTCCAATTCGTCCAGCAGTGGAATGGTGAGCCGGCGGAGGATCTCCTCCTTGGAGTCGAAGTGGTAGTAGAGGGCGGCCTTGGTGATGCCCACCTCGTCGGCGATGGCCTGCATGGAGGTGGCACGGTAGCCGCGGGCGGCGAACAGGACGCGCGCCGCCTCCAAGATCCGCTCGAATGTCATTCGATCTCACTTACCTGTGGTCAGTTCTTCCGCTAGAGTGCTTACCGGAAGTCAGTTTATTGCTGTAGGGATGATCTGCATGCGGACCAAGGTGTCCCTTACTGCCGCCGGCGTCCGGT
Source organism: Streptosporangium sp. NPDC023825 (assembly GCF_040639575.1). Classification (NCBI taxonomy): domain Bacteria; kingdom Bacillati; phylum Actinomycetota; class Actinomycetes; order Streptosporangiales; family Streptosporangiaceae; genus Streptosporangium; species Streptosporangium sp. NPDC023825. The sequence continues at coordinate 31,124 of NZ_JBFAAE010000053.1, read as the reverse complement.
GTGCTGGCTACCTCTACCTGCCGGCCGATGCCGCGCCGGTGCCGTGCGTGGTGCTCTGCCGCGGTCTCAGCGGGACGATGGACCGGCTCTTCGACTACGCCGAGCGCTTCGCCGCAGCAGGCTTGGCGGCGCTGGTCTTCGACTACCGGAGTTTCGGCGAGAGCGATGGAGAGCCGCGCCAGATCCCCGATCTACCCCGGCAGCCACTTCACCTTCTACACCGACCTCGGCTTCCGGAGCCGGGTGGTCACCGAGCAGGTCGGCTTCTATCCCCGGACATTTGCGACAATGTGAGCTTTTGCCGCGGGTGACATCGCGCACCTGCGTTCTTGGGAGAACCATGCTGCACGGACGTCAAGCGGAGCAATCTGTCATTGCCGAGTTGGTCGAAGGCGGGTGCGGTGCACTGGTCGTGCGCGGCGAGGCGGGCATCGGCAAGTCGGCCCTGCTGGAGTGTGCTGCGGCTGGAGCGCGGGCGCAGGTGTTAAGGGTGTCCGGTGTCGAGTCCGAGGCCGATCTGCCCTTCGCCGCGCTGCACGTACTGCTGCGTCCCGTCCTCGATCACGTCGAGGTGCTGCCGCGCCAACAGGCGGAGGCGCTGCGGGGTGCGCTCGGCCTCGGCGGCACCACCCGGGGCGACCGTTTCCTGGTCGGGCTCGCGACGCTCAACCTGCTGGTGGAGCTGTCGGCCGCGGATTCGGTGCTCTGCCTGGTCGACGACGCGCAGTGGTTGGACGGCGAGTCGGCCGACGCGCTGCTGTTCGCCGCGCGTCGTCTGCATGCCGAGCCCGTCGCCGTTCTGTTCGCCGCGCGGGACGAGGATGTGCGGGACGGCGGGTTCCCCGCCCGGGGGCTGCCCGAGTTGCGGCTGCGGGAGCTGGATGCCGAGGCGGCCGGCAACCTCCTCGCCGAGCAGGCGGCGGATCTGCCGCCAACCGTGCGCGACCAGCTGGTGACCGAGGCCGGGGGCAACCCGCTGGCGCTGATCGAGCTGCCCCGGATGCTCCCCCCTGAACAGCGCAAGGGGCCCATGGCTCCGCTGGCCTTCTTCGCCGGTACGGCGCAGCCGGTGACGGACCGGGTGCTGAGGGGCTTCCGCGACCGCGTCTCGGCGTTTTCCGCCGCGACCCGCTCGTGCCTGTTGGTGGCGGCTTTGGACCACCACGGCGGGTTGGAGGTGCCGGCACGCGCGGTCGGCCGGCTCGGGGCCTCGCTGGTCGACTTCGCTGAAGCCGAGCGCGCGGGTCTGGTCCGGGTGGGGCCGGAGGGCGTTGCCTTCCGTCATCCGCTGGTGCGTACGGCGGTACTGCTGGCCTGCGACATCGGTGACCGGATGGCCGCCCACCGGGCGCTGGCCGAGACCGCCGACGGCGACCGGCGCGCCTGGCACCGGGCCGCGCTCGCTCTGCAGCCCGACGAGGAGGTGGCCGGGGAACTGGAGGACCTGGCGCTGCGCGCGCTGCGCCGCGGCGGGCAGGCGGCGGTGTCGGCGGCCTACACCCGCGCGGCCGAGCTGTCGCCCGACCCGGGCCGGGCCGTGCGCCGCTGGACCGCCGCCGCCCAGGCCGCGATCGAGGCGGGCCTGTGGCAGCGCGCGGGCGAGCTGGTGGCCAGGGCGCGGCACCGGGCCGAGACGGTCACGCTGACAGGTTCGGCCCAGGCGGAACTCGCCTACGTGCGCGCCAAGCTGGAGGTCGAGGCGGGCCGGCCGCTGGATGGGGTACGGCTGCTGCACCACGGGGCCGAGGCGACCGACGACCTGCCCGGCAAGTTGTCGCTGCTGGCCATGGCGGGCTACTACACCTGGGCCAGTGCCGCCCACCCCGACCAGCTCACCCTGGCCCGCCGTACCGAGGAACTGTGCCCGGACGGCGAGGGGCCGGTGGAGGCGGTGCGCACCGTCAACCACTCCTTCCGCCGGGTCCTGGAGGGCGACGCCACCCCCACGCTTCTGTCCGGCAGGACGGGACGGGACGACCACATCCCCTACGAGCTGCGCTGCCTTCAGGTGTTCCAGGGGATCGTCGGCGAGGAGGTCGCCGGCATGCTCGACGCCCCCACCGCGCTCGTCGAGGAATGCCGGGCGGAGGGACGGCTGGGGCGCCTGCCCCAGGCCATGGTGATCCTGGCCATCGCCGAGGTGCTCGGCGGCCGGCATCCCGCCGCGCGGGCCACGGTGACCACGGGTCTGGTCCTGGCTTCCGATGTCGGCCAGCCGATGTGGCGCGGCTACCTGGCGGGCATCCACGCCTGGCTGTCGGCGGTCGCCGGGGCGCAGGAGGAGTGCGAGGCGATGGCCGAGCAGGCGATCCGTGACGCCGACCACCGTAGGTGGATGCCCGGAGCCGGTTGGGGGGAGTGTGCCCGTGCGATCCTCGACCTCGGGCTGGGCCGCTACGAAGCGATGCTCGACCGGGTGGACCGGGCGATGAGCGGTCCCACCAGCCATGCCTTCCTGTGGCGGTACTCCTGGCCCGACTACATCGAGGCCGCTGTCCGCGCAGGAAGGCGACAGCGCGCCCAGGACCTGCTCCACAGCTTGGCCGCCTCCGCGGAGGCGACGGGCCGGACCGCACCGCTCGCCCTCCTCCAGCGGGCGCGTGCGCTGCTGAGCCCCGACAGCGCGGCCGGGGCGCTGTACGAACGGGCCCTGGCCCTGCACGCCCAGGACAGGCAGCCCTTCGACGAGGCACGCACCCGCCTGGTCTACGGCGAATGGCTGCGCCGCAACAGGCGGCGAGCCGAGGCGCGCGCCCAGCTCCAGGCCGCCATGGAGGCCTTCGGCCATCTGGGCGCCACTCCTTGGGCTGCCCGTGCCGCCACCGAGATGCGCGCGACCGGGCTCAGCCTGCCGGACCGCTCGCAGGCCGCAGATCCGCTGGCCGTGCTGACTCCGCAGGAACTGCAGGTGGTACGGCTGGCCGTCACCGGGGTGTCCAACCGCGAGATCGGCGCACGGCTGTTCCTGAGTCCCCGCACCGTCGCCTCCCACCTGTACAAGGCCTTCCCCAAGCTGGGGGTGGCCTCTCGCGCCGAGCTGGCCAGGCTGGAGCTGGCGTAGGTCAGACCCGGCGGTAGATGATCGGCTGGGCGGCGATGCCGTTGGCCTCGAAGTTGGCCAGCACGAAGCTGCGGAAAGTGGGCCGGAAGATCAGGCTGGGCAGGAAGGCGCGCCAGTTGGGCCAGCCGGCGTGGTTGATCAGCCCGTAGTCGGCGGGCTCGTCCTCCAGCGGCCGCATCAGCGCGGAGTTGGGCAGCGCGGTCTTGGCCTGGAACCACCCGGCGGTGTACTTCCACACCTTCAGCAGCGTCTCGCGGTCGTCGGCGTAGAAGTAGTTGAACAGGTAGCAGTGGTCCTGGCCGTGGTCCACGTCGCCGAGCCGGCCGGCGTTGTCGGCCACGATCTGGTGGGTACGGCGGGCGGCCGCGTGGAGCGTCTCGGCGAGTTCCCGGTAGGCGGCGCTCGCGCGCAGTTCCAGCGCGGCCTCCACGGACGCGGTACGGATCAGCACGACGACGTCGAAGCGCGCCGGCCGGATGCCCCTCGCGGCCAGCACCTCCTCGCCCTCGCCCGGCGGGCGCAGGACCGCGCGGAACACGTTCGCCTCGCGCGCCTCGATCCCCGAGGCCAGCGCCTTGAGCCGGGCGGCCAGTCGTGTGGGAGCGGACGCGAAAGGGCCACGCCAGGAACCGACCTCACCGGCCAGCATGACGAAACCGTCACCGGTCGGGGGCACCGTCCGGGCCTGGACGGCCAGATGGTCATTGATCAGCCTCATGGTGCCGACCGTAGCCAGAAGCCCGTGGGGGTCGCCTCTGTCACCTGACTGATGCTCGCCGACCGGTTACCGTGCTGATACCGGTGAGTTCGGGATCGCGCCTCGGTGGCGATGCGGCGGGGACGAGTGCGATCAGGACGAAGGCAGGGCAGCTCGGTGTGGGAACCGGTGACACGGTTCTCATCCATGCGGCGGCGGGCGGTGTCGGTACTCTCACCGTTCGGCTCGCGTGCCGACCGGGCGCGCGGGTCATCGGCACGGCGAGCGAGAAGAACCACGACTACCTGCGCGAACTGGGTGCCATCCCGATCGTCTACGGCCCCGGCCTGGCTGACCGGGTCCGTGATCTGGCGCCGGACGGCGTCGACGCGGCCCTGGATCTGGTCGGTGGCCAGGCCGTCGCCGCCGGCCTCTCGCCCTCCGTCAGGTGACTGATGTGCCCCGAGCACACGTCAGTCACCTGACGGAAGCGATGGGCATGGCGATCTTCTTAGAGTTCCGGCCATGGCCAAGCGACCTGAACCCTGTCCGGCGGCCGTCATGGCAATCCTGGCCGCCGCCTTCTGCACCTGGGCCCTGCTCACCCTCCCCATCCAGGGAGCCGTCATCCTCGTGATCGCCAGCGTGCTGGGCTGGAGCGGCTGGATCGCCTTCAGCTACACCCGCCCGGTGAAGTCCAGGAAGGTCATCGCCGTCTACCTGTGCGCGGTGGGTTTCCAGCTCATCCACATGGCCGAGGAGTACACCGGCGGCTTCCCGCACGAGATCGTCGAGCTGTTCGATTCGCCGCGTGACTGGCCGGAGAAGGAGTTCCTGCTCGTCTTCGTCTTCGGGTTCGGCGCCCTCTACTTCTTCGCCGGTGCCGGCGCGCTCTACCGCGTCCGCGTGGCCAACTTTTTCCTGTGGTGGTACGCCCTGGGCGCCGGCCTGCTCAACGGCGTCGCCCACTTCGTCTTCCCGATCCTCAAGGGCGGCTACTTCCCCGGCCTGTACACCGCCGGCGGCCATTTCGTCATGAGCGGGCTGCTGATCTACTTCCTCATCAAAGAGAACCGCCTGCTCGAAGCCGAGGAGCGGCAGGTTCAGGCGCCGGTCGGGTAGCGCGGCGAGAACCGGCCGAACCTGCTGGGCGTCTCGCGCTGCCGGCTACTTGCCGTGGACGGCCTGAACCTCCATGTCCGCGGCCTGGACGCCGTCGCCGGCAGCCCTGTCCTTGACATCAAGCCCTGCGTGGCCGAGTTCGGCCCGCAGGGCGAGACGGTGCAGCCGGAGTGGGCGATCGAGCTGATGCGTACCTACCACTGACCTGAAAGGAACCTCTCATGTCGAAGACCGTCCTGGTGACCGGCGCCTCCAGCGGAATCGGGCGCGCCACCGCTCTGCTGCTGGCCCGCGAGGGCTTCACCGTCTACGCGGGGGTGCGCAAGGAGTCAGACGGCCGAGCACTCGGCCCCACTGTCACACCCATCCTTCTCGACGTCACCGACGCCGGCCGGATCGCGGAGGCCGCCGAACGCCTGACCCACCTGGATGCCCTGGTCAACAATGCCGGCATCGGTGTCACCGGGCCGCTGGAGTTCGTTCCTCTGGACGCCTTACGCCGACAGTACGAGGTCAATGTCTTCGGCCAGGTGGCGGTCACCCAGGCGATGCTGCCGATGTTGCGGGCCTCGCGCGGCCGCGTGGTCACGGTCGGCTCGGTGGGCAGCTGGATCACATTGCCCTTCGGCGGTCCGCTGTGCTCCTCCAAGCACGCCATCCGCTCGCTGAACGACGCGCTGCGCATGGAGGTCAAACCCTGGCGGATCCGCGCGGTACTTATCGAACCCGGCTCCATTCACACAGACGCGGTGGACAAGCTGGAAGACGAGGTCGAACCCCGCCTGGCCTCCCTCGGCGAGCAGGGCAGGCAGCTGTACGGCGCTGCCTACCGCACCATGACCACCGCCGGGCTCAAGGAGGAACGCTCCGGCTCCAGCCCCGACGTGGTCGCCCGCGCCGTCCTGCACGCCCTGACCGCGCGCAAGCCCCGCTCCCGATACCCGGTCGGCAAGAAGTCCCGGTTGATGAGCACTCTCGGCCGCATCGTCCCCCAGTACACCCTCGACCGCTTGCGCCTGCGCGCCCTCGGCCTGTCCTGAACCCCGAACGGAGCACACCGATGCCCCAGCTCGCCGGAGTCGACGCCCTCGCCGCGCTCGACCCCGTTTTCGCCCGGCTCGCCGTCGGCGCGGGCCACAATCTGTGGGGCCTGACCTACCTGACCCTGCGTGAGAAGGCGTTCATCTGCCTGACCGCCGACCTGTGCCACCCCCACCTGGACCTGCCGCTGGCCATGCACCTGCAGATGGCCCTGGCCAACGGCGTCGAACCCGAGTCGATCCGGGAGCTCTACCGCCACCTGGCCCCCTACGTGGGTTACCCCATCCTCGTCCCGGCCTTCCAGCGTCTGGCCGAGCTCGGCCTCCCGGAAGCATCCGACACCGAGGCGATCCAGCCGGTGCCGCTGACCGGGCCGCTGGCCCGCGCCGTACGCGACCTTGAGGACATGGACCCGGGCCTGGCCGCCTTCACCGAGGACCAGCTCGCCCAGCGCTGGGCCCGCCCCCACCTCAGTGTCCGCGAGCGGGCCATCGCCTGCCTGGTCGTGGACGTCTTCTACCAGACGCTGGGCGAATCCCTCCACCTTCACGCCGAGCTGGCCAAAGCGGCCGGAGTGACCGAGGAAACCCTGCGCGACCTGCTCCGCGGCCTGGCCGAGTTCGGGCTGCCCCGGGCCTGGGCCGCCGCCGAGGTTCTCCTTCCTCGGCGGGGCTCCAGTTCGAGGGCGCCGGGCTGATGACCGCATCGGTCAACGACACCCCAGGTTCGCCGCCGTATCCGGCCCTTCTAATCGGATACCTATCCGTTTATGCTACGGTACGAACCAGAAAACGGATAGCTATACCTCGGGTTCGGTCCGGGTCGCCAGACGCTCCTTCGACGCCGTCGAGCCGCCGGGCGGCTACTACGGCTTCCACTGGTACGGCCGGGCGAAGCTCGCCAACCTCGCGTACACGCTGGATCTGGCGGAGCGGCTGCGAGGTAGCGGCGTCTCGGTCTTCGCCGCCGATCCGGGCGGCGCGGCCACCGACATGACCGACGGCACCATGCGGTCGCCCGAAATCGTCTCGCCGGGACTGCGGCTGCTGTGGCCGCTGGTCCGGCGAACCTTCGAACGCGCCACGTCCGGCTCCGCGTCGGTGGCGGCACGCCCGTCGATCCTCGCCGCGGCCGGCGCCTCACTCGACGGGCGGACCGGCCTGGTCATCGGGCCCGGAGTCCGTCCTGTCCGCCCCTTCGCCCCCGCCGCCGACCCGCGAACGGCCGAGGCCGTCCTGAGGCTCAGCCGGCGGCCGGCCCCGCTCGCTCCGCCCGCCGTCGCGATCGCCTGAGGCGAACCGCCGCCGTCCGGCGCGCCGGTCGCGGTCAGCGCGCGCCGGCCGCCCGCACCTCCTTCCTGCGCGCCCGGTAGGCCGCCGCTTTGATCTTGTTGCCGCAGGACTCCATGCCGCACCACTCCCGGCGCCCGCCGCGCGACCGATCAATGAAGATCTTGGTGCACTCGGGATTGGCGCACTCCTTCATCAGTGGCATCTCCGGTCCGCTGAGCAGCTCGATGGCGTGCCGGGCCACGGTGGACAGCGCCTGTGCCGGGGTCGCCTCGACCCACCGCCCCCCGGCTGTGAGCTGGGGTGTCGCCGGGGGCTTGCGAGCCGCCTCGTTCACCAGGGCGAGCGCCCGGTCGTCGTATCCGTCACCGGCCAGCCGGGAGGTGACCAGCCCGTAGACGGCCTCCCGCAGCGCCACCGCCCGGACCAGATCCGCTTCCGTGCAGGAGGAGACGACGTCGACGACGCCGGACTCCACGTACCAGGCGTCGAGCCGGTCCGGGGCGTCGAGCGTCTCCACGTGCGCCGTGCGGCGCGCGCGGACCGTGCAGGCGAAGTCGAGCGCGGGATTGCCGCACAGAAAGACATGATTCACATCACCAGTTTGACAGGTGACTCTCAGCCGTGCAATGTTCGTCACCATTTGAGCCGGTGACGAATCGGGAGAGGGCGCGGCGAAGTACGACCACGTGGTGGCAGGGGCGGGCGGCGTGCCGGCGGCCCCTGCCCGCCCCCGGGCCGCGGTCTTCTCCCAGCGGGTCGGGCAGGTCGCCGCGCGACGCGCGAAAGCCGCCTCCCCGCCGCCGGGGAGGCGGTTTCCTGCTCGCTCAGAAGCCGTCCACGTCGGCGACGGCCCTGGCGAACGCCTCCGGGGCCTCCTGCGGGACGTTGTGGCCGACCCCCCGCAGGGTCCTGTGCTCGTACGCGCCGGTGAAGCGCTCGCGGTAGGACGAGCCGTTCCCCGGCGGAGTGAACGGGTCGAGCTCGGCGTCGAGGGTGATCGTGGGCACGGAGATCTTCGGGGCCGCGGCGAGCCGCTTCTCGACGGAGTCGTAGCGGGGCTCGCCCTTGGCCAGGCTCAGCCGCCAGCGGTAGTTGTGGATCACGATGGGCACCCAGTCGGGATTGGCGAACGACGCCGTGGTGCGCTTGAGCGTGGCCTCGTCGAACTTCCACGTCGGTGAGACGCTCTTCCAGAGGAGCCTGACGAACTCCTCGCGGTACTTCTCCAGCCCGAGCCGCCCTCTTTCCGTGGCGAAATAGTACTGGTACCACCAGGCGTGCTCGGCCTGCGGCGGCAGCGGATCCCGGTTCGCCTCGAGGTTGGTGATCAGGTAGCCGGACACCGAGACGAGGGCCTTGCAGCGCTCGGGCCAGAGCGCGGCGATGATGTCGGCCGTCCGCGACCCCCAGTCGAAGCCCGCGAGGACCGCATTTTTGATCTTGAGTGCGTCCATCAGCGCGACGATGTCGAGGGCGATCGCCGCCTGCTGGGCGTTGCGGAACGTCGCGCTCGACAGGAAACGCGTCGTGCCGTGCCCGCGCAGGTAGGGGACGATCACCCGGTATCCCTGCGCCGCCAGCCGGGGCGCCACGTCGGCATAGCTGTGGATGTCGTACGGGAAACCGTGGAGCAGGATGACCGCGGGACCGGCGGGCGGGCCCGACTCGGCGTACCCGACGTCCAGCACGCCCGCCCTGACGTGCTTCGGCACGGCCGTCCCGGTGCGCCCCGGCGCGCCCGCCGAGGCGGACGCCGCGGGCGGGCCGGGCAGCGCCGCCGCGGCCGTCCCCGCGACCAGCAGTTTGGAAAACGTACGCCTGTCCATGGCACTCACCTTCGATATCGGAAAAAGGAACCGCGTTCAGAGCGCGGGAAGCGGAACGGGCGCGGTCGCGCGCAGCGGAACCCGCGGACTCGTGACGCGCCGGAAGTGCCTTCCGGCGTGGCGGGACGCCGAACGCCGTGAGGCGGGAGGCGGGAGGCGAGGGCCGCGGCCGATCCGGCTCGGCGGCCCTCGCCTCCCCCGTTCGCGCTGCGGGGTTCAGAACACCTGGGCGAAGCAGGCGATGGCGACGGCCAACGCGAGCAGGACCACCGACAGGGCCCTTGCGAGATTCAGGATGTGCGACACGATACTCCTTCCCTGCGGGGCGCCCGGCGCCCGGCGCCGCCGGTGAGGCGGGACGTCAGGCGACGGCGGTCGCCCGGATGGTGACCGGGATGTTGTCCCGGGTGGCCTTGGAGTAGGGGCAGATCCGGTGGGCGGCCGCGCCGAGCTCGTCGGCGGTCCGGGCGTCCACGCCGCCGAGTTCGAGGGTGAGGACGGCGCCGAGGCCGAACTCGTCGTCCGGGCTGTGGTTCAGGGTCACCTCGGCCGTGACGCTCGTGCTGGTCAGCCTCACCTTGCGCTGGGCCGCCGCCCTCCTGACCGCGCCGAGGAAGCAGGCGGCCCAGCCGGCGGCGAACAGCTGCTCGGGGTTGGTGGCTCCCCCGGCCCCGCCCAGCTCCTTGGGGATGGCGAGGGTGGTGTCGAGCAGGCCGTCGTCGGCCGTGACGCGGCCCCCGTTGCGGCCCTCTCCGGTGACGGTGACGACCGCGGTGTAGCTGGCAGCCATGGTGTTCTTCCTTCCTGGGGTGATCGGTCGTCCGAGCGGGCGCGCCCACTGGCGTCACCTGTTCGGCTGGTGACGATGCTGGCAGCACCAGACGTCACCTGTCAAACCAGTGACGCATGGGAGGGCCGGCACGCCGGGCGGCGGCGGTTCGCCACGGGAGGTGATCGGGCCGCCGGTGCCACTCCATTCACAAAAGTGTCGATACCCGGACAAACATGACGAAAGTCTTACGGCTCCCCGTCGCCGTTGGCTCAGCGCCGTCGCGGCTGCTCGAATGGCGAGGTGACCGATTCACGAGACGAAACTTCACGAGACGAAGCGGAAAGCGGCCCTCCCATCGCACGGCGGGTGATGTTCTCGATGCTCGCCGCCGGCGCCGCCGGCCTTGTGGCCGCGCCCTACCTGCAGGGCGGCTGGGAGAAGGCCCTCGGAGCCGTCTCCCAGAACGACCCCAGCGGGCTGACCGGGCTCCTGCCCAACCCGAGCGGCTTCCGCTATTTCAGCGTCGCGGGCTCGGTACCGCCGAAGGACCGGACGAACTACCGGCTGACCGTCGACGGTCTCGTCGACCGCCCCACGACGTACACGCTGGACGCCCTGCGCGCGCTGCCGCAGGCCCGGGTCGTCGGTGACGTGGAGTGCACCGACGGCTGGCGGGTCCCGAACACGCCCTTCGAAGGGGTGCCGCTCTCGCACCTCCTCGACGCGGCCGGCGTGCGGCCGGAGGCCAAAGCCGTCCGCTTCACCTGCTTCGACGGCGTGTACAGCGAGAGCCTCACGCTCGCGCAGGCGCGCCGTTCCGACATGCTGGTGGCCCTGAAGATGCAGGACAAACCGCTCTCGCACCCTCAAGGCGGGCCTGTCCGGCTGTACGCGGCACCGATGTACTTCTACAAGTCGGCCAAATGGCTCTCCGGCATCTCCGTGACCGACAAGGTCATCCCCGGCTACTGGGAGGAGTACGGCTATGACGTCGACGGTTGGCTCGACGGGGCCGACCGCTCCGTCTGAGCGCTCCGGGCGCGTCCTGCGGTTCACCCGCGCCGAGCGGCTGGTCCACCGCGCCACGGCCGGCCTCGTGCTGCTGTGCGCGGGGGCGGCGGCCTGCCTGTACTTCTCGCCGCTGGCCCAGCTGGTCGGCCGCCGCCACCTGGTGGTCGTCATCCACGAGTGGTCGGGGATCCTGCTGCCGGTGCCGTTCCTGCTCGGCCTCGCCTCGTCCGCGTTCCGCGCCGACCTGCGCAGGCTGAACCGGCTGGCGCGCTACGACGGGGAGTGGCTGCGCGCGGTCCGCAAGGGCTGGACCTCGCCCGACCGGCGGCCCGCCGGCAAGTTCAACGCCGGGCAGAAGATCTACGCGGGGTGGGTGGCCGGAACCGTGCCGATCATGATGTTCACCGGCCTGCTGATGTGGTTCACCGGGCTCCTGCCGGTGATCTCCCGGACCAGCGCCATCTTCGTGCACGACGTGACGGCCCTGGCCATCACCCTCGTGGTGCTCGGGCACATCCGGATGGCGTACCGGGATCCGCAGGCCCGGCGGGGCATGCGTACCGGGTACGTGGAAACGGCCTGGGCGAGGAGGTGGCACTCCAGGTGGGTGGAGAAGGGCCGCTGGGGATGATCAGGCCGGAGGCGAGGAACGCGAGAGGGCGCCGGCTTCCGCGCGGATCACGCCCGCTTCATGCTGATCCGCTTGAGCACGGGCCGCGGACCTGTCGCAGCGATCAGTGACCTCGTTCCCGGCCGAGGAAGCACGACAGGAGTCGCCCGAAGTCGTGCGGGTGCTCGAGCGCCGGCACGTGCCCGCATCGGCCGAGCACGTGCAGACGGACATCGGCCAGGTGTTCGAGCAGGGGCAGGGCCGCCGTACCGAGCGGGGTGACCCGGTCCTCGGCGCCGTGGACGAGCAGCACGGGCGCGCGGATCCCCGCCAGCGTTTGCGCCGAGAGGGTGAGCTCGTCGGCCCAGCGTGCCCTGGGCGGAGGGAACAACGAGGCGAACGCGGCCGCCCCCGCTCGCATCGCGGCCGCACGGGCGGCGACGGCCGACTCGGTCACGAGCGCTTGGTCGAGGACGAGGCGACTCAACATGTCTCGTGCCCCGACCGGGCCGGCGGGGGCGGCCCAGATCGCGTCGAGCTCGGCGGACAGCGGCGCCCCGGGGGCGCCCATCGTCGAGACCGCCACGACACGGGTGACCTGCTGGGGACGCGCGGCCGCCAGCGCCAGCGCCACGGCACCGCCCATGGAGTGGCCCACCACGGCGTAGTGCTCGGCACCGAGAGCGTCCATCAGGCCCGCGGCCTGCTCCGTCCACAGCCGGAGCCCGCCCCTGGAGCCCGCCGGGACCGGTGTACGGCCGAACCCCGCCTGGTCAGGAGCCACCAGGTGCCAGGACGTGCCCAGCGCCTGTGCGGTCGCCGCCCAGGCGCCGGATCCGGTCGTACCGGGTCCGGAGCCGTGCAGCATCAGCACCGCGGGCCCGGTGCCGCTCTCCAGGACGTGGACGGGGGAGCCGTCGACCGTGACGGTCCGGAGTGCCGTCACCGAGACGGGCCAGGTGTGCTCATGCCGATGCGGAGCCGACGGACTTCGAGAAGAGCTCCATCATCGCCCTGCCGAACTGCGGCATGTCAGGCCACCCCCGGCAGGAGACGAGGTTGCCGTCCACGACGTCGGGAGCGTCGATGACCGTCGCGCCCGCGTTCTCCATGTCACCGGTGATGGGGGGGAAGCACGCCGTCTTCCGACCCTTCAGCAGCCCGTACACGGCCGGCACCTGCGCGCCGTGGCACACCAGCGCGATCGGGAGGTCGCGCGCGAAGAAGTGCTCGGTGATGCGCCTGACGTCGGCGTCGACCCGGATCCACTCGGGGGCGCGTCCCCCGGGGATGATGAGGGCGTCATAGCGCTCGACGTCGACCTCGGCCCAGGGCACGTCGACCGGCAGCTTCCGGCCGTTCTTCTCCACGTAGGCGTCGGAGTTGGGGTCGAACTCGTGGATGACCAGCTGAACGTCACGCATCGTCCGTGACGAGACGTCGACGTCCCAGCCGCCCTCCTGCACGCGGTAGTAGGGATACATGGTGTCGAGCTCCTCGGCGGCGTCGCCGGTCAGGAGCAGTGCTCTGGGCACCTGCTTCTCCTCGCATCTGGGGCGGGTGAAGTGGATCCAATCCGATCCAATCCGATCCGATTGGGTTAGCATTCCTCGGCCCAGACCGCCCGTCAAGCCTTTACCGCCATTCCGTCCGCGCCCTCGGCCTCGTCGAACAATCGCCGGAACCGCTCGCCGGACAGCAGGATGTGCCGACGCATGGCGTAGGCGGCGGCGTCGGGGTCACGCGCGGCGATCGCGGCCAGAACCTCTTCGTGCTCGGCCATGGCCAGGTGGGTGACCTGGGCGTCGTGGAGGAGCCGGAACAGGTGCACGTGCGCGTGCAGGCGGGCGAGCGCTTCGCGGATGACCTGGTTCTCCGCGCTCAGGGCGACGAGATCGTGAAAAGCGGCGTCGCGCAGCCCGAAGGCGCCATAGGCCATGAGCCCGTCGCCCCCCTCCAGCTCCGCCATCTCCTCCAGCATTCGTCGCAGACCGGCCACCTGCTTCGAGGATGCGCGTTCGGCGGATCTGCGCGCCGCCGCCGGCTCGAGGAGCAGGCGGATCTCAAGCATGTCCTCGAATCGGTCACGGGTGATCTGGGGGGGAATGCGATAGCCGGCATGGGGCACACGCACGACCAGGCCCTCGGCCTCCATGCGGTTCAGGGCGTCTCGGATCGGCGTCTGCGAGACCCCCAGCTCTCGCGCCAGGACGTCGATCGTGACGCGGGAGCCAGGCTCGATCCGTAGCGACATCAGCTGTCCGAGCAGCGTGTCGTACACCTCGTCGGCAAGCCGGCCGCGAGATCTTCCCGGCGGTGTTCCGCCCGTCATGGCCCCACGGCGCCGCACGATCATCACTTCGTCGTCCATCGTGACGTGAGGTCCTTTCTTGCGTCTTCGGGAACCTATTGACATCGGTCGCAACGCTGCGGGATGTTGAGGCTCCCACCCGGATCGTATAGGAAAGGTGACGGATGCCAGCCATCCTTCACCCATCGGGGAACCGCCCGCCATCGCTCCGCTTCGATCAGTTGGAGCTCTCATGAGCATGCTCGACGTCCTACTCGGTTCGCCACCGGGCCGCACAGGGACCGAGGGACTTCTCGACCGCCTGAAGCCCCATCACGTCGCGGCGTACTCGTGACGCCGGTCCGCGGGTCAGCCCCTGCGACAGCCGGCAACACGCCTGAACCCAGCAGCCGCTCGGCGAAGCAGGCAGCCAGGCTCCAGAAGCCCTCCCCCCAGAAAGCAGGCAAGAAGATGCGGCATCCCAAGCGAATAGGACGACTGGCCGTTCCCGGTCGAAAGGTGCGGCTGGTGACGGCGGCCATGTTGGCGGCCACGACCGTGGCGGCTTGCGGCGGCGGCCAGGACGAGGCGAGCGCCCCCAAGGCGCCGGCGACCATCCCGGAGCTCACCAAGGACCCGCTGACCCTCAGCTTCATCTGGTTCGACTGGCCCCCCGCCCACGCGCTGGAGGACTTCGCGAACGCGGAGTACACCAAGGAGCGGTCGAACGTGACCATCAAGGTCAACACCGTGCCGAACGCGAACTGGCACGACGCGATGTTCACCCAGTTCGCGGCGCACAAGACCGACTTCGACATCCCGATCCTGGACTCGCAGCACATCGGCGAGGCCGTGACGAACGGCAACATCCTCGACCTCACCGACTTCGTCAAGAAGAACATCGACGTCAAGGCCTACAACCCGTACCTCCTGGCGGCCTACGGCCAGTACCCCCAGGCGGAGACCGGCAAGCGCGACGAGAACGCCAGCCTGTACGGGCTGCCGCTGCTCGGCGACACCTGGACGATGATCTACCGCAAGGACCTGATCGGCGACAAGCCGCCGCAGACATGGGACGAGATGATCTCGGTCGCCGAGAAGTGCCAGACGGACAACCCCGGCGTCAGCGGGCTGGCCTTCCACCAGGCCAACGGCTCCGACGCCGCGGCCGTGACCTACAACACGGTCAACGGCGTCTACGGCGGCAACCTCTGGGACCCCAAGACGCGCAAGATCGACGGCGTCATCAACGACACCGCGGGCCAGGAGGCGATGGACGTCCTGGTCAACAAGATGAAGCCGCTGACCGCCAAGGGCTCCGGCAACTGGTTCATCGACGAGGTGAACGCGGCGGTCGCCCAGGGCAAGGCGTGCATCGCGTTCAACTGGATCGCCGCGAGCGGCGGCCTGCTCGACCCCAAGCAGTCGACGCTCGGCACCACGCGGGAGGAGATTCTCGACAAGCTGGGTTTCGCCACCCTGCCGAGCCAGAAGACGAACCTGGTGCCTCTCGGCGGGATGGGGATGCACGTGTCGGCCTACTCCCCCGAGGCGAACCAGGCGGAGGCACTGAACTTCATGAAGTGGTTCGAGCAGGCCGACATCCAGAAGAAGTGGGCCGCGGCCGGTGGCGTGCCATCGCGTACGGACGCCCTGGCGTCGCCCGAGTTCCTCAATGCCGGGCCGTTCAACCAGGTGTACGCCGACTCGGTTTCGCGGATGCGGGACATGTGGAACGTCCCTGAGTACGCGCGCCTCGTCGACATCGAGAACACCAACGTGAACGCGGCTCTCAACGGTGCGAAGACGCCGAAGGACGCGCTCAACGACATCGCCAAGGAGCAGCAGGGCGTGCTCGACTCCGGCAGCCGCAAGGGCGGCGGCGGACTGTGAGTGACCCCGTCCCTCTGACGACCGACCGTCCCGGGCAGGTGGCGTCCGCGACGCCGCCCGCACCGGGCCGGTCCCGCCGGTTGAGCGACCGCTGGCTCAGCGTGGCCTTCATCTCCCCCGCGCTGCTGCTGTTGCTCGCCATGTCGGTGTTCCCGTTGCTGTGGGCGTTGTACCTGTCTTTCACCGACTACTCGGCCACCCGCGGAGGGTCGGCCAATTTCGTCTGGTTCGAGAACTACACCGCCATCCTGACGTCGGCGCAGGTCCACCTGAGGGCCTTCACGACGTTGATCTACGTGGTCGGCGCGGTCGCCCTGCAGACCGTGCTCGGTTTCACCATCGCCTACCTGATCTCACGGCGCACGCACGGGCGAGGACTGCTGACCACTCTGTTCCTGGTTCCGATGATGCTGTCGCAGGTCGTGGTCGGGCTGTTCTGGAAATTCATGCTCGACGCGCAGTTCGGCGTGATCAACAGCATGCTCGGCTCGCTCGGCCTGGGGCAGGTGGAGTGGCTCACCCGGCAGCGGACGGCACTGATCTCCCTGATCGTGGTCGACACCTGGCAATGGACGCCGTTCATCATGCTCATCGCACTCGCGGGCCTTACCGCGGTCCCCAAGTACCTGTACGAGGCCGCCTCGATCGACCGGGCGTCCGAGTGGTTCCGGTTCCGCACCATCACTCTTCCGCTGGTGTGGCCGCTGCTCCTCATCGCCGTGTTGTTCAGGGCCATCGAGGCCTTCCGGCTGTTCGACCTCGTCTACATCCTCACCAGCGGAGGTCCGGGGGTCTCCACCGAGACGTTGTCGTTCCACGTCTACAAGGTCGCGTTCCTGGGCTTCAACACCGGAACCGCCTCGGCGTACGGAATCCTCATGGTCCTCGTCGTCATCGTCCTCACGCAGCTCTACCTGCGCTACTTGAACAAGCTCAAGGAGGACTGATGGCCGTCTCCGTCGACGAGGCCGTGTCCGCGGGCCCTGTCCGGGATCACACGCCCCCCGCGCGCCGCTTCGGCGGCCGGGGCCGCGCCGTGCTG
Organism: Streptosporangium sp. NPDC023825; assembly: GCF_040639575.1. Taxonomy (NCBI): domain Bacteria; kingdom Bacillati; phylum Actinomycetota; class Actinomycetes; order Streptosporangiales; family Streptosporangiaceae; genus Streptosporangium; species Streptosporangium sp. NPDC023825. The sequence goes on along the minus strand of NZ_JBFAAE010000053.1, from coordinate 14,467 downwards.
GAGGTCGCGCTGCTGACCGTGCTGGCCGTCGTGATGCTCTTTCCGGTGCTGTGGATGATCGAGACGTCCATCAAGGAGAACCGGGACGTCTACGCCATCCCGGCCAAGTTCTTCGACTTCACGGTCACTCTGGACCATTACAAGGACGTGTTCGTCGCCTCCGGCGGCGGTCGTTCGACCTTGTCCGTCGCGTTCCTCAACTCCGTCGTGGTCGCCGGGGTCTCCACGGCGCTGGCCACCGTACTGGGGGTCCCGGCGGCCTGGGCCTACTCACGCTTCGCCGTGAAGGCCAAGAAGGACCAGCTGTTCTTCATCCTGTCCACCCGCTTCATGCCGCCCGTGGTGGTCGTGATCCCGATCTTCCTCATGTACCGCCAACTCGGGCTCATCGACACCAAGCTCGGCCTGATCCTCATCTACACCGCGTTCAACGTCCCGTTCACGATCTGGATGATGAAGGGGTTCGTCGACGAGGTGCCCGCGGAGTACGAGGATGCCGCCATGCTCGACGGCTACACCCGCTTGCAGGCGTTCTGGAAATTCACCCTTCCCCTGCTCCTGCCCGGGATCGCCGCGACGGCGGTCTTCGCCCTCATCTTCTCGTGGAACGAGTTCGTGTTCGCCATCTTCCTCACCTCCAGCGACACCGTGCGGACGGCCCCGCCCGCCATCGCCGGCCTCATCGGCGGAACCACTGTGGACTGGGGTCTCGTGGCCGCCGCCTCCGTGGTGTTCGCCCTGCCGGTGCTCGTCTTCGCCTACCTGGTGCGCAAGCACCTCGTCGCCGGTGTGACGCTCGGGGCGGTGCGACGCTGATGGCGGGCATCGAGGTGACCGCCCTGCACAAGCGCTACCCGGACGGGACGGTGGCGGTCGAGCACGTGGACCTGTCCATCGGCGACGGCGAGCTGTTCGTGATGCTCGGCCCTTCGGGGTGCGGCAAGACGACCACGCTGCGAGCCGTAGCCGGACTGGAGAGGCAGACGACGGGCGACATCCGCATCGGCGACACGCTGGTCAACGACCTGCCGCCCGCCGAGCGCGACATCGCCATGGTGTTCCAGTTCTACGCTCTCTACCCGCATCTGAGAACCCGCGACAACCTGGCGTTCCCCCTGCGGGCCGAGGGACTGCCCAAGCCGGAGGTGCAGGAGCGGGTCGAGGAAGCCGCCCGGCTGATGCGGCTCGGTCCGCTCCTGGACCGGCGACCGCACCGGCTGTCCGGCGGGGAACAGCAGCGCGTCGCGCTCGCTCGCGCCCTGGTGCGACGACCGCGCGCATTCCTCATGGACGAACCTCTCACCAACCTGGACGCGGAACTGCGGGCGGACATGCGCACGGAGATCAAGCACCTGCAGGGAGAGCTGGGGACGACGATGGTCTACGTCACCCACGACCAGGTCGAGGCGATGTCGCTCGGTCACAGGATCGCCATCCTCAACAAGGGCCGCGTCGAGCAGATCGGCACGCCGCTGGAGGTCTACGACCGTCCGGCCAGTCTTTTCTGCGCCGCGTTCATCGGCTCCCCGCCGATGAACCTGATCGAGGTCGAGGTGGCCGACGGGAAGCTGCGCAGTCAGGGCGGGCTGGTCCTCACGCCACCGCCGGGCCTGCCGCGCGACCGTTCCCTGGTCGCGGGCGTCCGGCCGGAGGCGCTGGAAGTCACGGAACCAGGGGCGGAAGGTTCGGTCCCGGCCCGCGTGGTCTCGGCGGAGTGGCTGGGCGACGAAATGATCTACGTGGTCGACCACGGCGGCCAGCGCGACGTACGGGTTCGGATGCCACCGACTGTCCGTTTCGCCGCTGACGCACCGGTCGGGCTGCGGCACACCGGCGGGCCCCCGCCGGTCTACGACGTGAGCACGGAAGAGCTGGTGGCCTGATGGGAACCGTGGCAGTCCACGGGCTGTGCAAGTCCTTCGGTAAAGTCCAGGCTCTGGACGGGGTGACGCTGGACGTGCCGGACGGCTCGTTCTTCGTCGTGCTCGGGCCCTCCGGGGCGGGCAAGACGACGACCCTGCGAGCGATCGCCGGCCTTGAGAAGCTCGACGCCGGGTCGGTGCATCTGGACGGGAGGGACGCGACCGGTGACACCCCGGCCGCACGCGACCTGGCCATGGTCTTCCAGAGCTACGCCCTCTACCCGCGACACACGGTGTACGAGAACATCGCCTCGCCGCTGCGGGCACGCCGCTGTTCTTCGAGCGAGGTCGCCGCCGCCGTCGAGCGGATGTCGAGCCTGCTGCACATCGAACGTCTGCTGCAGCGTCGTCCCGCTCAGTTGTCGGGCGGTGAGATGCAGCGTGTCGCCCTGGCCCGGGCGCTGGTCCGCAGCCCGCGCGCGTTTCTCATGGACGAGCCGCTGACGAACCTCGACCTCAAGCTCCGCGTCGAGATGCGCACCGAACTCACCCGCATCCACCGGAGCCTCGGGGCGACCTTCGTCTACGTGACCAACGACCAGGTCGAGGCCCTGTCCATGGCCGACCAGGTCGCGGTCCTCAAGGAGGGGAAGGTGCAACAGGTCGGAACGCCGGCCGAGGTGTACGAGCGGCCGGCCAACCAGTGGGTCGCGGGCTTCGTCGGGAGCCCGCCGATCAGCCTGCTCGCCTGCCACGCCGAAGGAGATCGCCTGGTCGGGGCGGAAGGCTGGACACTGCCGCGGCCTCACTGGACCACGGCTGAGGACGGTCGGCCGCTGCTGCTGGGCCTGCGCGCGGAGGACCTGTCCGTCGAGCAGCGTGGGAACGCGTCGTTGTCGGGTGAGCTCTACGGCCTTGAGCCGCTCGGTGACCGAACGGTGGTCGACGTCCAGGTGGGGACGGAGATCCTCAAGGTCAAGGCGCGGCCCACCGTCACCGGTACGCCGGGCGAGCGGCTGCATGTCACGGTCAACCTGGACCGTGCGCACCTGTTCGACGCGGGCACCGGGCTGGCGCTGTCCGAGGCCGGGAGGTAACCGGCGCAGGGCGGCGACGTCACCATGCGCCCGCACGTGGCGATCGAGCCTCGGCGGACCGTCACCGGTGAGCACGGCCTGACGACGCCGAAGCGGCCATGGCCCGAGAGGGCGATCGGTGGCGCGGGGCGTCGCCCTGCGGCCAGGGCCCCAGGGCCAACGGCCACGTTCGGCCCGCTCGGCGACCTCGGCCCCGGCGAGGCCGTGTGACCCGTTCGTCAACGCGCGTGGCGCGATCGCCGAGGTCACGCCGGACATCACCAAGAACATCACAGGAGGCGACGCGATGAGTGACCCGATGAACGTCCTGGCCCCCGAGCACCGGCGGCTCCGGATCGGCGACGCCTGGCGCGACGCCGCCGGCGGAGCCACCTTTGCCGTCGAGGACCCGGCCACCGGCAAGACCATCGCCGAGGTGGCGGACGCCGACGTCGTCGACGGGCTCGCCGCTCTGGACGTGGCGAGCAAGGCGATGGCGGAGTGGGCGGCGACCCCGCCGCGAAAACGGTCGGAGTTGTTGACCGCGACGTACCGGGCACTGACCGAGCGATCCGAGGAGGTCGCCCGGCTGATAACGCTCGAGATGGGCAAGCCGCTCGCCGAGGCTCGGGGAGAGGTGGCCTACGGCGCCGAGTTCTTCCGGTGGTTCGCCGAGGAGGCGGTGCGCGTCGAGGGGCGCTACAACACCGCTCCCGCCGGTGGATATCGCGTCCTCACCGTGCCGAAGCCGGTCGGACCGTGCGTCTTCGTGACGCCCTGGAACTTCCCGTTGGCCATGGGTGCCCGAAAGATCGCTCCTGCGCTTGCGGCGGGCTGCACGACGATCACCAAGCCGGCGGCCCAGACGCCACTCACCATGCTGTTCCTGGCCCGCATCATGGAGGAGGTCGGCGTTCCCCCGGGCGTCGTCAACGTCGTGACGACCAAGCGTGCCGGCGAGGTGGTCTCAGCACTGCTCGCCGACCGTCGGACCCGCAAGCTTTCGTTCACCGGGTCGACCGAGGTCGGGCGCGTGCTGCTACGACAGGCGGCGGACAACGTGCTGCGCACCTCCATGGAACTGGGCGGCAACGCGGCCTTGATCGTGTGTGCCGACGCGGACCTGGACGTCGCGCTCGACGGTGCCATGGTGGCCAAGATGCGCAACCTCGGGGAGTCCTGCATCGCGGCCAACCGAATCTACGTCGAGGAGCCGGTGCGCGAGGAGTTCACGGCGCGCTTCGCCGAGCGGATGGGCGCGCTCTCGGTGGGCCATGGTCTCGACGACGGCGTGGACGTCGGGGCGTTGATCGACGAGGCCTCGGTCACCAGGATCGACGAGCTCGTCGCCGACGCGGTCGGTCGCGGCGCCCGTGTCCTGGTGGGCGGCGAGCGTCCGGATGGGCCGGGCCACTTCTACCCGCCCACGGTCCTCGTCGACGTGCCCGAAGACGCACGGATGCTGGAGGCGGAGATCTTCGGCCCGGTGGCGCCGATCATCTCGTTCACGTCCGACGACGAGGTGATGGCGAAGGCCAACGACACCGAGCACGGCCTGGTCGGATACGTCTTCACCCGTGACCTCCAGCGGGCGCTCCGGTTCACCGAGGGGCTGGAGACGGGGATGGTCGGCGTCAACCGTGGTCTGATCTCGGACCCGTCGGCTCCGTTCGGAGGCGTGAAGCAGTCCGGGATCGGCAAGGAGGGGTCGCACGAGGGCATCCTTGAGTACCTCGACGTCACCTACGCGGCGATCGACCTACCGTGACCGGCCCGCCGCTCCGGGTGCCCGCCGAGGATCACCGCGCCCTGTGCACACATGACCTGACCGGCCTCCACCCGTGGGGCCGGACCCGGGCCATGGTCCGCGGGACCCTCGACCCGGCTGACCCGCCCACCAGGGGCGACGTCCTCATCGCGATGGGCCCGAGGGCGCCCGGGCACGACCGGGTCTGGGAGCCCGGCGCGCGCGCCCGCGCCACCCGGCAGCCAACCTCGCCGACGCCGTCCCGGTCTCGCAGGTGACCTGGACGTCCGCCCAGCAAATCACCGCCGACGTTCCAGAGAGGCACTGACATGCTTGAGACCGTCCGCGGACCACGCCAGCTGATAGTGGGCGAAGGGGTCGCGCAGAACATCCCACGAGTGGTGGCCGAGTGTGGCTCGCGAGTCCTCATCGTGACCGACCGGGTTCTTCTGGGGCAGCCGGGCGTGGCCGAGATCGTGGCCGCCGTGCGGGAGAAGGCCGAAGTCGTCGGGGTGTTCGCCGACGCGACTCCGGACGTGCCACTCGCCGATGTCGCCCTGGCCGTCTCGGTCGCCGCAGAGGTGGACGCCGACGTAATCCTCGCCATCGGGGGTGGCACGGTGATCGACCTCGCCAAAATCGTCGGCGTCATCCGGTGCCACGGTGGGACACCGCGCGACTTCTACGGCGAGTCGAAGGTGCCGGGGCCGACGCTTCCTCTCGTCGCGGTCCCGACGACGTCAGGCACCGGCTCCGAGCTCACGCCCGTCTCGGTGCTGACCGACCCGGACCGCGAGCTGAAGGTGGGGGTCTCCAGCGTCCACATCGTGCCCGACTTCGCCATCGTCGACCCCGAGCTCACCTACACCTGTCCTGCGACCGTCACTGCCCACTCCGGCATCGACGCGTTTTGTCACGCGGTGGAGAGCTACACCGCGCGACCCCGGGCCCACGGACCGCGCGACCCGGTGGAGCAGGTCTTCCTCGGCCGCAACCCGATCACCGATCACTACGCGCTCCTGGCCGCGGAGCGGATCGCCCGCAGCTTGCCCCGTGTCGTCAGGGACGGAGGCGACAAGGACGCGCGCGCGGACATGTCCTATGGGTCCATGCTGGCCGGGCTCGCATTTTCCCACGCGGGCAACGCGGCTCCGCACGCCCTCCAGTACCCCATCGGCGCCGCCACCCACACGCCGCACGGCCTGGGCGTCGGGCTGCTGCTGCCCTACGCGCTGGACGCGGCCAGGGACGCCATCGGCGACCGGTTGGCCATCCTCGCCAGGGTGTGCGGGCTCGACGTGGCCGACGCCTCGGACGCCGAGGCCGCAGATACGTTCCTCACCTGGCTCGACGGGCTCCTTGCCGACATCGGCATCCCTGCCACCTTGGCGGACATCGGCGTGGCACGCGCCGACCTCCCCCGCTTCGCGGAGATGGCCGGTGGCGTCACCCGCTTGATCCAGAACCATCCAGGCCCGACCGACACCGCCAGCCTGACCGCGATTCTCGAAGCGGCCTGGATCGGGGACCGGACCCGACACGTCCTGACCCCGGAGCAGAGACAGTGACGGGCCTTTCACATGACGACGTTGGTGACCAGGGTCAGGCACCACGCCTGTTCCCTCCGCTGTTCCAGATGGCGGCCGCGGGCGGTGCCCTCGTGGTTGCGTCCCTTCCACGACGGCACTGGACCAGCCTGCCTGAGGCTGGTCCAGGTGGTTTGCCGGAGCGCGGCCAGGTCGTCGGGTACGGGCATGGGCGGGGTGAGGCTCACGTGGGCACGGCCGGTGTTGCCTTCGAGACAGCGGCTCAAACAGAGCCGGGGGCGGCGACGATGGTGCCAATGTCCTGGGCGGCTCGGGTCGATCGGCGACCGCACGCAGCCGCGTTCGCCGCCGTCTCATACGATCGGAACGGCCTGAGCGTCGGCCATCGAGGCCGGTCTACGGCCCTCTTCGATCTGCATCATCGGCGTGGTTGAGAAAGTCCGCGTCGGGAGATGTCGTATCGGGGATTGCCCCGCTCGTCATGCTGGTAAAGGGCTTGAGCCCGGTGGTCGCCAGAGCGGCGGCCGGACTTGGGCCGTAACCGGGAAGACGGGAACACGCTCATGAATCCGACGCTCAACAGCATCGATATCGTGGTGTCCGATCTGCAGGCTTCGATCGCCTTCTACGCCCGCCTCGGGCTGGAGTTCAAGATCGACGAGTATTCGCCCGAGCACGCCGGCTGCGACCTGCCCGGCGGGCTGCACGTGATGCTCGACACCGAAGGTTTTCGCACCCCGTTCCTGCCTGGCTGGGTCAGGCCGTCCGGCGGCCCGCGTACCCTGCTGTGTTTCGAGTTCGAGGACCCGGCGGGAGTGGACGCCAAGTACGCCGAGCTCGTCCAGGCCGGCTACCGCGGGATCGCTGAGCCGTTCGACGCGTTCTGGGGGATGCGGTACGCGACGGTGGCCGACCCGGACGGGGGCGGCGTCGACCTGTACGCCGCTCTGCCCGCGAGCTGAGCGCGGGGACGTCGATAGAGACCGCTACGGCAAAGGGGAGGGTGCAGGACATGAAGTACGTGCTGATGTTCATCGAGACCGAGCGGTTCGCCCAGCAGGTGGAGGCGATGGGCGAGCTGGAGCAGCGCCAGGCCTATGAGGCGGTGGGCCGGTGGTTCGCCGACAACGCCGAGGTGATCACCCACCACACGCATCTGGCGCCGGGACACACCGCCACCACGTTGCGCCTGGACAGCGGTGAGCCGGTGGTGACCGACGGTCCGTTCGTGGAGGGCAAGGAGGTGGTGAGCGGGTTCGCCGAGATCGAGGTGGCCGATCTGGATGAGGCGTTGAAGGTGGCCCGCTCGTGGCCGGCGTGCCCGATCGTGGAGATCCGCCCCGCCTCATGACCTCCCCGTCAGATTCGCCTGCGGCCCGGTATCCGCTCGCCGACGCCGAAAGTCTCGACGGCGACAGCGCACGGGTACTGGCCCGAGTGGTGCGTGAGCACGCGGGCCGGTTGGCGGCGAGTCTGATCTCGCTGCTGGGCGACTTCTCCGCCGCCGAGGATCTGGTGCAGGACGCGGTGGAGACGGCGTTGCGCCGCTGGCCGGTGGAAGGGGTTCCCGAGCGGCCGCAGGCGTGGCTGTACACGGTCGCACGCCGGCGGGGGCTGGATGTGCTGCGGCGCGAATCGAACTACCGGGCCAAACTGACCCAGCTGCGCTGGCAGGAGCCGGAGGCGGCCGATGAGCGGCTGCGGCTGATCTTCACCTGCTGCCATCCGGCGCTGGCTCCGGCGGCGCGGATCGCGCTGACGCTGCGGGTGGTATGCGGGTTGTCGACGGCGCAGATCGCCGCGGCGTTCATGGTGGGCGAGGCGACGGTCGCTCAGCGCATCACCCGGGCGAAGAAGAAGATCGGCCAGGCGAACATCCCCTACCGCATCCCCGCGACCGAGGAACTGCCCGAGCGGCTGGCCTCGGTGCTGGCGGTCATCTACCTACTGTTCAACGAGGGCTACCTGTCCAGCACGCCCGAGCGTGCCCAAGCACGTGATCTGGTCGAGGACGCCGAATGGCTGGCCGCGCTGCTGGCCAATCTGGTGCCGGGGGAGCCGGAGGTGGCCGGGCTGCTGGCGTTGATCCGGCTGCACCGGGCCCGCGGCGCGGCTCGTTTCGACGGATGCGGCCGGCTGGTGCTGCTGGCCGATCAGGATCGCTCCCGCTGGGACCACCAGGCGATCGAGCAGGCGACCGCGTTGCTGACGCGGGCGGCGCGGGCGCACCGGCGGCCGGGCCCCTACCAGCTGCAGGCGGCGATCGCGGCCTGTCACGCGGAGGCGACCTGCTTCGAGCAGACCGACTGGGCGCAGATCCTGGTCCTTTACGACATGCTGGCGCACCTGGCCCCTTCCCCGGTCACCCGGCTGCACCGGGCGATCGCCGTGCGCCGCGTGCACGGGGCTGCGGCGGCGCTGGCCCAGGTCGACGCGCTGGAGGGTGACCTGGCCTCCTACGGGTTGTGGCATGCCACCCGCGCCGAACTGCTGCGCGAGCTGGGCGAGGCCGAGCAGGCACATGGATGTGATCAGCGGGCACTGGAACTGACCGTCAACCCCGCCCAGCAGGCGCTGCTGGCCGAGCGGCTCACCTGGAGCTGAACCCCCACGGCGACGCGGCCACCGGTCCAGGCCAGGGCGCCGCCCGCCTCGGCCACTAACATCGACGCATGCCGAACTCCTGCTCTGCGAAGAACCCGGTGACAGGTCGAGGCCGGGTGGCGGCAGGTGCCGCCCTCACTGTCCTGGCCGGCGCGTGCGGCACCGCGAACCCGCCCGTCCCGGCGCCGAGCGTGCTGGCGGCCTGCGACGACAGCGTCCACCCGGCGCGCGACCTGCCGCGGGCACTCCGGGACGACGGCATCACCCAGGCCGTTGGCGCGTCCGACATCTGGTTCGTGGCGCCGGACGAGCCCGCCTGGGGTGCTTCAGCGCAGTCGCTCGGTGCGGGCAAGGGCTTTTACCTCAAGCGTCCGCTGTGGACCTCCAGCGCGAAGCTCCCGACGCTCACCGTGACGGCGATAGGGTCGCAGGCCACCGGAAAGGCGAGCCTCACCCCCACCTCCGAAGGGCTGCCGGGACCGCTGCCGATGGGTATCGAGTTCTCCTCCCGCGGCTGCTGGAAGATCACCGCCACGGCCGAAAAGGGCCAGGCCGAGATCACCGTCAAGATCTGACCCACCCCCCTGAACGCCGACCTGCCTGTCGCAGTGGAGGCGCAGGCGGTGTTCGCATTGGCGATGGTGGCCAGGAAGGTTTCGGTGGCTGCGCCGAGACGGCGCGCACTGTCAGCTGGGCCGCCAGGGGGCGCCCGGCTCTGTGGGGCGGGCGCCCTCGACGGGTTCCGGCTGCTGTTCCGCTACGCCGCCCGCAAGCCCGACTTCCGCGAGCTGATCGACTCCATCACCGCCGCCTCCCACGAGGTCGGCCGCCGTAACCTGGCGCGCGTCATCCCGGAGGGGCCGTGGCTGGACTGGGCCGCCAGCTGCACGGGGCGGACATCGACACGGCTTGCGCACACGATGCGAAGGCCAGGGAGGGCAAGCAGGTGCGGCGGGTGGCTTTCGCGCTGGAGGTACACCTCGATCGGCTCGGACGCCGGCTGGGGCAGGCGCGGCCGGGTCACGTCGATGACCAGATACTGGTCGCCATCTTGCGCTGCTGCAACCGCCGAGCGGAGGTTCAGCCTGCCAAAGGTGTGTCTGACGAGGTCGGCCAGAGGGCCGAGCTCGGCGCCGTCAGCGGCGAACAGGACATGGTCGGGGGTGAGCTCGCTGGTGTGCGGTTGGCCGTCGAGCTCGACCGTGCCGTGCAGGGCCACCAGCCGGTCGTGGGTGACGTCGCGGAACTCCACCTGCGGGTGCCTTAGCCGGGCCAGAGGGCCGTCGTCGGCGATCGGCTGGCCCGGGGTGACGGTCTCAATGCCGTAGTGCCTGGCCTTGACGACCGCAGCCTTGCTGAATCCCGATGCCGAGACCAGCACCAGCCGGTCGGTGGGCAGGTCGTCATGCTTGGCGCGCATCTCCTCCACCCAGGACACGGCGTCCTTCCTGGACCGTCCGCGGCACTCGATGCCGATCACCATCGGGTGGCCGGCCATGTGGCCGGCGACCGCGACGTCGACTTCGCGCAGCTGGCCGGTGACGCGATCGCGCAGCTGCGCTGATTCGGTGACGGTGGCGTCCGCCGCGAGGTTCTTCTTGATGAAGTAGACGACTGCCTGGAAGTCATTGGACCGTGCGGGCATGCGGACACGGTAGCGGTGGGGCCCGACGTTTCCGCTCGGCCCGGTGCGCGCGGCCGCCCGGCTGAGGATGGCCGCCGCGATCAGTGCCGGCGGTGAGGCGGGGCGAGGTGCTCGGTGACGGCGGCGATGGCTTCGGCGCCGGGTTTGACGTAGCGCATGGCGGTGCGGGGGTTCTTGTGCCGGGTCTTGCCCATGATGAGCTGCAGCGGCACCTCGGCCTCGCCGAGGTGGGTGGCGGCGCTGTGCCGGAGCTGGTGCAGGTCGAGTCCGGCGTAGGCGTCGAGCAGAACAGCGGCCGACGGCTCAGCAGGCCGGCAGGCGGGCCGCCGGGCTCCCCGGCGCCTCCCCCGACCGCCTCACGCGGACGCCGCCGCGTCGGCGCGCTCGCTCAGCGCGTCCAGCACCTCGACGTAGCTAGGTACCGAATGCAAGCCCTTCTGACGTAGCGCCAAAATCCGGTCCGATCCTCCCCGAAGGCCGTTCGCCGTCGGCTTGCCCTGTTCTGCTATTTCACAATATTGTGAAATAGCTTTCTAGTTGTGAAGGAGATGGCTGCATGGAGGGCTCGATGGACAGGGCGCGTGAGGCGGATCACCAGGAGGTGCTGGGCTGGGTCGAGCGGGTGGCGATGTTCCTCACCGCCGACGGTCTGCCGCCGGTCGCGGGGCGCGTGCTGGGCTGGCTGATGATCTGTGATCCGCCCGAGCAGTCGGCCGGGCAGATCAGCCAGGCGATCGGGGCCAGCCGCGCGGCCCTGACCACGAACATGCGGGTGCTGCAGGCCATGGGGTTCGTCAGCCGGCGCACCTGGCCCGGCGAGCGCACCGCCTACTACCGGATGCAGGACGGCGCCTGGGAGAAGGTCGTGCGGCGCCAGATCGCGACCCTGACCGCGTTTCGCGAGGTCGCCGGAGATGGCCTGGACTTGATCGGCCCAGGATCGGCGCGGGCGGCGCGGATCCGCGAGGCACATCACATCTTCGACTGGATGGCGAAGGTGTTCGACGACGCACCATCCCCCACCCCCACTCCTGCCCCTGCCCCTGCCGAGGAGAGCTGAGATGAACAAGAGCGCTGTGGTGATCGGCGGCGGTATCGGCGGTCTGGCCGCCGCCATCGGGCTGCGGCGTATCGGCTGGACGGCGACCGTGCTGGAGCGCAGACCCGAACTCGGGGAGATCGGCGCCGGCATGTCCCAGTCGCCCAACGCCCTGCGCGCCCTGGCCGAGCTCGGGGTCGCTGATGCGGCGCGGGCCGCCGGTGTGCCGTTTCACGGCATCTTCAACCTGCGCACCGCCTCCGGTGGCCACATCGTCCGCGCGCTGCCCGGCACCGCCAGCCCGCTGCTCGGTTTTCACCGCGCTGACCTGCACCGGGTGCTCCTGGACGCGCTGCCCGACGGGTGGGTGCACCCCGGCGCGCAGGTGAGCGCTGTGCGGCAGGACGCGGACGAGGTCATCGTCAGCTGCGGCGCCCGGGAGTGGAGGACCGATCTGGTCGTGGCGGCCGACGGGGTGAACAGCACGGTCCGGAGTCTGTTGTGGCCCGAGGCGTCCGGCCCGCGGTTTTGGGGCAACACCATTTGGCGGGGCATCGCCCACGCCGACGGCATCGACGCCGCCATGACCATGGGCCGAGGTCAGTACTTCCTGGCCATGCCGGTCGGAGGTGGCCGGGTGTACTGGGCGCTGGGCGCCCGCGCCGACCGGCCCGCACTGCGCTACGACGACGAGCTCGCCGAAGTGCGCCGCCGCGTCGGGCACTGGCACGACCCGATCCCTCACCTGCTGGAGGCGACGGCGCCTGAGGCGGTCCTGCACCACGACATCACCGACCTGGACTCCCTGAGCGGCTACGTGCGGGGAAGGGTGGTCCTGCTCGGTGACGCCGCCCACGCGATGCACCCGGACATGGCCCAGGGCGCCGCCCAATCGCTGGAGGACGCCGTCGTGCTCGCCGCCGTCCTCGCCGACACCGGCGACGACGTCCCCGCGGCGCTGGCCCGCTACGACGAGCAACGACGCCCCCGCACCCAGACCATCGTCAAACAGGCGCGCGCCAAGGGCCTGGAATCAACCTCGGGCAACGCCGTCGGCTACCATCTGCGAACGACCGCCCTGCGTCTGGTCCCCTCCTCGCGCTGGCCCGCCCTGGCCGCCAAAGCTCTCGCCCCGGTATGGAACTGGAGGCCACCGCGGCTTCCCCGATAGCCGACATATCGGTGCTCGAGCGAAGTTGTTAAGGTATGCGGCGGTGCGCCGGGAAGTCTGGTCGGCAGTTCTTTTTCGCACGTCCCCGACCGGACCGGAGCCCGCCGATGACCCTGCTGCTCGCCTTCTCCGCGCTGTTGCTGCTCGCGGTCCTGATCTCCAGCCTGGCCAACCGGACGATCCTGTCGACCGCGGCACTGTTCCTGCTGGCGGGATTCGTCCTGGGAGAGGGGGTCAGCGGCCTCATCCCGCTGACCCCCGGCGATCCGGTGGTGGCCACGCTGGCCGAGCTGGCGCTGTTCGCGGTGCTGTTCACCGACGGCATGCGGGTGGGCTGGGCCGACCTGCGCAGCGCCTGGCGGCTGCCCGGCCGGGCGCTGGGCTGGGGCCTGCCGCTCACCCTGGTCATCACCGCGCTGGCGGCGCACTACCTCATCGGGCTGGGCTGGATCGAGTCGCTGCTCATCGGAGCGATCCTGGCCCCCACCGACCCGGTGTTCGCCGCCGCGCTGGTCGGCAACGAGCGGGTGCCACCTCGGCTGCGCCAGCTGCTGAACGTGGAATCCGGCGTCAACGACGGCCTGGCCCTGCCGTTCGTCATGGTGTTCCTCGCCGTCGCGGCCGGCTCGGCCGACCTGCACCTGGGCGAGCTGACCCTGGAACTGGGCCTGGGCGTGCTGATCGGCGTCGCGGTGCCGTGGGCGGCCATCATGCTGGAGCGCACCCGCTGGTTCTCGGCCTCCCACCACTACGAGCCGCTCAACGCGGTGGCCATCGGCCTGCTGGTGCTGGCCCTGGGCAAGGCCACTCACGGCAACCTGTTCCTCGCCGCATTCTCCGCCGGGATCACCGTGGCGACCTTCGGCGAGCGCCAGCGCGAGTCTTTCGAGCAGTTCGGCGAGCTCGTCGCCGAGTTGCTCAAGCTGGCCGCTCTGCTGGTCTTCGGCACCCTCATCTCCCCGGCCCTGCTGGCCTCGGTTGGCTGGCAGGGCTGGCTGTTCGCGATCCTGGCCCTGGTACTGGCCCGCCCGCTGGCCATCTGGCTGTCCTTCCTTCGCTCCGGACTCGGCACCCGGGAGGTGGCGGCCGTGATGTGGTTCGGCCCCAAGGGCTTCGCCTCGGTCGTCTACGCCCTGATCGTGCTCAACTCCGCCATCACCGCGGCCGAGCAGGTGTTCACCCTGGTCGCCGTGACCATCGTGGCCTCGATCCTGCTGCACTCCTCCACCGACGTCGTGGTGGCCCGCTGGTTCGACGACGAGCGCGAAACCCCCGCCTGGCACAAGGCCGCCCGCCGGGCCCGCACCCGATTGCGAGGCGGCGGGGAGACCGGTGACCCGGCATAGATAGCGTCGCCCGAGCGTTTTGGCCGGGCTCGGCGGGCGGCGTCGCAGCCGACGTCGCGGTGCTGTCGGCCTCGACCGCCGGTGCCTCCGGCGACCGGACGCGGTCGGCGAGAGGCGCCCCGCCCCGCCGAGGCACACGCCACCGCGGGACGAGGGCGGGTGATCAGGTGAGTGACTCCAAGATGGTGATCGCGGTTTTCGTGCCGTCCTCGCCGCGGACGGCGTGGGCGAGCCGGTCGGCGCGCCGGGCCATGGTCTCCTCTGTGGTGGCCCGGCGGATCGCGGTGGCGAGTCCTCGCGCGGTGAGGTTGCGTTGCGGCAGGGGTGCGGGGGCCACGCCCGCGGCGTGGGCGCGGGCGGCCCAGAAGGGCTGGTCGGCGACGAAGGGGCAGATGACCTGCGGTCGTCCTGCGGCCAGCGCCGCGCCGGT
>NZ_JBFAAE010000052.1:0-64613 GCF_040639575.1 Streptosporangium sp. NPDC023825 | reverse complement strand
GCGTTGTAGATGTTGGAGGCGCCGAAGTTGAACGGCATGATCGTGTAGTTGTCGATCGGCACGGCCAGTGCCCTGGCCTGGTTGATCAGGCGGACGCCGGCCGGGGTCGGGCCGGTGGTGCCGGTGCCGAAGGTGACGACGATCTTGACGTTCGGGTTGTTCTGCTTGACGATCTTCAGGCCGTTGAGGATGCGGTCTTGGACGGTGTAGTTCTCGAACTCGTCGGTGTTCTCGATGTCGAAGTCGACGACCGCCGGGCCGACGGCGTTGATGACCTGCTGCACGGCTCCGGCGAAGGCGGCCGGGGTGGAGCAGTTCGGGCCGAGCTTGTTGCCCGACCAGCCGCCGAAGGAGACCTGCACGCTGCCGCCCGCCGCCTTGATCTGGTTGATCGCGGCCTGGTCGGTGCCGCCGGTCAGTGGCCGGTTGCCGTCCCAGGCGGGGTTGCAGCCGCCGCTGGACAGGATGAACGCCATGGTGAAGGACTTCACGCCGGTGGCGTTCATGACGGTCACGGGGTTGGGCGGGTTGCCCCAGCCCATGTAGAGGTACGGGGCTCCGGCCATCTTGCCGGGCTGCGGGTTGGTGCAGCCGGTGGTGGTGGCGCTCACCGCGCCGCTGGCCGCCGACTCGCCCTGGGCGTTGTAGGCCTTGACCGTGTACGTGTGCGAGGTGCACGTGCCCAGCGAGCCGATCGTCGCGCTGGTGCCGGTGACCTGGGCCCGCTGCGTGCTGCCTTCGTAGACGCGGTAACCGGTGACCGTGCCGCTGGAGGCGCCCCATGACAGCGAGATCGAGGAGTTGGTCGTCCCGGTGACCGAGGGGGTGCCGGGCGCGCCCGGCGTTCCGGGGGTGCTGCCGCCGCCGCACGCGGCGCCGTTGAGGGTGCAGTTGGACGGCGTCGCGCCGCCCGGGCTGCCGTTGAACCCGAAACTCGCGGTCGCGCCGGGAGCCAACGTGCCGTTCCAGCCGACGTTGGTGAAGGTGAAACGCTGCCCGCTACGACTCAACGACGCGTCCCAGAAGGACCCGATGTTCGCCCCCGAGGGCAGGTCGAAGGCCACCGACCAGCCGTTGATGGTCGTCGTACCACCATTGGTGATCGTGTACTTGCCCTCGAAACCGGTACCCCAGTCCGAGGTCTTGGTGAAGACGGCGGTGGGGGGTGCCGCGAACGCGGGGGTCGCGACCAGTGACAGGCCGAGTGACATGCCGAGCGCGGCCAGGACCGCGGTCAGCGTTCGTCGAAATCTCATGGCTCTTCCTCGGTTGGGGGTGCGAGGTGTTGGGGGTGCGAGGTGCCGGGAGGTCGGAGGACGTGAGGTGTTCGAGGTACGGGATCCGGGGCCCGCCCGGCCCGGTCGTGGGTCGCGCGGTGCCGGGCAGGTTCGGAGGTCGGTGGGCCGGGGTCCGGGGGCGGGAGGTGAGGAGGTTCCGGGGCTAGGGCAGGGTCGCCAGGTGCGGCTTGACGGTCCTGGAGAAGTTCCAGTTGTTGCTGGCGTCCCAGTTGATGGACCAGGTCATCGCGCCACGGATCCCGGGGTAGGTGCGCGGCGGCACGAAGCTGCCGCAGCTGGTCCTGGTGGCCAGGCAGGTCAGGGCCTGGTTCACCAGGGCGGGGGCGACGATCCCGCCGCCCGCCGCGCCGGGCCCGGCGGGCAGGCCGAGCGCCACCTGGTCGGGGCGGAGGCCGTTCTCCAGCTGGATGCAGGCCAGCGCGGTCATGAAGTTGACCGAGCCCTGCGAGTAGGCGGCCATCTGGTCGCAGCCGAGCATGGAGCCGGAGTTGTAGAACTGGGTGTGGACGACGGTGAGGATGTCCTTGATGGCCAGCGCCAGCTTGAAGTACTCGCCGCCGGTGGACTGCATGTCGATGGTCTGCGGCGCCATCGTGATGATCAGGTTCGCGCCCGCCTTGGCCCGCAGCGACCGGAGCGCCTGGCCCATGTAGGTGGAGTTGAGGCCGTTCTCCAGGTCGATGTCGACGCCGTCGAAGTTGTAGCTCTGCATCAGGGCGTAGACGGTGTCGGCGAACTTGGTCGCGGCGGCGGCGCTGGCCACCTGCACGCGGCCCGCCTCGCCGCCGACCGAGAGGATGACCTTCTTGCCGCGGGAGTGGAGGGTCTGCACGTCGGCCCTGAACTGGGCGTCGGTGTAGCCGCCGAGGGAGGCGGACAGGCCCGGGTCGACGCCGAAGACGACCTCACCGGGGGTGGCGGTGGCCTCGCCGAAGGAGACCGCGATCAGGTCGTACTCGTCGGGCACCGCCGACAGCCGCAGCTCGACGGCCGGGTTGTCGAAGTTGTGCCAGTAGCCGGTGAGGAAGTGCTTGGGCAGCGGGCCGCCGCCGGTGCAGCCGTTCGTGGTCGCGCTCGCCGGGTCGCTCCTCTGGCCCTCGCCTGAGGAGTTGTACGCCGCCACCGTGTAGGTGTGCGCCTCGCACACGCCCAGCCCCGACACCGTCGCGCTCGTGCCGGTCACGGTCGCCCTCACCGTGGACCCCTCGTAAACCCGGTAACCCGTCACCGTCCCCGAGGACGCGCCCCACGACAACGCCACGCTGTTCGTGCCGCCGGTCGCCGACAGCGCGCCCGGCTTGCCGGGGGCACCGCTGGTGCAGCCGGTGGTGGTGGCGCTCACCGCGCCGCTGGCCGCCGACTCGCCCTGGGCGTTGTAGGCCTTGACCGTGTACGTGTGCGAGGTGCACGTGCCCAGCGAGCCGATCGTCGCGCTGGTGCCGGTGACCTGGGCCCGCTGCGTGCTGCCTTCGTAGACGCGGTAACCGGTGACCGTGCCGCTGGAGGCGCCCCATGACAGCGAGATCGAGGAGTTGGTCGTCCCGGTGACCGACGGGGTGCCGGGCGCGCCCGGCGTTCCGGGGGTGCTGCCGCCGCCTCACGCGGCGCCGTTGAGGGAGCAGTTGGACGGCGACGAGCCGCCCGTGCTGCCGATGAACCCGAAACTCGCGGTCTCGCCCGGAGCCAACGTGCCGATCCAGCCGAGGTTGGTGAAGGTGAAACGCTGCCCGCTACGACACAACGACGCGTCCCAGAAGGACCCGATGTTCGCCCCCGAGGGCAGGTCGAAGGCCACCGACCAGCCGTTGATGGTCGTCGTACCACCATTGGTGATCGTGTACTTGCCCTCGAAACCGGTACCCCAGTCCGAGGTCTTGGTGAAGACGGCGGTCGCCGAGGCGGCCTGGGCGGGAAGCGCGACCGTCATCGCCAGGACGAGGGCCGCCAGGGCGACGAGAGAACGAGCGATGGCGCGTAATTTCACGTTGACCTCATGCATTCCGTGGGGGTGACCGTACGACCCGCGCCACGCGGGGGGGTGCGCGGGCGCGAACGTGGACGCGGGCCGTACGGCGGGGTGGGCACGGCTCCGGCAGGGGGAGCGTTCCGTCGATCGGCGCGGGACGCCGAAGACCACCGGGTTCAGCGAGTCGTCACCGGGCCGCCAGCGCCTGGGCCGCCGTCACGCGCTCTGGACACCGCCGACCGGCGTGCGGTGCCGGCGGGATCCGGTGCCGGCGCTTCGAGGACGGGCCGCGCCCGCCCTCCGGGAGGATCAGGAGCTCGGCGGCGGCGTCCGCGGGCGCGTGCTCACTCGTGGTTCCCGGGCGCCGGCGTTCACCCGTGGCTCGCGAACCCCGGCCTGGGGCCTCGGGACGGGCGGGGGCGGCGACGGCGGCACCGATGGCGGCCCCGGCGGCCGTGCCGACTGCGGGCGCGGCTGGGATCGCGGTGGCGGGAACGGCCGTGTCGCCGGAGGCGAGGGGGGCGGGGGTGGGCAGACCGCGGTGAGGGCTTGCAGCCGCAGTCAGGACAAGTAAGGAAAAGGTGCGCCGCATGATCGCTCCCATGGACGTGGAACCTGGGGGGTGAGGCGTCCGGACGGTCGGACCTTCAGCAGCGACGGCCGCCGCCGTCGAGTTTTCGCAGCTTGGAATCGGTCGGAGGGGAGGCACGGGCCATGGGTACCCCCAGTCGGCATTTCTTTTAGGAAAGTTTCCTAAGAGTTGTCGCGATCGTAGCCTTGACAGACCCTTACCACAAGGCCCAAAAACGTCGGCCTCCGGCGCCGTGCCCGGGCACGTTCCTCCGCCCGCCCCCGGGCGCGCGGAGGAACGGCACGGCGACCCCTCACCCGCCCGTCGCTCCCTTTCGTCACTCCCGCCCACGGAAACCCGGAAAGGGAGATAAGCACCTTTAGGCGGTACGGTAATGACGCATCCGTAACGCCCCCTGGAGTATCGACGTGTTCTTCGGCATCACCGACATCTGGACATACGTGGTCGGCGCCTTCTTCATCATCCTGTTGCCCGGCCCGAACTCGCTGTACGTGCTCACCACCGCCGCCCAGCGCGGGGTGCGGCAGGGGTACCGGGGGGCGATGGGGGTCTTCGTCGGCGACACCGTCCTGATGGTGCTGGCGGCGGCGGGAGCCGCCTCCCTGCTGAAGTCGACGCCGCTCCTGTTCAACGTCGTCAGGTACGCCGGTGCGGCCTACCTCGCGTGGATCGGCTTCCAGATGCTCCGGTCGGCCTGGAGCTCGCGGCGTTCGCCCGACGCCGGGAGCGAGGCCGCGGAGGCGGCCCCCGGCCGGGAGGGGATCACGGAGAACCCCTTCCGCAAGGCCCTGATCGTCAGCCTGATGAACCCGAAGGCGATCCTGTTCTTCATCTCGTTCTTCATCCAGTTCGTGGACCCCGCCTACGGCACCCCCGCGGTGCCCTTCCTGATCCTGGGCGCGATCTGCCAGCTGTTCAGCGTCCTCTACCTGTCGGCGCTGATCTTCGGCGGGACGTTCCTGGCCGGGCAGTTCCGGGCCCGCCGCGGACTGTCGACCGGGCTGCGGACGGGCGTGGGCGCGCTGTTCATCGGCTTCGGGGCGAGGCTCGCCACAGCGACCCTCGGCTGACGCGGCCCACCGCCGCCCTCGGCCGGCGCCGGCCACCGCGAACCCGGACGACACCGGTTACCGCGAATCCCGGACGACACCGCCACCGCGGCCCTCGGCCGGCGCCGGTTACCGCGGGCCCGGACGACGACGGTTACCGCTGGCTCTGGTTGACCTTGATCGCGACGCTGACGAGCGAGAGGAACAGCTCGGCGTCGGCCCGGCCCTCGATGGACATGGCCACCCACCCGGCGTCGGCGCCGGGGGTGATCCGATGGCAGTCGGTGAGCACCCGCGCCCATTTGTCGATCATGGGTTTGGTGAGGAGCAATTCCGCGGTGTGATCGCCGGACATCCTGACGATCTCCCTGCCGCCGGCCCGGAATCCCAGCCCTTTCCTGGTGCGTTTCAGCGCCAGGTCCGGCCAGCGGACGAGCTGGGCGGCCACATTCTCGACACCCTCGGTGGAACGGCGGAACGCGTGCGTGCGCAGCACTGCCATGCCTCTCATGGTCGCGGACCGGACCCGATCAGGAAAGCTCCCGTTTCTCAACCGTTACCGGCATAGTGATCCTTTTCGTGAATCGTAATGATCCGCACCTGTCTCATCCGTTATTGCAGTGTTATTGAGTTGTTTTCACGAGAGCACGGCACGGGGTCAGGTACGGTGAGTGGCCGGTGAACACCGGAAGCAATCCTCTCCGCAACCCCTCGCGACGGCCTGACATGCTTGTGTCATGCCGGGGTAGGCGTGAACGCCCAGCGCCTGCCACCGCACCAGCCCGTGGAGCGTCATGAGCCACCAGCCCATCGTCCTCCCCCGCCTCACCGCTCTCGCCAGGCAGGCGGCACCGAAGCTGCTGGAGGGCGTCGTCGCCCCCCTCGCCGTCTTCTACGCCGCGCTGGCCCTCCTCGGCCTGAAGGGCGCGCTGATCGCGGCGGTCACCTGGGTGTACGCGGGGGTGGGGTGGCGGCTGGTCCGGCGGATTCCCGTGCCCGGCACGATGATCCTCGCCGTCATCGCGATCACCGTACGGGCGCTGCTGGGGTTCTGGACCGGGAGCGCGGTGATCTACTTCCTCCAGCCGGAGCTCGGGACGATCTGCATCAGCATGGTCTTCCTCGCCTCGGTGCGGTTCAACCGCCCGCTGGTGCAGAAGCTGACCCTCGACTACATCCACCTGCCCTCGGCGGTGCTGAAACACGAGCGGGTCCGCCGGTTCTTCGCGCGCATCACCCTGCTGTGGGCCTTCGTGCTGCTGGCCAACTCCGCGGTGAGCATCTGGCTCCTGCTGCACGAGTCGATCGGCACCTACCTGCTGGTCCGCACCACGGCCGTGGCCGCGATCAGCGGCCTGGCGGTGGCCTTCTCCCTGTACGCCTTCCGCCGGATGCTGCGCCGCCTGCACTACGACCCCGTCGCCACCCCGGCCGTCGCCCCGCCCGCCTAGAACCGCCCCGCCCGGGAACGTTCCATCCACCCGCCCGAACCCCCGCCTGGATCCGGTTCCCCTACGGGAAACCGCGGCGCGGTAGACGCGCGAATAAGGGGGCAGGGAGGTCTCCATGGTCATCGCGCATCAACCGAAACGCTGGGCCGGGTTGCCGGTCTTCGCCGTCGCGCTCGTGCTGGTGGCGGTGGTGGGGTCGCTGGCGGCCGTCGACGCCGGGGGCGAGTACCTGTCGCTGGAGCGGCCGCCCTGGGCGCCGCCGCAGTGGCTGTTCGGCCCGGCCTGGACGGTCCTGTACGTCATGATCGCCCTGTCCGGCTGGCTCGCCTGGTCGGCGCGCGGCCTGACACCGGCGCTCGGCGTCTACGCGGTCCAGCTGGTCCTCAACGCCGCCTGGACACCGCTGTTCTTCGGCGCCGGCCAGTACGGCCTGGCGTTCGCGGAGATCGTCGTCCTCTGGCTCGCGATCGTGCTCAACATCGTCATGTTCCGGCGGATCAGCCGCCCGGCCGCCTGGCTGCTGGTGCCCTACCTGCTCTGGGTGACGTACGCGGCCTCGCTGAATCTCGCCATCTGGCAGCTCAACTGAGCCGTGTCTCCGGTGCCCCCGGGGTCTCCGGGGTCTCCGGTGTCCACCCTGGGGAGGAGGGACCCCCGACCGGAGAGGGGGGTGGCCCAGGCCGTTCGGGCGATGTGACCGGCTCCGCCCGGTTTCTAGAGTCGACGGGACACGGACCCCCGGTGATCTCAGGGATGTGATCCGAGAACACCGGGGTTCCTCCCTGATGCCCTGAGAATCACCGGGCCGTCAGCGTGCTGCGTGAGACATTCGCGACCCCCGGCTGGAGCCCGACGTGACACAGGCCATCCTCGACGTCCTGCACGATGTGATGACATCCCCATGGATCTACCTGGCGCTGTTCGCGCTGGCGATGCTCGACGGTTTCTTCCCCGTGGTCCCGGCGGAGACGTCCGTCATCACGGCCGGGGTGTTCGCCGCCGCCACCGGCGCGCCCGACCTGCTCCTGGTGATCGTGGTGGCCGCGGTGGGCGCGTTCGCGGGCGACCACATCTCGTACGCCATCGGGCGCACCACCAACGACCGGCTGCGCAACGGCAGGCGCAGCCGCAAGGCGTTCGCCTGGGCGGAGCGGGCGCTGGCCGAGCGGGGCGGGCTGGTCCTCGTGGTGGCCCGCTACATTCCCGGCGGCCGGACCGCCTGCACCCTGACCATGGGCGCGGTCGCCTATCCCCGGCGCTCCTTCGCCCTCTTCGACGCCCTCGCCGCGGTGACCTGGGCGGTCTACTCGGGGGTGATCGGCTACGTGGGCGGCGCGGCCTTCGAGCACGACCCGATCAAGGGCCTGCTGCTCGGTCTCGGCATCGCCCTGGCGGTCACCGTCGTGGTCGAGGCCGTCCGCCACCTCCGCCGGCGCGGTACCGCGCCGGAGGCGGAGCTGGTCACCTCCGGCGACTGACGAAGGACACCGTTCCCGAGGAGCTCCGTACCCCGGCGCGAGGAACGACGCTCACGACCGCCTCCAGATCAGGGTATGCCACCGGCCGTCCTCGCCGGCCGCCAGGACCAGCCGGTCACCGTCGGCGTTCAGCTCCCGGACCTGGACGGTGCCCGCGAAGGCCGGGTTGAGCGCCACCTCGACGTCATGGGCGACGTGGCCGTCGCGCACCTCGTAGCGGCCCGCGTAGGCGAAGAACGACGTGAACGCCTCGGCCAGCGCCTCCGGGGGCGCCTGCCGCGGGCCGGCGCCGGGCAGCGGGGCGCGCCCGGCCCGCGCGACCGTCACGCTCATGTGGCCGTCGGGGGTGTAGCAGAGCAGGCCCACCGCGTCCGTGCCGAAGGGGTGTGAGACCCGCCCGCCGGCACCGACGATCCGCCACTCGACCAGGTGCCAGGCGCCCACGAGATCCATGCCCGAGAAACTACGATAAGAGAAGCCAGCAGGTCAACAGCCCCGACGCGAATCTCGGGGAATTCCCTGCGAAGTCAGGGTGAACCCCTATGGCTCCGGCACCTTCCCGCACGGGACGCTTCGACTGTTCATCCCGAACCCCTCAACGGACGCCTCCTCGAGGCGATCCGGTCATCTCGCCATGTCTTCATCTGCTTGGAAGGAGTGTGCATGACCGTGCTCGCGGCCGGCCTGGCGTTGCTGGGATCCCTGTTCTTCGCACTCGGCGCCGCTCTGCAGCAGTTCGAGGCGGCGAGCACGTCCCGCGCCGGTCTCCGGTACCTGGCCAGGCGCCCCCGGTGGCTGCTCGGCGGCCTCGCCATCGCGGCCGGCACGGCCCTGCACATCGTCGCGCTGAAGTACGGCCCGCTCACCCTGGTGCAGCCGATGGGCGTGGCCAGCCTCCTGTTCGCCCTGCCGTGCGCCGCGGCCCTGCAACGCCGCAGGCCGCGGTCCGGCGAGCTGGCCTCGGCGGCGGTGATCGCCATCGGGCTGATCGGCCTGGTGCTGGTCGTGCCCGAGCACGGCGGTGACCCCCACCTCAGCACCTGGGAGGCGGTGGCCCTGCTCGCGGGGGCGGCCACCGCCGCCCTGGCGCTGTGGGCCCTCGCCAGGCGGGCCGCCCCCGCCGCACGGGCCTGCCTGCTCGCCACGGGCGCGGGCGTGCTGTACGGCGCGACCGCCACGCTCACCCGCGTCCTGGTCGACGGCGACTGGGAGCCGTGGTTCCTGTTCGCCGTCCCGATGCCCGCCGTGATCGCGCTGGCGCTGCTCCAGCGCGCCTACGCCGTCGGCCACTTCGGCGTGGCGTTCGCCGCCCTGCAGGTGGCCGATCCCCTCACCGCCGTCGCCTTCGGTGCCCTCCTGCTCGGCGAGCCCCTGCCGACCGGCGCGGCGAGCACGCTCACCGCGCTGGCGGCGGCCGCGCTCACCGCCGCCGGGACCGTCGCGCTGGCCCGTACCACCCCGATGTCCCCCTCACCTGACGTGACAGCACGATGAACGGAGCACCGATGGTCATGCCGGCCACCGCCCCCCTGTACACCCACACCCCCGTGCGGACCCCGGCCCTTCTCGCCACCCGGCCCCGCCGGGTGCTGATCGGGGCCGACACCTACCCGCCGGACGTGAACGGCGCCGCCTACTTCGCCCACCGGCTCGCCCAGGGCCTGGCCGAGCGGGGGAACGAGGTCCACGTGGTGTGCGCCTCGGACGAGGGACCGGCCAGGACCGAGCAGATGGACGGGGTGACCGTGCACCGGCTGCGCTCGGCGCCGGTGCTGGTCCACCCCACCATGCGGGTCGCGGTGCCGGCCCGGCTGGACCGGCTGATCGACAGGATCGCCCCGGACGTGGTCCACGTGCAGGCGCACTTCGTCGTCGGCCGCGCGGCGATCTCCGCCTCCCGGCGCGCCGGCGTCCCGGTCGTGGCGACCAACCACTTCATGCCGGACAACCTCTTCCAGTTCGCCCACATCCCCGGACGGCTCCGCGAGAGGGCGGGCGCGCTGGCCTGGAAGGACTTCAACCGCGTCTTCTCCAGGGCCGACCGCGTCACCACGCCCACCGAGATCGCGGCCGGGCTGCTCACGGGCAAGGGCTTCGGCCCGCCGGTGGAACCCATCTCCTGCGGCATCGACCTGGCGAGGTTCCAGCCGCGCGCCGAGCCGAAGGCGTGGGCCCGCAGGGCCTTCGGCCTGCCCGACCGGGACACGATCGTGTTCGTCGGCCGGCTGGACGAGGAGAAGCGCCTGGACGAACTCGTCCGCGCCCTGCCGCACGTGCTCGTCCACACCGACGCGCAGATCGCCCTGGCCGGAACCGGCGGGCAGCGGGCCGCGCTCGCCAGGCTGGCCGACCGGATCGGGGTCGGGGACCGGGTGTCCTTCCTCGGGTTCGTCCCCGACGAGACGCTGCCCCAGGTGTACGCCGCCGGTGACGTCTTCGCCATGCCGGGTGTCGCGGAGCTGCAGAGCATCGCCACGCTGGAGGCCATGGCCAGCGGCCTGCCGGTCGTCGCCGCGGACGCGATGGCCCTGCCGCACCTGGTACGGCCCGGCGAGAACGGCCACCTGTTCCGGCCCGGCGACGTCCTGGAACTGGCCCGGCACCTGGGCGCCCTGCTCGCCTCCCCCGGGACGCGCGCCGCGATGGGCGCCGCGAGCCGCGCCATCGCGCTGACCCACGACCACCAGGCCTCCCTGACCAGGTTCGAGCGGATCTACCAGGAGGTCGCGCGATGAGGCCGGAGACGGTCCGCCGGGAGGTGGGACCGGACCTCGAGACGGTCCGCAGGGAGGTGGCGCGATGAACTCCGAAGCGGCACACCGGGAGGTGGCGCGGTGAACGAGGGCCCGCCGTCCCGCTGGCCCGGCGTGGCCGGGCCGCTGTCCGCCCTGGCCGCGATGGGCTACGCGCACCTGGTCGCGGCCGACACGGTGGACCCGATGAACGGCCTGATCAGCGACTACGCGCTGCGCGACGACAGCGCCTGGGCCATGGTGGGCGGCACGATCGCCCTGGCTGTGGGCTGCCTCTGGGTCGCGTACCTGCTGGCCCGGGTGGCGCCGGTGCGCGGTGCCGCCTCGCGCGCGCTGTTCGTGGCCTCGGCGCTGGGACTCCTCCTCACCGCCGCGTTCCCCACCGACGCGGCGCCCGGCGTCGTCTCGATCGCCGGGGAGATCCACCGCTGGTCGGCGGCCGTGGTCTTCACCGCGCTGCCCTGCGCGGGGTGGATGCTCGGCCGCCGGACGGGGAACGGGCCTCTGGCGACGGTCTCCGTCCTGTCGGCGGTGTTCCTCGCCTGGTTCCTGGCCGCCCACCCGGGCTCGCTCGTCTCGGACCTGATCGACGGCGCCGACCACTACGGCCTGGCGGAACGGCTGCTGGTGCTCTCCGAGATGACGCTGATCCTCCTGGCCGCCCTCTGGCCGGGACACCGCGACGGCGTGGCCGGTCATCCCGCCCACCGATCGGCGGCGAGAGAGCGGGGCACGACGGTCCCCGCCCAGCCGGGTCCGGACGACACCCGCCATCCTCGCCGTCAGGGCCCGGACGACCCCCGGCATCCCCACCGCCCGGGTCCGGACGGCCCTCAGCATCCTCACCGCCCGGGTCCGGACGACCCTCGGTATTCTCGCCAGCCGATCGGTCTCGGCTGACGGCGAAGAGGCTCCCTTGAATCGCCCACGAGTGAGTAAATGAGACATGCGGCACGTACCCATCAGGTCTTACCTACGCTAACGTAGGTTACGGTTGCGTAGTCTTCGAGGGAGAAAAACCTGATGCGAGAGTTCAGTGAGACCGAGCTGCTGCTCGAGCTTGAGCCTGTCGTCGCGGGGGAACTGGACCGGCACCACAAGGTGGCCAAGGAATGGTTCCCGCACGAGTACGTCCCCTGGTCGGAGGGACGGAACTACGACGGCCTCTACGGCGGGGACGCCTGGGTCGAGACCGACACCAAGATTCCCGAGGAAGCCCGCATCTCCCTCATCGTCAACCTGCTGACCGAGGACAACCTCCCCAGCTACCACCACGAGATCGCCACGACCCTGGGCCGCGACGCGGCGTGGGGCACCTGGGTGCACCGCTGGACCGCCGAGGAGGGCCGCCACGGCACCGCCATCCGCGACTACCTGACGGTCACCCGCGCGGTCGACCCGGTCGAGCTGGAGCGGGCCCGGATGGTGCACATGAGCGAGGGCTTCACCAACTCCTACGAGGGCGTGCTCGCCTCGGTGGCGTACGTCTCCTTCCAGGAGCTGGCCACCCGCATCTCGCACCGCAACACCGGCAAGGCCTCCGAGGACCCGAACTGCGAGCGGCTGCTCGCCAGGATCGCCGCCGACGAGAACCTGCACATGCTCTTCTACCGCAACCTGCTCAACGCGGCCTTCCAGCTCGCCCCCGACCAGACGATGCGCGCCGTGACCGACGTCGTCACCACCTTCCAGATGCCGGGAACCGGCATCGAGGGCTTCACCCGCAAGGCCATGACCATCGCCAACGCGGGCATCTACGACCTGCGCCTGCACATCGACGACGTCCTGCAGCCGGTCCTGCGCCAGTGGGACGTGTTCAACATGAAGAACCTCGGCGCCGAGGGCGAGAAGGCCCGCGAGGAGCTCTCCGACTTCCTCGGCAAGCTGGAGGTCACCGCCTCCCGTTTCGTCGAGCGCCGCGAGGCCCGCCGAGCCCGCCAGGCCGCCGGCGCCTGATTCCTCCTCCGGCCACCGCGCCCCTCCCCGCGGTACCTCGTCCCCGTCCGGGCCACCGCGGCGTCCGCTTCGCGGTGGCCCGGCGTCGACCGCCGTCGCCCGGTCACCGGGCACGCTCCACGGAGCGTGCCGAGGCGGAGCCGTGTCCCGCCGCGACCTCAGCCGCGCGCGCGGATCAGCATGACCAGCCCGGCGACGAACGACCCGAGCAGGACCGGCGACAGGACCACGAGGCCGCCCCACACGAAGAGGCCGAGATAGCCGAGCGCGGACGAACCGTACGCCGGGTCGGCGCCGGCGGCCGCGAACAGCCCCAGGCCGAGGACGACACCGGCCACCGTGAGCGCGATCGGCGTCCACAGGAGGGCGCGGGCCCACACGCGGTACCTCCGGCTGTGGACACGCCGGGCCGACGGCACGTTCGGCGGCGGGGGAAACCCGACGGATTCACTCATGCCGCATTTGTACCAGCCCGCGTGGGTCCCGCACCGCGGTTCAGCGGCCCTGGCGGCCTTCACGTTCCCGGTGGGCCCTGGCTTCCCGACGGCGCAGGTTGATCCGGCCCTGCCATTCGTAGAGTGCGTCGTACCCCGCCATGCCGAGCGCGATCAGGCCCAGGAGGCCGGTGATCACCGTGACCGGGATCAGGTTCAGCGCCCTGCACAGCATGGCCACGACCAGGAGCCCGACGCCGATACCGAGGCTCCACCTCCCAAGGCCGCTCATGCCGCCACCACCTCTCCGGGCAGCGCACGTAGCTCGTTCGTCCCGACTTCCTGGAGTGTGTATGTCACCGGTGTCCGTTCGTCGTCGTGCCCGTTGCCCCGCAACACGCGGAGGTACGGAGCATAGAAGATCCCCGCACTGGGCGTGTCCGGCTGTTCCGACAACGCAAGATTCGTCGGACATGACCTGGCTGTACCGTCCCGGCAGGTCGACGACCCGGCTGACAGGTGGTCGGCCTCCCGGCCCGGTGCTTCTCAGACCGTGGCGACCAGGTCGCGTGCCGGGGCGCGGCCGGCCCCCGGCCGCAGGCGGCGCAGGAAGACCAGCACGAGCAGGGCGGCCAGGCCGGTGGTGACCGGGGGGACGAGGAAGGCGAACGCCGCGCCGAAGCGGTCCACGAGCTGGCCCGCGACGGCCGCGCCCGCGGCGATGCCCACGCCGACGGAGCCGTTGAGCCAGGTGAACGCCTCGGTCCTCACCTCGGCCGGGATGAGGCCCTCGACCAGGGTGTAGCCGGTGATGACGGCCGGGGCGATGACGAACCCGGCCACGGCGGCCCCGGCGTACAGCAGCGGGACCGATCCGGCGAGCGTCAGCGCGACGGTGGCCGCGGAGAGCAGGCCGAACGCGGCGACCAGCCTGACCGGGGCGCCGATCCGCCAGCGGACCACGCCGTACAGGATGCCCCCGACGAAGCTGGCGCCGGAGAAGCTCGCGTAGACCGGTCCGGCGGCGGCGGCCTGGCCGAGGGCCGCGGTATAGGAGGTGACGCCGACCTGCAGGCTGCCGAAGACGGTGCCGAGGGCGACGAAGGCCAGCGCGAGCACGGCCACCCCGCGCAGCCGCAGCACGCCGCGCTGGGAACGGACCAGGACCGGCATCGGTTCGGGGGCGCCCCTGCGGACCCCGGCGAACGCGAGCGTCCCCACCACGACCATGACCAGCGCCACCGACAGTGCCCATACCGGTGAGAACCCGGTCGAGATGGCCACGAGCAGCACCGGGGCGAGGGTGAAGGTCAGCTCGTCGGTGATGGATTCGAGGGCGAAGGCCGTGTCCAGCCTGCCCGACCCGCCGAGCACGTGCGCCCAGCGGGCGCGGACCATCGAGCCGACCTGCGGCATCGTCGCCCCGGCCAGCGCCGAGACGGCCACCAGCCAAACCGCGGAGGCGTGTACCGAGGCGAGCACGAGCAGGGTGCCCAGCGCGACGGCGTGCACGGCGACCTGCGGGACCAGCACCCTCGCCTGGCCGTACCGGTCGGCGAGCCGCCCGGTCCTCGGGCCGACCAGCGCGGGCGCCACCGCGGCCACGGCGGCGGCGACCCCGGCCGCGCCGTACGAGCCGGTGGACCAGTGCACGAGCAGCAGCACGCCGAGCTGGAGCATCGCGTTCGGAAGGCGCGCGACGAAGGCGGGAAGCAGGAAGCGCCAGGCTCCGGGCGAGCCGAGCACGGCGGCGTACGAGGTCAACGTCTCTCCGTCCATCATCCAGACGGAGACTCCGCCCGGTTCGGGAGCCCACCGGGATAGCGGGCTTCGACCGGGGTTGATACCGCTTGCGCGGCCGCCGAGCGGTCATCGTGTGCGTCCCTGTGGAACGCGACAGCCATTTACCTTATGCCACGAACCGCCGTCGTCCGAAGCCGGCCTCCCTACGGCGTTCTCGCCCCTGCTTCCAGGCTGGTGTAGTAGTCGGCGTTCATACCGGCCAGAACGGCGACCTCCTCGCGCCGCAGTCCGGCGACCCTGCGGACCCCGTAGGCCGTCATGCCGACGTCTTCTGGCCGCAGGCCCGAACGGCGTGCGCGCAGAAGGTCTCCCAGCTCATTGTTGGCCATATCCCCAGGCTAGGCGGGCGGACAGCGGCCCGGGGTGCACGACAGCGCCGGAGCAGAACTCCTGAGCGCCATCCGGCACCTCGGAATCTCGGAATCTCGGCAGATCGAAAGGCAGACCTTCGGCAGATTGAAAGCAATCGGCTCGGCAGATCGAAAGGCAACTCTTCGGCAGATCGAAAGTCGGCGTTACTGTTTCCCCATGCGACAGGGGATCGAATACACACCGAGACGTGCGACGGAGCTGGTCTGTGACGCACTCCAGGACACTCGTGTCATCGTGATCAGCGGTGCCCGCCAGGTGGGAAAAAGCACTCTCGCCGAGCGGGTCCTCGACCAGGTCACCAACAGCGTCGCACGCTTCCTCGACGACCCGGCCGTCCGCGCGGCGGCGATCGACGACCCCGTCCGCTTCATCCGTCACGACGGTCTGATGCTCATCGACGAGGTGCAACGCGTTCCAGACCTCTGGCTCGCCATCAAGCACCTGGTCGACCGGGAGCCTCGCCCCGGCCGGTTCCTGCTCACCGGTTCCGCGCGCCTGCTCGCGTTGCGAAGCATCCCGGACGCGTTGCCAGGACGATCGGAGACGATCGAGCTGTGGCCGCTCTCCCAGGGAGAGATCGATGACGAGCCCGACGGATTCGTTGACGCGGCATTCGACCTCGGCTCCGACCTCCGGGCCGAACCGCGCGAGTTCCGTCGCAAGGACTACCTGTCGCGGGCGATCAGGGGCGGCTATCCGGAAGCCGTCAGGAGAGACACGCCACGCCGTCGCCACAGGTTCTTCGAAGGCTACCTCTCCGACATGATCAGCAGAGACGTCAAGCAGGTGGCCGACATCGAGCGCACCGACGACATGCGAAGACTCCTCGCGCTTCTCGCGGCGCAGATCGGAGGGTTGCTCAATCTCAGTCGGCTCGGGTCCGAACTGAGCATCTCCACACCCACTGTCCGCAAATACGTGGAGATCCTGGAAACCATCTATCTGATCCGCCTCATCCCTGCCTGGTCGGCCAACACGACCACCCGGGCCGTCGCCACACCGAAGATGCTCTTCGTCGACACGGGGCTGGCCGGATATCTGAGTGCCGGGGCCGTCAGTGACTCTCTCACCGGAGGGCTGCTGGAGAACTTCGTCCTCGGCGAGATCTCGCGGCAGTTGACCTGGTCTCAGACCTCCGCACGGCTCTATCACTATCGAGATCGAGATCAATACGAGGTCGACGGCATCATCGAGAACAATGCGGGCGAGATCATCGGCATTGAGGTCAAGGCTTCGGAGACCGTGCGTTCCGAGGACTTTCGAGGCTTGCGCCTCCTGCAGCGCAAACTCGGATCCCGGCTGCGTGCCGGGTTCGTTCTCTACTGCGGCCAGGATTCCCTGAGTTTCGGCGACGGGCTCTCCTGCCTACCGATCTCCGCATTGTGGACGACGGGCAGTAAATGACCTTCTCCATCAAGCGCTTACGTACCGGGGAAACCTTGTACGCAGGCCACGAGGGCGAACCGGCAGGGGCCAGATGGGCGTCATGAGGTTCGACCGCTGATCTTCTCCGCACGGTGAAGGTCACCGCGGTCCCACGGGGAACCGTCACCGACGGCCGAGCGCAGCGACGGCCAGGTGAGGACCGCGAGGGCGGCGGCCAGCGCGGCGACGGCCACCATCGCCCCCGGCAGGCCGGTCGTCTCGGCCCAGCGCCCGACGTAGACAGGCCCGGCGAGGAATCCCAGGTAGGCCACGGTGGTGACCACGGACGTCGCCCTCCCCCTCGCCGCCTCGCCCACGTGTGCCGCGACGACACCCATCAGCATGGGGAAGAGCACCGCCGTGCCGGCGGCGGCCAGGGACAGTCCCAGCAGGACCGCCGGGACTGCCGTCGCGACGGACACCAGCGCGGTCCCGGCCGCGGCCGTCGCGGCGCCGCAGACGAGCACGGTCGCGGCGTGCCGGGAGCCGACCGCGCCGGCCGCGAAGCGGGTGAGGGCGACGACGGCGGCGAAGACCGCCGGGCCGGCCGCGGCGAGCGCGGGACCCGCGCCGGCCACGTCGGCCAGGTAGACCGCGCCCCAGCTCTGGTGGGCGTTCTCCACCGCGAAGGCGAGCGCGCCCAGGCCGCCGACCACGAGCAAAGGGAACAGGCGCACGGCGTGTCCCGGCTGTCCCCTGCGCCCTCGGCTCCCCCGCCGCTCGCCGCCCCGGGCGGCCCCCGCCGCGTCCGGGACGGTCCTCCCGGTGACCGGGTCCTCCCCCACCAGGTCCGGGACGGCCCCCTCGCCGACCGGGGCGGCCCTCGCCGGTTCCGGAACGGCTCTCCCTGCGGCCGGGTGGACTCCCGCCGTGTCCGGGACGGTCCTCCCGATGGCCGAGGCGGCCCGCCGGTCGGCCACGACGCCGAGGGCCGCGCCGGCCGCTGCCCCCGCGACCAGCAGGAACGGCACGACGACCGGCAGTCCCAGGCCGCCGAGCAGCAGCCCGGTGGAGAGGCTGCCGGCGACCACCATGGCGGAGAAGGTGCCGTGCGCGCGGGTGATGACCGGCCGGCCGGACGCCCGCTCCGCCGAGGCCGCCGCCGAGTTGATCGCGACGTCGGCCGCCCCCGAGGAGGCGCCGAGCAGCGCCAGTCCCGCCGACAGGCTCCAGAAGTCGCGTCCCGCCACGGCCACCAGCGTCCCCACCGCACCGAGCGTCACCAGCAGGAACGCGGCCACCCGGAGCCCCCAGCGGTCGACCGCCCTGCCGGTGACGAGCATCGCGGGCAGCGCCCCCGCCCCGACGAACAGCAGCGCCGTGCCCAGCTGCCCGTCGCTCAGCTGCGCCTGAGCACGGATCGTCGGCACCGAGGCACCCCACACCCCCCAGAAAGCACCGAACGCGGCGAACCCCATATAAGCGGTACGCGCCCGGACTCCGCCCATTCCTCCTGACATGTGTGTAACGATACACAAAACGGCTGTGTATCGATACACAGCTATCCTCGGCCCATGAGCGGACGGGCGGCGCGACGCCGGGTGACCATGGCCGAGGTCGCCCGCGCGGCAGGGGTGTCGGTGATGACCGTCTCGTACGCCTACGGCCGGCCGGGCCGGGTCTCCGACGAGGCGCGGGCCAAGGTCCGCGAGGCCGCCGAGCGCCTCGGCTACCCGGGCCCGCACCCCGGCGCGCGCTCGCTGCGCAGCGGCCGGACCGGCAACCTGGGCGTCGTCCTGGGCGAGCACCTCACCTACGCCTTCGACGACCCGCAGGCGACCCGCTTCCTGTCCGGCGTCGCGCAGGTCTGCGCCGACCACGGCATGGCGCTCACGCTCGTCCCCGTCACCGGAAGTCCCTCCGACGTCGACCGGGTCACCGAGGCGGCCGTCGACGCCTTCGTGGTCTGGACGACCGCCGACGACGACCCCGTCATCGACGCCATCTCCGCCACCGGCCTGCCCGCCGTGGTCCACGGCGGCCCGCGCCGCGACGGCCTCTCCTTCGTCGCCGCCGACGACCGCGCCGCGGCGGCGGCCGTCGGCCGCGAGGTCTTCGCGGGGGCGCGGCGGCCCGGGGTGCTGAGCTTCCCCCTCGACCGCGCGAGGCTGTCCGGCGTCACATGCGGCGCGCCCCTGGACGACGCCGCGCCCGCCGGGTCGGGCACCCTGCCTCCGGGCGGGGTCGACCCGGACGCCTCGACCTTCCGGGTCACCCGACAGCGCCTGCGCGGCTACCGCGACGCCTGGGCCGAGACCGGCGGCGACTGGTCGCGGGTCCGCGTGGCCGTCTGCTCCACCAACAGCGCGCGGGAGGCCGAGACACTCGCGGCCGAGCTGCTCACCGGCCCGCACGCCTGCGACGCGATCGCCGCAATGAGCGACGAGCTGGCCCTCGGCGTCCTGCGCGCCGCCACCCGCCTGGGCCTGACCGTGCCCGGCGACCTCACCCTCAGCGGCTGGGACGACTCCGGCGCCGCCGCTTCCGCCGGTCTCACCACCGTCGCCCAGTCCCTTCGCGACCAGGGCGCCCGCTGCGCCCGCATCGCCCTCGGCCACCCCACCCCGGCCGACCGGGACGACGAGGTCGCCTGGCACCTGGTCAGCCGTGCCTCCACTCTGCGTCCTTGAGAAAGCGGACTTTCCTACCCGGACGGCTCAGGAAATACGGCTTCTCTGTAGTAATGGTGCGCAGGCAGCGTGTAAGTAGGGCCAATTTTCCTATTTTCAGACCTTCTTGCCTCTTGCCCGATACTCTCACAACTCGGAAATACCCCAACGATTCCGAGGACGGAGTGCCGCCATGGGCGAACACACTGCCAACAGGCAGCAGAGCAAGATCAAAATACTCGTACCGCTGACGATCATCGCAGCGGCGATTTCGGCAACGATCTGGCTGCGCCGCCGCCCCGGCCAGCCGATCCAGGTCTCGGTCCACGTCTAGGGGCCACCCACGTTCGCCCACTAAATCGACACCACTTCACGGATGGGCGATATTTCCGCGATATCCGAATTCTGCTGATCTCGCGGTCTCATTGCGGTTCTGTGGCGATTGTCCGCAGTGACGCACAGGACGCTTCCGCGGTCTTCATGACTGCGGTATCGCAGGCAGATCCAATCCTGTCGGTCCCGCCTGCCACTCTCTCCCAAAGCAATTTCTCGCGGTCAGGCAACACAGAGAGGTGTTCGCGGTGAGCACGAGCCTTTCGGCGCGTCTTCTGGATGCGCTCGGCGATGACAGGAAGCACACGGCGCTGGTGGTGCAGGCCAGATATCAACCGGTCGGCGGTGAGGGCAACGTCGTGATGCCCCCCACCTTCCCCGTCGACAAGAACGAGAAGGACCTCACGAAGAAGTACGTCATTGCCGATCGCCTGGTCGACGGCGAGCGGGTCGGGACGGTGACGATCGACCAGGAGCAGTCCCAGTCCAACCGGCTGGAGGAGGCCCTGCGCGACGCCCGCGACGGGGGCCGTCTCACCCTGCCGATGTTCGAGCTCCGGACGAAGACGTCCCGGGGCGAGATCCGGCTGACCTCGCTCGACTTCCCCCACCGCTACGCCGACGCCTACCTGCGCGACAGCACAATCGGAGGGGTCCGCTTCGATCAGAGCGCGATCGGCGAGCGGCTCCGCGCCGTCAGCGTGACCGACGTCCGGCCGCTGTTCGAGCGGGAGCCCCTGTCCCTCGTGCTCGGCGCGTGGGACTCCCACCGCAAGGGCCGCTGGCCCAAGTTCGCCCGCCTCTACACCGCGACCATGTACGGCGTGGCCCCCCACTTCGCCGCGCGACGCGGCGGACGCCTCGACCCGCAAAATCTCACCGGCTCGGTCGACGACAAGGCCAAGGCGGAGAACCACTGGAAGTTCGTCGCCGACGGGGAGAAGAAGAAGGGCGGCAAGCTCAGCGAGATCGGGCACGGCAACATCGCCCCCAACCCGGTGCCGGGCGGAGCAACGGTCAAGGAGATCCGCCGGATCGCGAGCATCTCCTTCGCGGGCCTTGAGCGCCTGCGCTTCGGCGACGCCTCGGCCGAAGCCTGCGTGGCCGGCCGTGCCACACTCGCCGCCCTCACCCTCGTCGGCGACCGGCTGGCGTTCGGGCGCCCGTCGGTCTGGCTGCGTTCGGGCTGCGACCTGGCCAAGGCGTCCGAGACGGTCGGCCTGGAGCTTCCCGGCGGCAGCGTCGACGAGCTTGAGGTGTCCGTACGAGAGGCGCTGGACGCCTACCACGAGCTGCGCGACGAGGCGGCCCGGCTGGGTGTGCCGATGGCCGACGACACGATCGAGGTCACCCCGATCCCCTCGCTTCAGCAGGCGATCGAGTTCGCCTTCGCCCAGTCCGCCGCCGACGAGGAGTAGCAATCGTGGCGCTCACTCTCACGGTGCGGCTGCGCCATGGCCGCTACGACGCCGGTGACATGCGGCCCAGCCGGGCCGAATGGCCCCCTCACCCAGCCCGGCTGTTCTGCGCCCTAGCCGCCTCGGCGGTGCAGGCGGACGACTGGGACGCCCTGCGCTGGCTCGAACGCGCCGGGGCGCCGGTGGTGCGCGCGGCCATGGACGATGCGCGGCCGGGCAGGACCGACTCCTACGTGGTGACGAACCAGACCGAGCAGAAGAGCGGCAGCCAGAGCTGGCCGGGCCGCACGAACGGGGCACGCAGCCGCGCTTTCATCACCCCGGCCTCCGACCGGTTCGCCGTGGTGTGGCCGGGCGCCGACCCCGACCCCGGCGTGCTCGCCAAGCTCGGCGCCCTGGCCCGCCGGGTGCCGTATGTCGGCCGCTCGACCAGCCAGGCCGAGGTGACCGTGACCGGCTACCTCCCCGATGACGAACCGGCCTGGTCGGAGCTGGCCCCGGTCGCGCTCGGCACCCCCGGCGCGATCGAGCTGCGCGTGCCCTACGTCGGATACACCGACGCGCTCCGAGACGCCTACGACCGTGGTGGGAGAGCGTGGGAGGCCGCGCGGGCGCTGCCGTACTCGCCGGTCGTGGTGACGGAAGAACCCGTCCCGACGCATCTCTCCCCCTGGGACGACCTGATCGTCTGGGGATTCGAGCGGCCCAGCGCCCGCGTCAGCGGCGACCAGGTCGCCCGGCTCACGCTCGCCCTGCGCAAGGCCGTCATGTCCAGGGTCACCGAGCCGATCCCCGCACAGGTGAGCGGGCACGGGGCCGACGACAGGACCCATGTCGCCTTCCTCGCGCTTCCCGACGTCGAGCAGGAGCACTCCGACGGCCACCTTCTCGGAGTGGCGCTGGCACTCCCTCGCCACATGCCCGCCGAAGACTGGAACCGGCTGGCCAAGGCCGTCATGGCCGACCCGCTGACCCGGCTCACTCCCTGGCCCGGTGAGCCGGTGCGGCTCGGCCAGGGTCAGAACCTGCGCACCCTGCGTCGCGGCCGGTGGACCGGCCGGGCGGAGGGTACCCGCACCTGGGTCACGGCCACCCCGATGATGACCGACAGCTTCGCCCGTCCCGGCCGCTCGTACGAGCAGATGGTCGCCAAGTCGCTGCGCCGGGCCGGTTTCCCCGATGTCGTGGATGTCGAGGTCTCGACGGCACCGCTGACGCGCGGGGCGATCTGGCGGCCCCGCCCGGGGTCCCTCCCGTCCAACCGGCCGAAGAAGCCCATCGTGCACACCCGGGTCGTCTTCGACCGGCCGGTGGTGGGGCCGGTGATCGCGGGCTCCCTGCGCTACCTCGGCCTCGGCCTCTTCGTCCCCGAGGGGGTCTCCGGATGAGCGCCTTCACTGTCACGGACTTTCCCGCCTTCTACAAGCAGGTCCATGGGTATGAGCCCTTCCCCTGGCAATTCGAGCTTCTCAAGCGGGTGGTCGAAGAGGGCTGGCCGGAGCTGATCGACGTCCCCACGGGCCTAGGCAAAACGTCCGTGATCGACGTCGCCCTCTTCGCGGCGGCCCTTGGCAGGGTTCAGGCTCGCGTTGGGGTTCCCAGGCGCGTCTTTTTCGTCGTCGACCGTCGGCTCATCGTCGACGAGGCGTATCGGCACGCCGATTCTATCGCCGAAGCTCTCCGCACCTCCGAACGAGGGAGCCTCGCGGCCAAGGTCGCCACTGCCCTCCGGATGGAGGGTGACACCGCCGGGACGCCGGTCGAGGTCACCCGGATGCGCGGCGGGGTCAACTGGTCGTGGCGGTGGGTCGAGCGGCCCGACCGGCACGCGATCGTCGTCGGGACCGTCGACCAGGTGGGCAGCCGGTTCCTCTTCCGCGGCTACGGCGTCGGGGAACACCTGCGCCCGATCGACGCGGCGCTGGTGGGCACCGACAGCCTGATCGTGGTGGACGAGGCCCACCTCTCGGAGGCGTTCCTGGCCAGCGTGCGCGAGGCCACGACCTGCGACGAGACACCGGCCCCGATCCGTCCGACCATGGTCAGCATGTCCGCCAGCCCCGAGGCCGACACCGCCCACGTGCACGGCATCACCGAGGCGGACGAGAACCATCGGGAGGCGTCCAAGCGGTTGAAGGCTTCCAAACGGCTCCACCTGGTGGAGGTGCCGACCACCAAGGCCAACACGGCGAAGGTGATGCCCGAGGCTCTTGCCCACTGGGCGCGGGAGCTGCACCGCGAACACCCAGTCGTCGGTGTCGTCGTCAACACCGTGGCGCGAGCGCGGGCCGTGTTCGAACTCCTGCGCACCGACCGCGAGAGCCGCTGCGTGCTGCTGACCGGCAAGATTCGTCCGCTAGACCGCGACTACCTGCTGTCCAACCACTACGAGCGCATCAGGGCGGGCCGCGACCGCGCGTCCGCCGAGCCGATGTTCGTCGTGACGACCCAGACGATCGAGGTCGGCGCGAACATCGACCTGGACGCACTCGTGACCGAGTCGTCCTCGCTGCCCGCACTCATCCAGCGCCTCGGCCGCCTGAACCGCCTCGGTGACCAGAAGACCGTGGCCTCTGCGATCGTGCTGCACGGCTCAGCGGATTCCGACGGCGTGTACGACACGGCCCGTCCGGCGACCTGGGCCTGGCTGTGCGAGCAGGGCGGCACACCGCTCTCCCACTCACAGAAGGCGCGGCTCCCCGCCGAACCGGCGGGCATGGACGTCTTCCCCTCGGCACTGCGCGCACTGGTGCGAGCCATGCCCCCAGGCCAGTGGGCGACGCTACGCGAGCCCCGCTCCTACGTCCCCTTCCTGGGCCGCGCCCACCTGGACGTCTGGGCCCGCACCTCACCGATTCCCCTCAACGACATCCCCGTGGCCCCCTACCTGCATGGCATCGAGCGGGAGACAGCCCAGGTGACGGTGGTCTGGCGTGACCTCCCCGACAACACGGACTTGTGGCCCGACCTCGTCGGCCTGGTGCCGCTGACCTCGGCCGAGAGCATCGAGCTGCCGCTTCCCGCTGTGAAACGCTGGCTCAGCGGCGAGCCCGGCGGAGACGACATCAGCGACCTGGAGGCCGAGCACCTCCCCGACGTCCCCGTCCTACCCGGCGGCAGGTCCGTGCTGCGCTACCGCTCACGCGACAGCGCCGAAGTGGTCGGCCCTGCGAAGATCCGCGCATCCGATCTCATTGTCGTCCCCACCTCCTACGGCGGCTGCGACGAGTACGGCTGGCATCCCGACAGCCGTGAGCCCGCGATCGACATCGCCGACCTCGCGCAGTCCGGCCTCCGAGGAGGAATGACGATTCGCGTCGGCCCGAGCCTGGTCCGCGCCATGGAGACCTATGCTCCCGACCTCGCCCCCGAGGTCACGGCCTGGGTCGAACGCCTGCGAACCGACCACCAGGACGCCCCCGCACCGAACCCCATGCTGTCGCTCCGATCCACGCTGAGCAAACCTCAACCGGGTCAGGACGAGCTGCCTCACCTGACGATGCTCAGACGGCTCACCAGCCGCCCCCAGGGTCGGCTGATCGACCACATCGACACCGGCACCCTCCTCCTATCCTTCGGAACCACCGCGTTCCGCGAAGACACCACCGCCGCGGGATCCTCCATCTCCTCCGCGAAGCTCTCACTGACCGTCCACCAACAAGAGGTGGCGGAGAAGGCCGAGGAGTTCGCCCGCAACCTGGGCATGGAGCCGGAGGTCATCCAGGCCGTCGGGCTGGCCGCCCTCTGGCATGACGAGGGCAAACGCGACCCGCGCTTCCAGGTCATGCTCCACGGCGGCGACCGCTGGGCGGCAGCGGCCAGTGACGAACCGCTGGCGAAGTCGGGCATGAACCCCGGCGACCGCGCCGCCTTCCGGCAGGCCCGCCAGAGAGCGTCCTACCCAGGCCCGATGCGCCACGAGGTGCTCTCCGCCCAGATCGCGACAGCGCTACTGGCCGACGTACGCGACGTCGACCACGACCTGGTCCTGCACCTCGTCGCCAGCCACCACGGACGGAGCCGCCCACTGTTCCCCTCGGTTGTCGACCCCGCGCCGACCACCAAAATCGAGCGGGACGGCCGGCCGATCGAGGTCGACACCTCCCGGTCGGTCGACTGGACGTCTCCGGGCCGCTTCGAACGCCTCAACCAGCGCTACGGCCGATGGGGGCTCGCCCGGATGGAAGCCGTGGTCCGGCTGGCCGACATCTGGTGCTCGGCCCTCAGCGAGGAGCGGACATGACGACCTTCAGCACTGAGCTCCCCGCTCTCGACGGACGAGACCCGCTCGGCTTCCTCGCCGCCCTAGGCCTCCTGCGCGTCTGCGCCGACATCTGCCGCGTGCCAACGACACTCTCCTTCTCCGACACCACCGCCTGCGCGATCCTGCACAGCCCGTACAAGACGGCCGAGGAGATAGCGGACGCCCTGCACGGTGTCGTCGCGTCGATTCCCGACGCGGCCGTCCTCCCCGACGGCGGAGCCGGTTTCCCACCGCCGTCGGGTTCGGGAAAGGACCCGCTGCGCCGATCTCGCGAGGACTTCCACCAGCTGATGGCGAGCCATCCCGAGGCGGTGGAAACCTGGCTGCCATCCTTGGTCACCGACCTCGCCCTCGACAAGCAGGGACGCTGCGCCATCACACCGTTCACCGCCCCCAGCGGGCAGCAGAAGCTACGGACGTTCTTTGAGAAACCCCTGGAGGCGGTACGGAACGAGCCTCAGCGGCTGTTGGAAGCCCTCATCGGCTGGCGACGTGTCGAGGGATTCACTGGCGAATACCTCGACCACCGGGTGCTGCGCAGCAGCAGCGACGACACCGAAGGTCGTAGCCGGGAAAGCGGCGTCCCCGGAGCAACCTGGTTAGCCACCATGGCCCTGCCCCTCCTCCGCGTCATCGGCGACGGCCACCGCCTCCGCGCCACCCTCTGGCACCGAACCAGTTCCACCTCCGTCATACTGTGGCCCCTCTGGCGCCCCGCCCTCGATCTCCCCTCCGTAAGGTGCCTCCTCGACCATCCCGCCCTCGCCCCTCACAACCGCGTCCCTACAGTCGACTCCGCCGAGTGGCCGGCCCTCGGCGTCTTCAACGTCTACGGCGCAGAACGCCAACGCATCCCTGGCCGCACCTTCGACGGCGTCCTCGCTCCCTTTCCCGTAAAGATCGTTTAGTCTCTGCACGTACGCACGAGTTGTCATTTGAAAAATGCACAGCACGCCACCGCCCCTCGCCAAGCCTGCCTCTCCTGGGAACCGGTTAAGAACCTCAAGCACTCACGCTTTCCCAGGGAGGTTCCGAAGCCCAAACAAGCACTCAAAAACCCAAACTAGACATCCTTTCGCCTCAATTCAATCACTCTGTGTCATAAGACCAGCTCGCGAAGCGTTGCACTCCGGTCTTCACGACCGGTCTCATTGCGGGCGCTCGCTCAGTAACTTCTCGCTGATCTTGTCGAACTGTTGCACTCCGGTCTTCACGACCGGTCTCATTGCGGGGCGAAAGTCCCTGAGCGGCCTGAACCGGCTACTCCTCCGTTGCACTCCGGTCTTCACGACCGGTCTCATTGCGGGACCGCCTGCTGTGTGGTGTCCAGGGTCCAGGTGTACAGAAGTTGCACTCCGGTCTTCACGACCGGTCTCATTACGGCGGGCTGGGCGTGACGTCGCCGGACGCGGCGCGGTGTTTCACTCCGGTCTCCGGACCGGTCTCATTGCGGCCTCGACCTCGGCACCGTCGGTGCCCGCTGGCTGGCGTTTCACCCCGGTCTCCGGATCGGTCTCATTGCGGCAGCGTCATGCCTTCGAGCTCCATGCTCGCGCCGCGCTGTTTCACCCCGCCCTCCGGATCGGTCTCATTGCGGGAACAACCACGCCATGGAGACCATCGTGCTCCAGGCAGTTTCACCCCGGTCTCCGGACCGGTCTCATTGCGGGCTTGGTGATGCAGGAAAGCTCGTGCAGGAGGGCGCGGTTTTCACCCCTGTCTCC
This sequence comes from Streptosporangium sp. NPDC023825, assembly GCF_040639575.1. NCBI lineage: Bacteria > Bacillati > Actinomycetota > Actinomycetes > Streptosporangiales > Streptosporangiaceae > Streptosporangium > Streptosporangium sp. NPDC023825. The sequence goes on along the minus strand of NZ_JBFAAE010000052.1, from coordinate 37,688 downwards.
GGATCGGTCTCATTACGGCAGCCACCGGTAAAGCTCCCCGCCAGGGCACTCCGTTGTTTCACCCCGGTCTCCGGACCGGTCTCATTGCGGCTCGTCTAGCTGTGCCTCAGTGACTCCGGGCTCGCCGGTTTCATCCCGGTCTCCGAACCGGCCTCGTTACACCGAATCAATCTCATTGCGAGAACAAGAGTGCGGCCCGCCGAGTCATCAAGCCAGGTCCGCGAGATAGCCCTCCTTTATGCTCACGAGGAGGGAGTCCCACTCGGCGGAGGTGAAGGAGAGCACTGGGCCATAAGGGTCCTTGGAGTCGCGAACCAGGAAAAGGCGTTCGGTATCTACCGTGTGTTCCGGGGCGACTTGGGCGTTGTCGGTGAGCGCAAGTTCAACACAGCTACCGCTGAGAGTGCTCTTGTGCCAGACGCCGACCTCGACGCACTGGCCGCCGTTGGCATTACTCAAGCTCGCCTTGCGCCAGATCACGTGGGAAAGATCCATCATGGGTGAGCCTCTCCGTCCGCTTGCATGTCTCGGATAGCCTGCGCGATCAAGCTGCGAGTCTGGTCCGGCCCGAGGGCTCGTGCACGCAGGTGATTGAAGAGCAGGACATACGCGTCTACTTCTCGCGGATCCTCTAAATAGACACTTCCCTGCCAATACTCAACATACACGGTGTCCGGATCGGACAGTTTGGGGAAATTGAGGAGAGTGAATCCGCCATCCATCGCGGGGTGAACACCGGTGGCGAACGGTAGAACCTGGATCGTGACGTGGTTTGTTTCGGAGAGCTTGATCAGCCTGCGAAGCTGATCCCGCATGCTCTGGACCCCTCCGACCGGCCGACGTATGACCGCCTCGTTGAGGATGCACCACATCATGGGCGGGTCGGGACGCTCCAGCACTCGCTCCTGTCGCTTCATCCGAATCGAGAGCCGTCGTTCCAGTTCTTCGTCCGGCGGCAACACGGGTGCCGACCTCATGACGGCCCGCGCATAGTCCTCAGTTTGGAGCAATCCGGGCACAAACTCCGACTGGTACTCCTGGAGGGTCGTTGCCTCCTCTTCAAGGCCGACGTAGCTCTGGACCCACTCGGGAATCGCCTCCGACACCTTGTACCACCACCCGCGCTTGCGCGCATCACGGGCGAGTTGCATGAGCGCTTCTCGGCGATCACCGGCGACCCCGTAAAGATCGAGCATCATTGCCACCAGCGCGACCGTGGCTGCACTGGTGGCCGATTCAATCCGCGTGATGGTGACGGGCGAGCATCCTGCGTGCTCGGCCGCCTGGTCTCGCGTCAGCCCCGCCTCCTTCCGGAGGCGTTGCAACTCCGCTGCGAGGCGACGTCTCCGAACCGACGGGCTCCGCTGAGCACCCATTCCACTCCTCTCCGTAACTGACGTACCGCAGTCTGCCGAAGTGATCTTCGTTCATCAACATGCACGATGTTCATTTCGATTCTTATTGCCGAGCGAGCTACGGTCATGCAAGCTAAGCACACAGAGTGATGGATTGCTCATGGAGAGCAATCGTCAACTTCCGGTCGAACGCCTTCAAAACCGAAAAGGGGTGGCGGGAAGATGAGAGCGCGTGATCTTCAGGGGTGGGGCGGGCAGTTGGTGGAGCTGGCCTGGGAGTTGCATGAGTTGGGGGTCGACTCCGTGGTGCGGCTCTCTCCTGGTGGACCGGCGAGCATGGAGATCTTCCTTCCGTCCGGAGGACCAAAGCCCGTAACCGAGCAGCAAGGCCGCGCCTCAGCGTGCGCCTGGGATCGGAGACACGAGCGAGGCACCCGGACCGGGACACAGAAGGTCTGTGAGCGGATCACGCGGGGGACGCGGTGAGGGCGCTGGGGCTGTTGGGTCAGGTCGAAGTGCCCGCGCAGGTCGCGGCTGTTCCACGGGCCCGTCGCTACGTCCGCGACCTGCTGAAAGGGACCGACCACCCACACATCGACGACGCGTTGCTGCTCGTCACCGAGCTCGTCACCAACGCGATCCGCCACTCCGACTCCGGCCGGTGCCCCGATGGCCGAGTCATCGTTGCCGTCGCGAACCATCTTGGAACGCTCCACATCGACGTTGTCGACGCCGGATCGACCGGGCAGCGGCCTCGCCTCTGCGCGGGCGTAGGGCCCGACAGCGGTGGAGGACGCGGGCTCTGGCTGGTGCAGGAGCTGTCCTCGGCCTGGGGTTGGTACGAGACCCTGGCCGGGCGCGTGGTCTGGTTTCAGTTGGGCGGACAGTGACATTGTGATCAGCTGGGACTACTCGCCCCGCTGCATCAGCCCGCACGTCCTCCCCGCCCGCTCTCACTCCGAGACGCTGACCTGGCACCCTCTGCGCGGGGACAGGCAGGCTCGGGTCGTCAGGTGGACTTGCGACTGCGGCGCCCTGTTCTACGAGCTGTGCCAGGCGGGCGGGCTGAGGTTCATCCGCCGTACGCGACGGGATCATTCGATCGACGAGAGCGACCGCTGGCAGGCCCGGGAGGCGGACGCGATGTGGATCGCCCTGCTGCATGGCCTCGTACGGTAATCCGCTACTGAATTCACTCCTATCAAATCCGCACCCCTCCGAAAGAGCATGACCAATCCCGCTTTCGGACCGGCCTTGACCCACCTCACCGTCCGTTGGACCCTTGGCTTGCCCTGGTGTCTCGGCTTGGAGGGAATGTCTCGTGCGGAACGATGTCACGCGGGCTCACTACGATCGCCTCGCTGACAAATATGACGAGAACTGGGCATACAGTCCGGAATTCATTCAATGGATGACCGGAAACATTCTCGACAGGTTCCGGATCACTCCAGATCACCGGGTGCTGGACGTCGGGGGCGGAACCGGCCTGTACGCGCGAGAGCTCGCAGAGCACGCCGAGGTGGTGGTCTGCGCCGATCCCTCCTCCGCGATGCTCGACCAGCTTCCCGCTCATGAACGTCTGATCCCGCTGCGTACCGGGGCCGAGGAGCTCGCGGAGCAGCGCGTACGACCTCCGCATGACGGTTACGACGCGATCCTGCTCAAGGAGGTGATCCACCACGTCGCCGATCCGCCCCGAGTCCTCAATGGGCTGGCCCGTCTCCTGCGGCCGGGCGGACGGATGCTCGTGGTCATGCTGCCGACGAGCATCGATTACCCGCTGTTCGACGCGGCGCTGAGGCTGTTTCGCGAGCGCCAGCCCGATCCTGCCGGCATCGCCGACGCGATGAGCGGCAGCGGTCTCGACGCCGAGCTCACCTACGACGAGTTCCCGCTTGCTTTCAGCACTGAGCGTTATCTGCGAATGGTCCGAAACCGCTACATGTCACTGCTTTCCAGCTTCGATGATGCAGAGTTGGAAAAGGGCATCGAGGAAATCCGGAGCAAGCATCCGGGTGCCGAGTTACAGTGCCTCGACCGGTTCGCCTTCGTATTTGGGGTGAAAGCGTGAGCAGCGTGGAGCTCGACAGCCGTCTCTACCAGCTCCGCAACGAGTTGGACGACCACTCCCGCGTCGCTCGTCACCTCGGCCTGGACTTCGAACGGCCGATCAAGTCGCTTGGTGACGGCTATCCCGAGAACGCGATCGCGCTGGTCGGGAAGATCACCGAGCGGATCCTCAAGCAGCTCTGGCGACACCACAACGTCCCCGGCGACCCGGGTGGGAAGGCCCTGAGCGAGCTGATCAAGGGGGCGCAGCCGCACATCCGCAGCAGCAGCGTCCTCGACTCGCTGCGCGACATCCAGCGCCTGCGCAACCGGTCCACCCACGACGGCTACGAGATCGCCGACGAGGACGGGCTGACGGCCGTACGCCGGTTGCTGGATGTGCTGGCCTGGTTCGGCAGCACCGGCAGCGGCATCCTGACCGGGGACGTGCCCAAGCTCTCTCCCGAGGTGGCGCTCAAGGCGGAGTTTCTCGCCGGGCTCTACCTGACCCTCGACTACAAGCCGGTCAAGCGTTTCGAGCTGTCGCGCAACACCGTCTACCAGCTCTTCTTCCGCGAGCGGGGGTTGCGCAGCGAGTACGTCGAGCTGCTGCTCAGCAGGAATGTCGACGACGTGGCCGCGGTGCTGGAGGCCACCGGCGGGGAGCTGTTGCAGACCCAGTTGCCCAAGCTCACCCGGTTCCTGATCCTGGAGGAGGACGGCGTCCAGGTGGCTCCGAGTCCGCTCGGGGAGGACTATCGGATCGTCACCTACGACCGTTTTATGGACGCCTTCGTCGACCTGGACCGGCATCTGGCGGACGTCTTCGGCGCTTACCCGGAGCTGCTCGATCCGGTGGGCCTGACGATATCCGGGGACCTGCTCACCACGGACGAACGTACCGGCGAGCAGCGGATCTCCCGGGTCGGTGCCGCCGACCAGCTGCTGGACGAGGTCGCCTCCTCGGGCGGGAACCTGCTCATCGTCGGCCGTTCGGGAAGCGGCAAGTCGACGCTGCTCAAGCAGCTGGTCGCCGGGTCGGCGACGGCGAGCCGGCGCCGCTACCGCTTCTACTTCGACATGAGCCTCAAGGGTCGCGACGAGGAGTTCCGGGAGTTCGTCACGCGCACGCTCGCGCCGTACATGGCCGTCGAGAACTCGTACGTCTTCGATGTCTTCCACTACTTCGCGCGGTCGGGGTCGGTGGCGTGCGCGCTGGACGGCATCGACGAGGCGGTGCCGTCGATGACGCAGGAGGGGTTCCTGGAGCTGTTCACCGAGCTCGCCCAGGTGCTGTCGGCGGAGTCGGCGGTGGTCACGAGCTCACGGGTCTCCTTCCTTGAGGACTCCCCGCAGGTGCGACGGCTGCTGGACGGCACCGCGCTGGTGTCGGAGAAGCTCGTCCAGCAACTCCACGCACAGGGTGTGAATCCGCTGCGCGTACCCCGCTTCTCGGCGCTGCGGCTCCAGGACGCGACGGACGCCGGGACGCCCCTCGAACTTCGCCTGGCACGCGAGCTGGAACTCGACGGCGGCGACGATCGCCTGCACCTCGTCGATCTCGTCTGGCGGCACATGACGCGGGCGGCGGCCTCGGCCGGTCTCACCGAAACCCTGCCGTCGATCGTCGCGTACTTCGGCTCGGCCTTCCTGCGTGGCCGTACGACGTTCACGTTCGTCGAGCTCGTCAACGAGCTGGGCATATCCCTCTTCGGGGGAGGGCGGCTGACCTATGACGCCTTCCGGTTGAAGGAGTTCTTCCGGCCCGTCGACTCGTCCGGGATCGCGTTCGCGCACTCGGCCTACCAGGAGCTGCTGGCGGCCGAACATCTGCGTGACCCATCCGGTCGGGAGTCAGCAGTCGAGGCGGGTCCGCGCCTGACCGAGCAGGTCAGGGAGTTCCTCTACCGGCGTTCCCACCAGACGTCACAGGCTCCGGCTGACGACTGCGTCCTGCCCGCGGGCGCGTACCTCGTCGGGCCTAGTCACCACCTGATGCTCCGGCGTGTTGAGCGCCCGGTGCGTTTCGACCGCTTCCCCGTCACGGTCGGCCGCTACAACCGCTTCCTAGAGGCCGTACGGGAGCACGGTTCGCAGCAGTGGGACCATCCGGACAAGCCACCGGAGTTCTCCCACGAGCCGTGGCAGGAACGCCTCAAGGTGCAGGAGTACTTCACCGACCCGGCGTACGAGAACCATCCGGCGATCTGCGTCAACTACTGGAGCGCCCACGCCTTCGCCCGCTTCGAGGGCAAGCGCCTGCCGACCTCCCTGGAGTGGGAGGCCGCCGCGCGGGGTGGCGACGGGCGGCTGTTCCCCTGGGGTGACGACATCGACCTGGACATCGTCAACTGCGCTGACTCGTGGAGCGGACGGCCACTGATCACGTACGAGGCGTGGCGGGAGGAGCTCGACCGGGGGCGGCTCAGCCAGGCCATGCCGGGACCGGTTGACGCGCATCCGGAGAACGTGTCGCCGTTCGGGGTGCGGGAGATGGCCGGGAACGTCTGGGAGATCACCGGCACGGTGCTGGAGAACCTCAACGAGGTGGTCATCTGCGGCGGCTCCTACGACAACCCGTACCGGGCGTTGCAGGTCTCCTCCAAGGGGCTGTCCCGGCGCCGGGGATGCAGCAACGCGGTCGGCTTCAGATGCGTCGAGGAGCTCGGATGAGCATTGAGGAGACGGTGACGGCGAGCGGCCAGCGGTTCGGTCACATCGTCGACCGCATGCCGCTGGGCAGTGGGCACGACGGGCGGCAGGGCACGTACGTGGTCCGCGACATCGAGACCGAGACGCACCACTCCTTCATGTACTCCGACATCGTGACCGAGGGGTTCCGTACGATCCGGACCGGCGAGCGGGTGAGGTTCATGGTCGACCCGGACGAATCGGAGCGTGCGCGTTACGTCATCCGACTCGATCTTCCGGATATCGAGGACTACTACCGGTGACCCGGCTGGCGAGGCAGGTCGTTGTCGCCATCTACGAGGCCAGGTTCCCCTCCACGCCCGAGTGGGCACCCGGGCCGCTGGTCCTCCAGCATCGGCAGATGCGTTCCACCGCCGAGGCGCGCGGCGAGTACTACAGCGATAAGGCCACCCGCGTCCTGTACGGGCGAGACGATCACCCTCGCCGCTGGCACGACCCCGTTCACCGCGTCGTCGGCGATGTCGAGGTCTTGGGCGTCGAGGCACTACGGGCATCCGACGAGCCGGACGCCTGCGGGCTGGTCGCCATTCACCTGCGGCCCAGGCGAGGGGCGCCCCTGTCGCTGCTGCGCGGCCTGGCCGGGCGCCGGGAAGCCCCGCCCGTCGGTTTCGACCCGCAGTCCCTTGTCGAGGGTCAGGCGAAGATCGAGCCCGGACGTCCCTTCACGGTCTGCTTCGTGACCCCCGGTAGCAGAGGACTCCCCCGTCTCTATCGCCAGCCCAGATACTGGCGCTGGTCGGCGACACATCAGTGGCTATGGGCCCTGGCCTCGCGTACCACCCTGGCGGACTATCCGCCCGACCCCCAGAACCTCGAACCGGCCGACAGCGAGATCATCAGACTCTCCATCGACTGGCACGCCGCCGTCCTGCGCGACGGCATGGGCGTGATCGGCGTCCGTAGCGATGACGGGGCCGAGGATCGGTTCTTCGGATACGGGGAGTTATATGTGCGCTCCATCTATCTGGATGCCCTCATGCTCGGTTTGCTCCAGAACCAGGGGCTCAGACATCTTGAGGAACACAGTGTGGCCGCGCTCGACTCCACCCGTCCGGAAGCGATGGCCGAGTTGGAACGGGAGGTCGGTTCCTTCCGGCGCCGCCTGTGGGCCCAGCACCTCACCAGCCACGGCATCCCGAACCGGCTCCTGACCGCCTACCAGCGCCAGCACGGTCTCCGTGAACGCTTCGAGCAGATTCTGACCGAGATCAGCGACGCTAACCGGCTCACCCGCGAAGACGAGACCCGCCACGTCAACAGCGCAGTGGTGGTGTTCACACTCGTTACCGTTCCGGCCGGAATTGCGCTCGCACTGCTCCAGGTCGTGGAGCCGGACGATCCCTGGTTCTACGCCTCCGTCGGTGCGGCCTTCGTCATCTTGACGGCCCTGCTCTTACGCACCCGCTCTGCACGCGTCGCCCTCCGAGCCCTACGTCGCCGCTTCACCGCGTAGGGAGAACGCAGGTTGTCAGAACAAGTCCGTGAAGGCATCCTGGCTCGTACGCACGCCTCGCCATTCGAAAACGCACAGCGTCTTGATCTTTGCCTTGTTGAAGTTCCTCAGCCCACGTCATCAACTTCTGGCAGCGGTTAGAAACCCCAAGCACGCACACTTTCCCTGGAGGGTTCCTAACCTCAGATAAACACTCGCTGGGTCAAAACGGACATTTTTCCAGCATAAGCTTGATTGCTTTCCGCTATATCTCCAGCTCGCGAACCGTTTCACTCCGGTCTCCGGACCGGTCTCATTGCGGCCTGCGTGACGTCGTGCAGTGGCTTGACCAGATTGCGTTTCACTCCGGTCTCCGGACCGGTCCCATTGCGGCTGGGACACGACCACGCATGGTTCGTTTTCGGCGATCCAGTTTTACTCCGGTCTCCGGACCGGTCCCATTGCGGCACCCCAGTCCGCCGGCGCGTCGCCGCCGCCCTGTCGGGTTTCACCCCGGTCTCCGGACCGGTCTCATTGCAGCAAATGCAACAGTTAGGACGCCGCCGCCCCGCCAGCCTCACCACCGTCGCCCAGTCCCTTCGCGACCAGGGCGCCCGCTGCGCCCGTACCGCCCTCGGCCACCTCACCCCGGCCGACCGGGACACCGAGGTCGCCTGGCACCTGGTCGGCCGCGAATCCACCCGGCGCCCCCGAAGGGGCCGGTGACGAAGGCCACGCCGGGCGGTGCGCCAGGCCGGCGGAGGTCCGGCGACGATCGGACCTGACGCGGTGTCGCGTCAGCGGCCGTGTCAGCACGGCGGCGGCCCGGTATCAGGGCGGTCGGCGACGGTGGACGCCATGAAGTTCAGTGATCGCGCCGCTCGCGGCCGTGCTCGTGGTCGCCGGCGCTCCCGTCGTGTCCGCGACGGCGAGGCCGGGGATCGAGATCTCCGGCGCGCCGACGCGGCCCCTCCCCCTGAGGGGCGGCGGGCCCGCTCGCGAGTGGCGAGCAGGTCGCCCGTACCCACACGCTCGCGGTCCGGTCTCACGTCTCAACTATTTAGTGTTGCTATGTACCGGTAGTCAGTGTTACTTTGTACCAGTAGTCAGCAACATTAAGTAGCTGAAGGGGGTGTCCCATGAGCAAGCAGCTGACGGAGATGCTCAAGGGAACGCTGGAGGGCATCGTCCTCGCGATCTTGTCCGGCCGGCCCGCGTACGGCTACGAGATCACGGCGTGGTTGCGGGACCAGGGCTTCTCCGACATCGCCGAGGGCACCGTCTACGCGCTGCTCGTCAGGATCGAGCGGCGCGGTCTCGTCGACGTGGAGAAGGTCCCGTCCGAGAAGGGGCCGCCGCGCAAGGTGTACTCCCTGAACGCTCAGGGACGTGAATACCTCGAAGAGTTCTGGAGGAACTGGAGCTTCCTCGCAGAACGGCTCGAACAGCTCCACGAAGGAGGCAACTAGACATGGAAACAGGGTCGAACGAGCCGAAGAGCCGCTACCGGCAGTACCTGGAGGTGGTCACAGGGCCGCTCGAGGACAAGAAGCGCTACCGGCAGTACAAGGCGCGCGTCAGGCAGCTTCCCGAGGACTATCGCGCGGCGGTCGAGGCGCTGGAGCGGTACCTGATGTATTTCGGGCCGGGGGACAGCGCCGACGCGGCCGCGATGTACGACGACCTCGCCGACCTGTTCGAACAGAGCGCGGCGAGCGGAACCCCGATCCGCGAAATCGTCGGGGAGAACCCCGTGGAGTTCGTCGAGGCGTTCCTCCAGAACTACCCGGGGGGCCAGTGGATCAACCGGGAGCGGGAACGGCTGACCGACGCCATCGATCGCGTCACGGGCGACAAGCCGTGACCAGGCAGAGAACGGATATCCGGATGACAACCGATCAGGTCCAGGGGCCCGCGATCCACGTGCGGGGCCTGGAGAAGTCGTACAAGGAGCTGCGCGTGCTGCGCGGCGTGGACTTCGAGGTGGCGCGGGGCAGCATCTTCGCCCTGCTCGGCTCGAACGGGGCGGGCAAGACCACGGCGGTGAGGATCCTGTCCACGCTGCTCAAGGCCGACGCGGGAACCGCCCGGGTCAACGGTTTCGACGTCGCCACGCAGGCGGCGGACGTGCGCGAGTCCATCAGCCTCACCGGGCAGTTCGCGGCGGTCGACGAGATCCTGAGCGGGCGGGAGAACCTCGTGCTGGTCGCCCGGTTACGGCACCTCAAGGATCCGGGCAGGATCGCCGACGACCTGCTCGCCCGTTTCTCGCTCACCGACGCGGGCGCGCGGAAGGCGTCGACGTACTCGGGCGGCATGCGCCGCCGCCTCGACATCGCGATGAGCCTCATCGGGAACCCGCCGGTCATCTTCCTCGACGAGCCGACGACCGGGCTCGACCCCCAGGCGCGCATCGAGGTGTGGCAGGCCGTCAGGGAACTCGCCGCCCAGGGTACGACGGTGCTGCTCACCACGCAGTATCTGGACGAGGCCGAACAACTCGCCGACCGGATCGCGATCCTCCACGAGGGCCGGGTCATCGTGAACGGCACCCTCACCGAGCTCAAGCAACTGCTCCCGCCCGCCAAGGTCGAATACGTCGAGAAGCAGCCGACCCTTGAGGACGTCTTCCTCTCGCTCGTCGGCGCCGACAACAAGGGCGCGACACCGACGACGACCGCGACGCCGGCACCGACGAGTAAGGGACAACGATGAACAGGCATTTCCTCGGCGACACCGCCGTCCTGCTGGGACGGTCCCTGCGCCACATCGCGCGCAGCCCGGACACCATCATCACGACCGCGATCATGCCGATCGCCATGATGCTGATGTTCGTCTACGTGTTCGGCGGCGCGATCAGAACAGGGTCGGATTCGTATGTGAACTACATGCTGCCCGGCATCCTGCTCATCACGGTCGCCTCGGGCATCGCCTACACCGCGTTCCGGCTGTTCATGGACATGAAGGGCGGAATCTTCGAGCGCTTCCAGTCCATGCCGATCGCACGATCCTCGGTGCTGTGGGCGCACGTGCTGACCTCGCTGGTCGCCAACGTGATCTCGCTCGTGGTGGTCGTGCTCGTCGCCCTGCTCATGGGCTTCCGCTCGGCGGCGGGAGTGCCGGCGTGGCTCGCGGTCGCGGGCATCCTGATCCTGTTCACCCTGGCGCTGACGTGGATCGCCGTCGTCCCCGGCCTGTCCGCCAAGACCATGGAGGGCGCGAGCGCGTTCTCCTACCCGCTCATCTTCCTGCCGTTCCTCAGCTCGGCGTTCGTGCCCACCGACACCATGCCCGGCCCGGTGCGCTTCTTCGCCGAGCACCAGCCGGTGACCTCCATCGTCAACGCCATCCGCGCCCTGTTCACCCAGCAGCCGGTCGGCACCGACATCTGGATCGCCCTCGGCTGGTGCGCCGGAATCCTCGTCGTCGCCTACGTCTTCGCCATGAACACCTACCGCCGCAAGATCTCCTAGGGCCGTACCGATCGAGTCCGCCCCGATCCGGATCGACGTGACGGAGGGGCGGACCGCGACGCGGTCGCCGTGACGAAGAACGGCACGTCCTCGGGTCGGCTCGCGCCGCCGGTCGGAGAGGTCACCCCGCCCCGTCCCCATCGCCCCCGATCCGCTCGGCGAGCGCTTCGCCCGAGTGCGACACCAGAGACGAGGAACCGTGACAACCCCATTCCCAACAGCGACTGCGACGACCGGAGCACGCATCTCCGGCGCACACCGGCGCCCGGTCATCCGCGGCGAGGTCCTCCGGCGAGCGGCGGTCACGACACTGGCGGCCGTGCTGCTGGTCGAGAAGGTCACCGGCCGCTCCTACGCCGAGGAGATGAGGCGGCGGGTCCTGCGGCCGCTCGGCCTGCGGGGCACCGTGGTGCCGGGTGCCCGGCCGGGGATCCCCGGGCCGCACGCCCACGGCTACCACCGCTACCAGGACGCCGGCCAGTGGAAGGTGGTCGACGTCACCCGCCAGAACCCCTCCTGGAGCTTCGGCGCCGGTGAGATGATCTCGACCACCAGGGACCTCCACACGTTCTTCTCCGCGCTGCAGGGCGGCAGGCTCCTGCCGGCGCCGCTGCTGGCCGAGATGCGCGAGCCGCATCCCAGGAGCGAGGGCCTCTTCGGCCGCTACGGCCTCGGGCTGTACGTGCAGGACACGGGCCCGGGCTGCGTCGGCACCGTCCTCAACCACAACGGCGGCGTCAACGGCTACGGGGCGCTGATGTACAGCACGCCCGACGGCAGCAGGACCCTGACCGCCTCGATCACCGCCGGGGACGCCGCGATCGACCCGGCGCAGGTGTTCCCGAAGGCGCTGGAGAAGCTCCTCAAGGAGGTCTTCTGCGACGGGCGGACCGCAGGCTGACGGGACCGGGCCGGCCGGATATCGGAAACAGAAACGCGATTATCATTATACCATGAATTACCGCTAATGGCACATTAATTGCAATTTGCTCCAGATAAGAGAAATCGATAAATTCACGCCCGTGAAGGCGAACGAAGAGAAGTTTGTCGTGTCCGGAAATGTGCGACTGTGGACGGAACGGTTCGGCGATCCGCGAGATCCCGCGGTGCTGCTCGTCATGGGCACCTCCACGATGGGAATGGGCTGGCCGGACGAACTGGTGGAGGTCCTCCTCGACGGCGGGCTGCACGTGATCCGCTTCGACCATCGCGACACCGGGCGGTCCGACCGCGTGGACTTCGCGACGCACCCCTACACGCTGGCGGACATGGCCGGCGACGCGACAGCCGTGCTGGACGGGCACGGGGTGGCCGCGGCGCACGTCGTGGGAGCATCCCTCGGCGGCGCGATCGGGCAGTGGCTGGCGGTGCACCGCCCCGAGCGCGTGCTCACCCTTACCGCGATCATGACCGGCCCGATGGGCCACAGCGCGGGGCCCGCCTTCGCCCGGGCCCTCGCCGGGCAGGATCCCGACCCCGACGACCTGCCGCCGCCCGCGCCGCGGTTCCTCCGGCACCTCGTCCGGCCGGCGGCCTTGCCCCCGGCCACCCGCGAGGAGCGCATCGCGGCCGGCCTGGAGACCTTTCGCGTGCTGAACGGCGACGTCCTGCCCTTCGACGAGCGGGCCGCGCGACGGCTCGTCGAGGCCGCGAGCGAGCTGGGCGGCGACCCGCGCGCCGCGGCCAACCACGACCTGGCAGGGAAGGTGATGACCGAGGACAGGCTCGCGCCGCTCTCCGCCGTCACCGCGCCGACGCTGGTCGTGCACGGTACCGAGGACCCCCTCCGCCCGCTGCCGCACGGCGAGGCGGTCGCCGCGCAGATCCCGCACGCGCGCCTGGTGGCCGTGCCCGGCATGGGGCACGGCTTCTTCTCCCCGCTGCTGCCCCGCCGGGTCGGCGAGATCGTCCGCGACCACGTCTCCCTCGCCGGACGCGGGGAGCGGGAGGTCAGTTCACGCAGTCCTGGGTCTTGAGGCCGAGTCCGAGTTCCTCGATCTTCTCCCGCCGGTTGACACCGAAGTAGTAGTACGCCTTGCGGTTGCCCGGAACGGTGACGTAGTAGCCGCTCTCCCGCTCCTTGACGGCCGGGTAGGCCTTCCTGATCTGGCGGAGGGTGGAGCCGAGGCCGATGCCCCGGGGAGTGCGCGCCCCGGCCGGCGCGAAGATGACCGCGACACCGCGCCTCTTGGAGATGTAGAGCCCGCCCTCGTCGCGGTGGGCCTTGTAGCTCCAGTTGGAGCAGTCGCCGCCGAACTTGAGCACGATCTTGCCGGTGGCCCTGGCCTGCCTGGCGGTCATCCCCAGCTTGACGCCGCCGTAGCCGTACGGGCCGAAGGTGCCCGGCGCGACGACCGCCGCCGGAGCCTGCGCGACGGCGACGGCTCCCGCCGGGTTCGCGATCGTCAGCGCCGGGCTCACGGCCACCAGTGCCGCCACCGCCAGTCGAGTCATCCGCATCGGCATCGATCGCCCCGTTCCTTGAGCCGCTTCCGGCATCGCTCTCCGCTGCCGCCCACCGGCGGAACGTGCCGCCGGGGTCGGGACGCGCTCATCGGCTGAGCGGGTCGCGCGCCGCAGCACATGGTGTCATGGACCCGGTCGCCATATACGATCAATGACGCCATTTATCGGGGTATATGTCGATGAGGCACCCTCTTTCGCTGAGAGGCACCGGCGTGGAGCCCTCCGCGACCGGGGGGACCGCCTTCGACCCCGCGCCGTTCGGCGCGGAGCCGGGGTCACGGCCGGTACGGCGGGGCGACCCCCCAGCCCCAGCGCGGGACCGGTGCCTGCGAGGGCGGGGTGGCGCCCGGCTGGGAGTTCTGTACCGCGAGGCGGGTGCCCCACTCGACGTATCCGGCGAACGCCGCCCGGAACTCGGGGTCGGCGGGGAGTCCCACCTCGTCGGCCGCGTCCGTCAACAGGCTCACCCACCTGCGGCGCTGCCGCTCGGTGAGGTGCTTGCCGAGATGCTGGGAGAGCATGTGCGCGTAGCCCTCGCGCTCGCGGGTGTAGCGGTCGGGGCCGCCGAAGACCTCCGCCAGCCACAGCGCGACGTACTGCGGATGGTCCGGATCCATGTGCGCGAACAGCGGGCCGATCACCTCGTCCTCGCGCACGTGGCCGTAGAACGTCTCGGTCAGCCGCTCGAACGCCGTCGCGCCGCCCGCCCAGTCGAACAGCGTCGGCTCGGTCTTGCCGAGCACCGGCTCGTAGTGCCGCATCTCCTCGATGTCCGCGACGTACGGCTTTATCTCGGCGAAGAACTCCGTGAAGTGCTCGCTGCCGCGGAAGCCCTCCAGGTGACCCTTGGCGGAGGTCCAGACGATGCGCAGGATGTAGACGCCCGGCTCGTCGGCACATCTCGACAGCTCGTAGTCCAGGCACTGGGGCGCCCTGCCCAACGGCACCGCCGCCCGGTGGTAGGCGGCCTCGAACTCCTCGGCCCGGGGGACGCGGTAACGGATGTACTCAACGATCATCGTCTCCACCTTCGAGTGATCAAGTAAGCATGTAATCATCCTATGCGGCCGACGATCTCGGCTGGAAGGGTCAATACCCGCTCTGCCCGGAGCCGGTCGCGGGCGGCCATGGTGCGCCGTACCCGATTCGATGGAGATCATAGGAGCGCGGCTGGGTCCGCGTCAGGCCACGTTCGTCCTCTGCCAGACTGCGTCGGCTCCGGCGGCACCCGGGCGCCGGGCGGCCCGGGACGGGCACGGCGGCCCCGGCGGCGCCGTACCAGGGCGGGCAGCCAGGGAACGGCGCCGATGACGAGCAGCAAGGCCAGCAGTGGCGCGCGCCACCAGGGCGAGATGCTCGCCGGTGGCGGGGAGGGTGGTGAGGCCACCCATGGACGTGCGGTCTTCGACCAGGCCAGGAACGCGTCGCCGATGGGGAGGAGGCCGAAGGCGTACCTCTTGGTCCACGGGGTGTCGATCGGCAGGCCGGCCAGTTCGCCGTAGTTCGCCAGGGCTCCGGCGAGCGGGGCGTCGCCGTGGACCTGGGCCGTGCCGAGGGCGACCGCGGTCGCCGACAGGCTCACGCCGAGCGGGAGCGGGCCGGAGTCGACGTCGCCCGGGCCGTCCATGCCGGCGGGATACTCGCGCACGGCCGGTCCGAGGCCGAGCGGGGAGACGACATAGCGGTCGCGGAAGCGCCGGTACTGGTCGGCGGCGAAGGCCGGGTCGATCTCGGCGAGGAAACGCTGGCCGAGGCTCTGCGAGCTGCCCCTGGCCACCTCGGCCGGGGCGCCTGTGCCGGGGTCGGCCCGGTGCGGGAGCAGGCCGGTGCGGGGGTCCAGCCGCCGGCGCACCGCCTGGAGCCAGCGGTCGGCGGTACCGGCATATCGGGGCGGCAGCAGCGTGTCGTGCAGCCGCAGCGACGCCATGGCGACGGTCGAGTCGACCGGCCACGCCTGCCCGGGGTAGGCCTCCAGGTAGGGCGACTCCGAGGCGCCGAACGCCTCGGCGAGCGCGGTGGAGTCGTCGGCGAACCGGCGCAGCTCGGCCGGGTCGCGTCGCGCGGGCGGTTGCAGGGCGAGCGTCCCGCCGCGCAGCCAGTTGGTCCAGCCCCGGTAGAAGACGCCGTGCGGCGGGG
The DNA here is from genome assembly GCF_040639575.1 of Streptosporangium sp. NPDC023825. Classification (NCBI taxonomy): domain Bacteria; kingdom Bacillati; phylum Actinomycetota; class Actinomycetes; order Streptosporangiales; family Streptosporangiaceae; genus Streptosporangium; species Streptosporangium sp. NPDC023825. The sequence goes on along the minus strand of NZ_JBFAAE010000052.1, from coordinate 22,065 downwards.
TGAGGTCCGAACCGAACGGGGCGCGGCCGGACGGCGACTCCAGCCGGGCCAGCGCCCAGCGCGCCTCCCGCAGCGCCGCCGGCCGCTCGCCGTCCGGCGCGCGCATGCCGAGCTCGACCCAGCTCAGGCCGTACAGCGCGTGCAGGAAGAAGTATCCCTCGGGGAACAGGCTCTGCGCCTGGTCACCGGCGCCGCCGTCGAGTGCCGCGCGCAGGAACGTCAGCTGCCGCCGGACTCCGGGCGGCTCGCCGGTCGTGCCCGCGGTGGCGGGCACGACGAGCCGTACCGCGCCCAGCAGCGCGCAGACGCCGACCGCGACGGCGACCAGCCGCCGCAGCACCCGGCCTGCCCCCGGACGCGTTCTCGGGGGCGGTGTCACCTGCGCCGTGGAGGGCGGATCGAGCATCTGTCGATCTTAGTTCGGCGCGCGGTCAGGTACGTGGCCACGTGGGCGAACGGGCAATCGGGTGCGTGGCCACGTGGGCGTTCCGCCGAGCGACCGCCCGCGTTCCGGGCCGTCGTCCGGGATGCCGTTCCAGGACGCCGGGTCACGCCGCCCGCGGCTCTCCCGGCCGTCACACCTCCCTGTCTGGATTACGACATGTCCGAAATTAGCCATACAAGATTGTTGATACACGCCCGTTTTATCCCGAATCATGGCCTCTGATCTTTTTGCACCATAGTCACTTCGGGAGAAACTCCTTGCACGGCACTCCCCCCCGGAGGCACGGGCTGCTCGCCCTCGCCTCCGCGCTCACGGTTCTCCTCACGGCCTCGCCGGTCTCGGCCACCGCCACCGGATCCGCCGGCGCGACAACTCCCGCGACCTCCGCGAAAGCCTTCGCGCGAACGTCCTCGACCGCTCCCGGGGACACCCCGGCGAAGCTCGCCGAGACCGTCAAGGCCGCCGGAACCGCCGGGACCCCGCTCACCGTCACCCTCATCACCGGGGACAAGGTCACGCTCGCGCGGATCGCCGGCGCCCTGACCGTCGTGTCGGTCACGGGCCCGGACGGCGGGCGCGTCGGCGCCCGGGTCAGCACCGTCGACGACCACCTCTACGTGTATCCCGACTCGGCCGCGCGGTACGTCGGCGCGGGGCTCCTCGACGAGGGGCTCTTCGACGTCACGCGGCTCGTGGAGTACGGCTACGACGACGCGCGCAGCGACCGCCTCCCCCTGATCGTCACCTACACCGACGACGCGGTGGGCAGGCGCGCCGAGAAGGTGCCGGGCGGGGCGGAGAAGGTCCGTACGCTCAGCAGCATCCAGGGCGCCGCGCTGTCCGCGGACCGTGACGGCGCGGCGGGCTTCTGGGCCTCGCTCACCGGGTCGGGCCCGCGGGCGCAGTCGCGTGCCGCGACGACCGCCCCCTCCCTCACCTCGGGGATCGCCAAGGTCTGGCTCGACGGCAAGGCCAGGGCGAACCTGGCCGACACCGTCGCGCAGACCGGCGCCCCCGAGGTGTGGGCGGCCGGGAACACCGGCGAGGGGGTGAAGGTCGCCGTCCTCGACACCGGGGTCGACGCCGACCACCCCGACCTCAGGGACCGGGTCAAGAACACCGCCACCTTCGTCCCCGGCCAGGACGTCAAGGACCACAACGGCCACGGCACGCACGTGGCCTCGACGATCGCCGGCACCGGCGCCGCCTCCGCGGGCCTGGAGAAGGGCGTCGCCCCCGGCGCGGACCTGCTGGTCGGCAAGGTCCTGGACAACCAGGGAAGCGGCCAGGACTCCTGGATCATCGCGGGCATGGAGTGGGCCGCCCGCGACCAGAAGGCCAAGATCGTCAGCATGAGCCTCGGCGGCGGGCCCACGGACGGCACCGACCCGCTCAGCCGGGCCGTCAACGAGCTCAGTGCCGAGACCGGCGCGCTGTTCACCATCGCGGCCGGCAACTCCGGCCCCGAGGAGAGCACGGTCAGCGCGCCGAGCACCGCGGACGCCGCGCTGTCGGTCGCCGCGGTGAGCGTCGCCCCCAAGGGCACGGCGCTGGCGCCGTTCTCCAGCCGGGGCCCCCGCGTGGAGGACTTCGGCCTCAAACCGGAGATCGCCGCGCCGGGCGTGGACGTGCTGGCGGCCAGGTCGCAGTACGCCGCCGAGGGCGAGGGCTCGTACCAGACGATGAGCGGCACCTCGATGGCCACCCCGCACGTCGCGGGAGCGGCGGCCCTGCTGTCGAGGACCCACCCCGAGTGGACCGGGCAGCAGCTCAAGGACGCCCTGGTCAGCAGCAGCAGGCTCCTGCCGCAGTTCAGCGCCTACCAGGTCGGCGGCGGCATGCTCGACGTCGCGGCGGCCACGCGCAACACCGTCTTCGCCACCGCCACCGCCCAGGTCAAGGTCCGGTGGCCCTACACCCCCGGGCAGAAGGGCGAGCAGCCGGTCACCTACACCAACCTCGGGGAGAACCCGGTCACCCTCGACCTCTCGGTCACCGGCGGGGCACCCGAGGGCCTGTTCGACCTGTCCGCGGCCCAGGTCACGGTACCGGCGCGCGGCACCGCCACGGTGAACGTGGTCCTGAACGTCGACCGGGCCGAGCTCGACGGCCACCTCAGCGCGCGGCTCGACGCGAGGGGCGCCGAAGGCGCCCTGCTGGCCCACACCGCGATCGGCTTCTACAAGGAGGGCGAGCGGGCGAAGCTCACCGTGCACGCCAGGGACCGCGCGGGCAGGCCCCTCGCCGGCGACCTGCTGATCACCCGGGACCTGCCCGACGGGCACCAGACGTTCGAGTACCACGGGGTCGACCCGTCCGGCACCGCCGAGCTGCGGCTGCCGACCGGCGACTACGCCCTGTGGATGTGGGGCGACGTGGAAGGTGTCAACGGCCCGTCCTCCCTGGGCAGGGTGCTGCTCAGCAAGCCGAAGATATCCCTCACCGGTGACACGCAGATCACCCTGGACGCCTCCACCGCGCGCCAGGTCACATCCGTCCTGCCGTCCGGCAGGGACCAGGCACGGACCACGACGATGGCCAGGATGGACTTCTACCGGGGGTTCGGCAACGGCGCCGTGAGCGATTCCTACCTTCCCGGCGTGCAGCACGACAGCCTCTGGGTGCAGCCCACCGGCGCGAAGGTCACCGACGGGAAGCTGACGTTCGCCGCGCGCTGGCGCGACGAGCAGCCCCGCCTGGCGGTCTCCTCCGAGACGGAGGACTTCGACGACCTGCTGATCCAGACCCGTTCCAAGCCGCTGCCCGAGGGACGCTGGACCTACGGCTCGGTCTTCGCCGGCGCGGGATCCGCGGCGGAGTTCGCCGGGGTGAAGGCGTCGGGCAAGGTCGCCGTGGTGCGATGGAGCGAGTCCGTCACCCCGGAGGCGCAGGCCGAGGCGGCGGCGAAGGCGGGGGCGAAGCTCCTGCTGATCGTCAACCCCGGCCGCGGCCGGCTCGACGCCTGGGACGCGGTGCAGACCGACGCCCCGCTGGCCGTGGCGTCGATCACCCGCGACGAGGGCGAGCGGCTCGTCACCCGCCTCCAGCGCGGTTCGGTGCCGCTGCGCGTCGTCTCCCACCCGACCGTCGCCTACCTCTACGACCTCGTCCACAAGTGGGAGGGGGCCGTCCCGGCCGACCCGACCTACCGTCCGCGCAAGAGCGACCTGGCCCGCGTCGAGGTCTCGCTCGACAACCACAGGCAGCAGGCGGCCGTGGAGACCCGCATCGACCTCCAGGACGGCCTGCGCTCCGGGTTCAGCGGTTACACCAGCGCGCTGCCCGCGCAGAGCAGGCGCACCGACTGGGTCTCCACGGACGACTCCGTCCGCTGGCACGAGTCGCTGTACGTCATCCCCGACGAGACCCAGCAGAGCTCGGACATCCTCACCTACCAGGGCGGTACGACCAGCGAGGCGCGCTGGCTCGGCCCGGTCCAGCGCCCCCGGATGAACACGGCGTCCCTGCTGCCGACCCGCGCGGGCGACGGGCTGGTCGCCATCGTGCCCTCCTGGGGGGCCTCGGGCGGCAGCCACGCGGGTGAGGCGCTCTTCAACCCGAACGCCACGCAGACCCTCTCGCTCTACCAGGGCGACACCCTCCTGGAGCAGGCGAAGACCGAGCGGCTCGACCGTACGCTGATGCTGGCGCCGATCGTCAGCCCCGACCGGCTGCCCTACCGGCTGGTCAACGAGGCGTCCCGCAGCGCGTCGGTGTACCCGTACTCGACCCGCACCCTGACCGAGTGGAACTTCACCTCGGGGTACGTCGAGAGCAACTCGACCAGGGACCTGCCGCTGATCCAGCTCGACTACGACGTCGACGTGGACCGGGCGGGCCGGGCCGGCCGCCGGGCCGAGCTGACCGTCACCCCGCTGCACCTGCCGTCGGTGGTGGACTCGGGCCGGATCGGCACCGCCACCCTGGACGTTTCCTACGACGACGGCGCCACCTGGAGCAGGGCGAGCCTCGACCACGGCAAGAAGGGCTGGACGACGAAGCTGCGCGCCCCGGGCGGCGCCCGCACGGTCACCCTGCGCGCCGGCGCCCGTGACAGCGCGGGCAACAGCGTCACCCAGACCATCGTCCGGGCCTTCGGGCTGAGATGACCGGGGACTGACGCCTTCGGGCCGAGGTGACCGCAGATGGACGAGCCCGGCGGGCCGGTCGGATCAGCCGGTCGATCGGATCGGATGGAACCGCCGGCCGGTTCCCCGCCGGGCTCGGGGCGAAAGCGCCCGGATCCAGGAGGTCGTCCGCCACACGTCGGCCGCGAGCCCGGCCGCCCTGGCCGGCGCAGGCACGACCGGCGCAGGCACGACCGGCGCAGGCACGACCGGCGCAGGCGACGGCGGGCCGGATCGAGCATGTTCCGGCCGGGGTTCAGGCGACCTTGGGGGTGACGCGCATGCCGATGTACACGCACTCGGTGCCGTCGGTCAGGGTGGAGAAGACCACGGGAATGTGCTCACCCCCGAAGGCGGGACCGCCGGAGGCGGCGAAGACCGTCTCCGACACCGGCACCAGGTCCATTTCCAGGGGCGGGGAGAAGTCCTTCATGCCGTCGACGAACTCGTACCGGATGCGCGCGCCGTCGTCGTCCTGGGTGACGGTGGTGACGACGCCCTCGCGCCGGTAGGTGCCCACCAGCCGCGTCATGTCCACCGCGGGCGGGTTCGCCGCCGGTGCGAAGACGTCCGGCATGCGCACCCCGGCCAGCTCACCCAGCAGTTCCCGGAACAGGTCGGCGTACAGCCCGCCGGTGCCGCCGCCGTTGGCGAGCAGGACGACGGCCACCCCCGCGTGCGGGACGACGCGCAGGTAGGAGTACTGGCCGATCGCGGCGCCGTCGTGACCGAAGCCGGGGACGCCGTCCCAGTCGTACAGGGTCCAGCCCAGGCCCCAGCCGTCGGCGCTGACGGTCCACCTGTCCGGGCTGTCGACCACGCGCCGCCGCATCTCCTCGGCGGCGCCGGCGGACAGGACCCGGGTGCCGTCGGGGGCGACGCCGCCGTCCAGATGCGCCCGCGCGAACCGGGCGACGTCGCCCGCGGAGATGATGACCCTGCCGTACGGCCCGGCGGAGCGCGGCATCAGGTCCCAGGCCGGGGCCGGGTCGGGGTCGGCGCCCGGCTCCCCCAGGTGGCTCATGGCGACGCGGAACCGCAGCGCCTCCTCGGGCAGCGTCATCGAGTGCTCCAGCCCCAGCGGGGCGAAAAGCCGCTCCTTCAGCGCCCGGTCCCAGGTCAGGCCGGTCAGCACCTCGACGACGCGGCCCAGCACGACGTACCCGACGCTGCTGTACGACAGTGCCGTCCCGGGCGGGCAGTCCGGCGCCACCTCCCTGGCGGCCTCGACGTACCGGGCCAGGCAGTCGTCGCCACGGCCGGAGTCGTAGTTGAAGTCGCAGGTCAGGCCGCCGGTGTGACTGAGCAGCCGGCGAATCGTGATCGTCTTCGTGGCCTCCGGGTCCGGGGTGGCGAACTCCGGCAGCACGCTCACCACCGGCGTGTCGAGCTCCAGCTCGCCGGAGTCGACCAGCTGCATCACCAGCGTCGCGGTGTAAACCTTGGCGAGCGAGCCGGACAGGAACACCGAGTCGGTCGTCACCTCCACCCCGGTCGCCCGGTGCAGCACACCACTGGCCAGTTCGTGGACGTTCCCGTCGGCCAGTACGGCCAGCGACGCCCCCGGCACGCGGTGGGCGGCGCGAAGCTCGTCGATCCGGGTCTGCCAGCGGGCGGAGTCGAAAGTCATGGGGGATCTCCTCGGTTCGACGGGGCCGGATCCCGGGCGAGGCGTCCGCCGATCGGGCGGGGACGCGAGCCGGGGCATGCGGACAACGCCGGTGCCGTCGGAGCACCGGCCGGAGGGAAAGGGGGAACCGTCCTCGTGGGCGGTCCGGTGACGTCGGGCTAGGGCCGGCTCGTCCCGGCGTCGTCGGGCAGTGCGCCGGAGGCGCGCAGCGCGTCGCGGCGCTCGCGCCACTCGGCCGCGAGCGCGGGCATCCGCTCGACGAGGAACTCGGCGAAGGCCGCACCCTCGAGCAGGCGCGCCCGGCGGGCCGGGGGCGCCTCGTCCAGCACCTTGAGGCCCTGGTGCGCGAGCGCGCCGAGCGAGACGTACTCCGAGGGCTTGTCGACCATCCTCAGCCAGATCGCGGGATGGAGGCTGACGCGGTCCACGCGTTCACCGGCGGCGCGTGAGCGCTGGATCCAGGACCACTCCTCGAGCATGGAGACGGCGCCGCTGACGGCGGTGCGGCTGGCCCGCAGCGCCTCGCCGAGCTCGGCGATGGTCTGCTGCGGCGGATCGCAGATGAGAAGCCACCCGGCCACCCGGCCGGTCATCGGGGGCAGGCCGTTCTGCCGCGCGAAATGGCGGCCGACCTCGTCGGCGTAGGCAAGCTCGGCCTCGTAGTCCATATCGCCGATATTACCTACATAACTGAAATAACGCAAATATCTGACATTTGAGATACGGGCGGTTTGTCATCCAGAGATGCGGGTGGCTTGTCACTCCGGATCTGTGGACGACCCGGTTCCTCAGCCGCCGAACGCGGGATAGCCCGGCAGGCGAGGGACGTCCCAGCCGCCGGAGACCTCCCGCAGCAGCAGCCGCATCGTCTCCGCGAAGGCCGGGAACTCCTGCAGGGTGCTCGCCATCTCCCAGCGGTGCCTCAGCAGCTGCCGCAGCGTCGGGACGGGACGCCGGACCCTGTGCGTCGGCGCGTCCTTCGCCATGCGCGGGATCAGCTCGGTCGTCATGTACACCGTCCAGAGCGCGACCGCCCGCCGGACCCCGGGCTGCCAGATCTCGTCCTCGACCAGCTCCGGATACGCCTCGACGACCTCCGCGCGGTAGGCGTCCTCGATCTTCTCCGCCAGGCCGGGAGGCAGTGTGAAGACGCACCAGCAGGTGGCGAAGGGCATCCGGCAGTACGCGGCCGTCATGAAGACCGGCTGGTAGCAGGCCGACTCGAAGTCGAGCAGCCGCAGGCCGTCCGGAGTGAGCAGGTTGTTGTCCGGGCAGGTGTCACCGGGGGTGAAGGCGAGATACTCGTCCGCTCCCGTCGCCGCGATCCGCTCCAGCTCACCCGCCAGCCCCGGCGGCGCCTCGACCCCGATCCCGGCGAGCGCCGAGGGAAACCCGGCCGCGTACCGTACGGTCCACGGCTCCTCGTCCCAGGACGGCACGCCCCTGCCGTACCGGGCCGACAGGGAGGCCAGGTCGGCGCGCCGGTGCACCGACGCGGCGGACAGCCGCCCGAGCCCGCGAGCCCAGGCCGACAGGCCGTCCAGGGCGGCCCGCGGATCGTCGCCGAGCAGCACGTCCGCCAGGGTCGGCGCGGACCCGAGGTCCTCCATCACCAGCAGCGGGACCGAGTCGTCCACGCCCAGCAGTTCGGGACCGGCCAGCCGCAGCGAGAGCCCGGCGGCCTCCGCGGCGAAGGCGCGCAGTCCCTCGGGCTCCGTGCCGAACTTCTTGACGATGACGCTGCCGCCCGAAGCCGTCCGGCAGCGCAGGACGACGCTGCGCGGGCTGCCCCCGAGGTCCACCGGATCGGACAGCTCGACGCCCACCACTTCGCCCGCGGCCCGCAGGATCGCATCCATCCCGGCATTCTGCCCATCGTGCGCCGGACGGGAAAACCCTGGTCCGGCCCGGCCGGGAAAACCCACGGGTCGGCGGCTCGGAAAACACGTCGTCACCTAGGGCGTTTCGGCGGCGCGGAGTGCCGCGAGGAGTTTGTCCATCGCGGAGCGGGCGCTGGCGGAGGCGTACGGGCCGACGGCGGCCAGGGCGACCACCAGCGCGGCGGCCTCGCCGGGGGTGAGGGACAGCGGGGCGAGGCTGGAGGACGTGTCAAGACGGTAGCCACCGCCGGGTCCGGACCGCACGGTGATGGGCACACCGGCGTCCCGTAGCCGGGCGATGTCACGTTCGATCGTGCGTACGGCCACGCCGAGCCGCTCGGCGAGCAGGTGACCCGTGGTGGCACGCGGGGCACGGGCCCGTAGTGCCTCGATGAGCGCGTGCTGGCGTTCCACCCGGCGCAGGACCAGATGCTGGTCCATCGACTCGGCGGAGTGGTTCCGCGCCGCCGGCATCGGGGAATCCTCTCGCCATGACCGACACGGGCGTGTCGGTCACTCCAGCCTAGGGTCGAGCCATGGAGATCAAAACCTTCCTCTTCCGGTACGCCGGCGCTCTCACCGCGGGGGACCTCGACGGTATCGCCGCCTGTTACGGGTATCCCTCCCTGATCCTCGGCGACGAGAGCGCGCAGGCCGTCGCCGAGGCGTCCGACGTGAAGAACGCCTTCGCCGGAGCCGCCGAACGCTACCGGGCCCAGGGGCTCACCGAGATACGCCCGACGATCGGCGAGACGACCCGGATCACCGAACGGCTCGTCGACGTCAAAGTGCGCTGGGAGTATCTCGATGCCGAGGGCGTCACGCGAGCGGAGGGGTACTACCGTTACACCCTCCGCGGTGATGACGGCGACACGGGCGGCGACACGGGGATCGGGACGGACACCGGCACCGGCGACAATCTGGCCATCCACGTGGTCGTCCCGATCCCGGCCGCCGAATTCGGAGCCTGAGACGTCGGCGCCGGCCGGTGGAAGACGAAACCCGTCGAGGGCACGACGCCCGCCTCGGCACCCCGAACCGGCCGGGGCGGGAAACCGGTTGAAGGCCGCGCCCCCGGCTGGCACCCTGCCAGGATGCCGACGCCCCCCGCGGGTCCTCCCGCGCCGAGCTTTCCGCTGCCCGATCGGTCCGGCCTGGAGGCGCTGCTGGCGAAGGCGTTCGGCGTGCCGGTGGTGCTGGACCGCGTGGAGCACCTGGCCCCGTGGGCGGTCCTGCGCGCACACCTGGCCGGACCGGAGGCCGGGCCGCCCACGCACCCGGCCGGGCCGGATCACGAACCATCCGCGCGCCCGGCCGGGCCGAACCCGGGGCCGCCCGCGTCGGTGATCGTGAAGTGGCTGCGCGTCCATCCGTCCAGATCACGCACGGACGCGAGACAGGTGGTGACCGAGCGGGCCGCGCTGCGCTTCCTGTCCGAGGACCTCGGGCTCGACCTCGCCCCCAGAGTGCTGGCCGACGACATGGCGGCGTCGCTCCTGGTTCTGGAGGACCTCGCCCCCCGCACGCCGCTGGACCAGGTGTTGCGCCGCGACGGCGCGGTGCCTCCACCGGCGGGGCTGGCGGCCTTCGCGCGGGCGCTGGGCGAACTGGGCGCGGCCACGGCCGGGCACGCGGAGCTCTACCTCGCGAGACGACCGGCCGTGGTCGTCGACCTCGCGTGCCCGCACACCGACGCGTGGCGGCGGGCCGTGGAGCACGCCGCGGGGTTCGGGGTCGCGCTGCCGAGCCGGGCCGAGACCGAACTCGCGCGGCTGCTGGCGGAACTCGCCGACCCGGGCCCCTTCCTGGCGTTGACCAACGGGGACGCCGAGGCGAACAACTTCCTGACGGCGGACGGCGACGGGCGGCTCATCGACTTCGAGTTCGCCGGCTACCGGCACACCCTGACCTCGGCCGTGTGCCTGTACGTGCCGGGCCCGGCGTGGCTGACGGTGTCCGACCCGATCGCGACCGGCCTGGAGGCCGGTTACCGCCGCGCGCTGGCCAGGGGCGTACCGGAGGCGGACGACGATCGCCTGTTCGGCTTCGGCCTGGCCGCGGCGTGCCTGACCTGGGCCGCCGGCCGCCTCACCCGTTTCCCGACGCTCGACGCCCGGGTGCCGGGCGAGAACAGCCGACTCCAGCTGATCTTCACCCTGGACGCCGCGGCGTGGACCGCCGAGAACCATCGCGCCCTGCCCCACCTGGCCGGATGGGCCCGCCGGGCGGCACAGGCACTGCGCCGCCGGTGGCCGGACGCGGACGTGGACCGGGCGACGTACCCCGCGTACACCCCGCGCGGGTGAGAGATCACCCGCGCGCCGCGTGAGTCCGGGAGTACGCGTACGGCCGCGGGGGCAGCACGTCCGGGATGTGCCAGGCGGACGGCAGGGCCCAGCGGCCGAAGACGACCTTTCCCCCGCCCGGTGACCGGTAGTGGCCCCACTCGTCGGTGCACATGCCGACGAGCCGCAGGCCCCGGCCGCTCTCGTCGTCCTCCCCGGCGTCGGTGACCTCGGGCGAGCCGTCGCAGCCGTCCCAGACCTCCGCGAAAAGGCCCGCGGTGGTGAGGCGGAGCCGCAGGAGGATCGGGTCCGGGCCAGCGGTCCGCGCGCGGGCGCAGGTGGGCGGGCAGACGGCGGTGTGCGGGTGGCCGCCGGAGGCGGACGGGCAGGTGTAGCCGTACGGGGCGGGCGGGGTGGCGGTGGCCTTGATGGCGTTGGTGGCCATCTCTGAGACGACCAGGACACAGAGGTCGGACAGTTCCTCCAGGCCCCACACCAGCAGTTGCGCACGCGTGAAGTCGCGCGCCCGGGAGGCCGCGGCCGGCTGCGCCGCCAGCCACAGCTCGTTCGCGTCCAGTGGCAGGTGGTCGGTGGTGTCCGGATCAGGGTGAAACGGTGAGTGCATCGGTCCCGGCCGTTCGACGGGGAGCACGGTCATTGATGGCTCCAGGGAAGTTCAACGAAGGTTCGGTCGCGCGTCCCCGGCGCAGAATGGGGACGCCCCCGCCCGAGCGCTGAGACCACACGAATCCGACGGCTCCGGCGTTGTCTCAACCCTGCTGTACGGAGCGTGCTGGAAACAGGCGACGGCACCGAGTCTGTTCGTCACTCTCAGAGATCACATCGCCCCGAAGAGCGACGGCATTGCAGGGAGCGGTGATCTGATCGCCGGTTTCTGCACTCGACCGTCACCGAACGTGAGCGACCAGTAACGTTCAGCCCGAAGAATCGCCGCCGGAGAACCCGCCGGGAGGGGCCGAGCCGATGCCACGTGCACCGCGCAGCGTCAAGCAGCAGATGGACGCCTTCAGCGCTGAGCTTCGCGAGCGTGGTTTCACGTGGGCCGAGGTCGCCGCTGAGTTCAAGCGACGCTGGCGCCTGAACTCCCGCCAGGGCTTCCGTGAGGCGCATCGCCTGACACAAGCCAAGGTCTGCCATCTATGGAACGAGTACTGGCCGAACGAGCCACTGACGACCCGAAAACTCGGGTCGTGGGAAGCGTGGCCCGGCCCCACCGGCAACGAGCCGCCGATCGCCGGGCTCAACCGGCTGGCCCGCATCTACCAGTGCCGCACCGCCGACCTGGTCGACGGTGAAGACCACCGCGATGCCGACGAGCACAACACACCGTCCGTCCGGTCCCGGGGGCGGGCGCCGGTCGCGGCCGGGGCGGCGGGCAGCCTCGGCCCCGAGGACATCCGGGGGGTGCTGGCCGCCCTGCCCACCCTGCCCACGGGACCCGTGCAGTTCGGGACCTCGCGCGACGAGGAGTACGACGCCCTGGTGCGGGCGCTCGCCCAGTGGGCGGCGACCATGAAACGGCGCGACGTCCTGGCCCTGATCAGGGCCGCCGCCGCCGCGGCGGCGGCCTCTCCGCTGCTGGCCCGGCTCAACGACGACGAGCTCGACCGGCTCGCCCTGATCGCCGCCGAACCGTCCCGGGTGGACGACGCCACCGTCGACCACATCGACGCGGTGCTGCACCACTGCATGCGGCAGGAGGACACCCTCGGCCCCCAGTCGGTGCTGGGGACCGTGCTCGCCCAGCACCACCTGGTGCGGTCGCTCATCCCGGCCGCGTCGAACGACGAGGTGCGTGAGCGGTTGCTGTCGCTGCTGGCCAACATCTGCCGGTTCACCGCCTGGGTGTTGTTCAACCTCAACGACTTCAACGGGGCGAACCACTACTACGAGCAGGCCAAGGTGGCCGCGCACCAGGCCGACGACGACGCGATGAACAGCTTCGTGCTGGCCAACTGGTCGCAGCTGGCGACCTGGCGGGGTGACCCCCGCCAGGGCGTCGAGCACGCGCTGGGGGCGCTGGCCTGGGGGCATCGCGCCAACAGCAAGCTGCTGGTGTCGTACGCGTGCGACGTGGGGGCCCGCGCCTACTCGGCGGTGTTGCGCCGCTCGGCCAAGAACGACCGTCACAAGGACCACGCCCGGTGCATGACCAGCCTCGACCAGGCCCGCCGCGAGCTGGGCCACGCGGGCGAGGGCGACGTGGGGGCGAAGCTTCTCTACTTCTACGGCGACGGCCAGTGCCTGTCGACCAGGACCAAGTGCCTGCTGGACATGGGCGACGCCCAGACCGCCGTCGAGATGGCCGCGCGGTCCCTGGCCCGGATCGATCCGGCGTTCGTCCGCAACATGGCGTTCAGCCGCCTGGATCTGGCGCGCGGGCACCTGCGGCTGCGCGCCATCGACGAGGCGTGCGAGCAGATCGGCGAGGCCGCTCGCCTCACCTGCAAGAACACCTCGCCTCGGCTGGCCCGCTCGGTGGTGGAGGTCCGCGAGACGCTGAATCCGTGGGCGAGGACCCGCCAGGTCGCCGCCCTGGACGAGAAGCTGCACACCTTCCAGCTCATCGCCTGACGGCTTTCCGGCCCGTCGCGACCGCTCAGCGCACCCCGGGCATCTCCTCAAGCACCAGGATCTCGAAGACCGGGGCGGGGATCGGCGGGTCCATCAGCTTCTCGGACACCTTCCGCCATCCCCACCTGCGGTAGAGCTCCCGGGTCAGCACGGCCTTGGGCTGTACCGAGAGCGTGGCCCGCTCGGCCCCGGATCCGGAGAGCAGCTCGTCGTGGATCCGGTGCCCGATTCCGGCGCCTCGCCGGTCGGGCAGCACCCCGTAGTCGATGACGACGAACGTCCTGGTCCCGGTCTCGGCCGCGAACTCCTCGCCGACCGGTTCTGCCAGCGCGCTCCACCAGCGGGTGTCGGCCGGCAGCAGGTGTCCGTACCCGAACCCGACGAACTCCGCCCCGGACCGCGCGGTGGTCAGCCGGAAACCCGGCCGGTCGACCAGCCGGGGGAAGTAGGAGCGCTGGTTGGCGAACTCCGCGGCTTTCCCGTCGAACGGGGGCAGCGAGAACACCGCCTCGTAGAGATCGCAGATCGTCCCGGCCAGCGCGAGCGCCTCCCGGCGGCCGTGTGTCTCTATGGTCAACTTGCCGGTGGGGGCCGTGTCGGTCATGCCCGTCTCCTCGCCTTCGTCTCACCACCCTCCCCCGAGGATTTTTTACCCGTGGACGGGCGTGGTAGCCGCTCCGGTTCACGGGGAGACAGTGAGAGCGGGAAGCCGGGAGGGAACCGGCTTCCCGCAAGAGGGACCGGCTTCCCGCTGAGGGACCGCTTCCCGCGAGGGACCGGCTTCCCGCAGAGGGGCGAGAGCGAGGGGACGGGAGCGGGTCAGCTCTTCGCGAGGTCGGCCAGCGGTACGGAGAGATCGACGAGCCGGTCGGGGGCGACGGTCGCGCCGCCGCGGATCAGCTCCTGCGCCGGTGAGATGCCCTCGTCCCACCGGTTGACGTGCATGCCCGCCACGACACGTCCGCCGGAGAGCCAGAAGGCGTGGAAGGCCTCCGACTCCAGCTCCCCCCGGACGACCACGGAGTCGTACCCGCCGGGCGCGAACCAGCCGGAGAACTCCATGCCGACGTCGTACTGGTCGGTGAAGAAGTACGGCGGCCTGTCGTAGACCACCTTCTGGCCGAGCATGGCCCTGGCCGCGGCCACTCCCCCGTTGAGGGCGTTGGCCCAGTGCTCGACGCGGATGCGGGTGCCGTACAGGGGGTTGAAGGCGTTGGCCACGTCACCGGCGGCGTAGACGTCGGGGTCGTCGGTGCGGAGGGACTCGTCGACGAGGATCCCGTTGTCCACGGCCAGGCCCGCCCGCTCGGCGAGTTCGGTGTTGGGGCTCACACCGACGCCGACGATCACGATGTCGGCCGGGATCTCCTCGCCGTCGTGGGTGGCGACCGCGCGGACGTGCCCGGGGCCGAGGATCCCGGTCACCTCGCGGCCGAGCCGTACGTCGACGCCGTGGCGCCGGTGCACGTCGGCGAAGAAGGCGCCCAGCTCGGGGCCGAGCGCGGCGTGCAGCGGCACCGCCCTCGGCTCGACGACGGTCACCTCGCAGCCGTACTCCCTGGCGGCCGCGGCGGTCTCCAGCCCGATCCAGCCCGCGCCGACGACGACCACCCTCCTGCCGCCGTCGCGGACGGCCTCGCGCAGCCGCTCCGAGTCGCCGAGACTGCGCAGGTAGTGCACGCCGTCCAGGTCGGCGCCGGGCACGTCGAGGCGGCGCGGGGAGGAGCCGGGGACGAGCAGCAGCTTGTCGTACCGGACACGCCGCCCGTCGTCGAGCTCCACATGGCGCGCGGCCCGGTCGAGGCCCGTCGCGCGGCGCCCGAGCAGCCGCTCCACGGAGTTGGCGGCGTACCAGTCCTCGTCGTGGACGTAGAGCTTGGCCTTCTCCTCCTTGCCGAGCAGGTAGCTCTTGGAGAGCGGGGGTCTCTCGTAGGGAGGCTCGGTCTCGGCGCCGATCAGCGTGATCCCGCCCTCGAAGCCCTCCTCGCGCAGGGACTCCGCCGCCTTGGCACCCGCCAGGCCCGCTCCGACGATGACGAACGTCTGCTCGGTAGTCATGGGTCCCTTCCTACTCCGATTCCCCCACCGGTTCCAACGATCGCGGGAAGCGGCAGGTCGTTTGCACGTCCGGGGCGGTACCGGCGAGCAGGTGCCGGGCCATGAACCGGCCGAGCTCGCGTTCCAGCCCCCGCTCGTCGATCTCGTCCGGCCGCGGCACCACCTCCAGCAGGGCGTCGCTCACCCCGAGCGGGTCCCCCCGGTCCATCGCGCCGAGCAGGCGCCCCAGCGAGTCGCGCAGCGAGCCGTCGACCGGAAGTCGAGTTCCTCCCGCAGCGCGTCGGCGAATCCTCCGGACAGGGCGGTGACGCCGAACGCGCGCCCCCACCGGGTACGTCTTTCGAGCGAGTGGGCGAGGCGGTCGATGATGTCGAGGTCCTGCTCGACCACGCCGGCGATGCCCGGGCGCTGGACCTTGACCACCACCTCCTCGCCCGTCCGCAGCCTGGCGCGGTAGACCTGCGCGATCGAGGCGGCGGCGAGCGGTTCGCGGTCGAAATCGGCGAACGTCTCCTCCACAGGTCCGCCCAGCTCGGCCACGAGCACCGGCTCGATCTCCGTCCACGGCGCCGAGGCCGCGCCGTCCTGCAGCAGGCGCAGCTCCTCGACGAACTCCACCGCCAGCAGGTCGCTCCGGGTGGACAGGATCTGGCCCAGTTTCACGAACGTGACCCCGCCGTCGTCGAGGGCCTCACGCAACGACCCTCCAGCCGGGCCCTGCTGGAGGGCGCGCCGAGGTCGGGGTCCCGGCAGCGATCCGGACGGTATCAGGGCCTCGGCGATCACCAGGGGTACCAGCCCGGCGAGCAGGGCGCAGACCACGGCGAGGATGAAGAACCAGATCGGGGTGACACCGGGGTCGTCCGGGGCCACCGCCCCCGCGAACGCCTTCATGAGCGGGCCGGCGATCAGGACCACGAATGTCCCGGCCAGCAGCGTGCGGACGATCCCGGACCGCAGGTCGAGCAGGCGCCGCGCGGCCACCGTGAACGCGGTCACCAGGACAAGCACACCGATCACGAGCGCCAGGGGCGTCAGAAGGTCACGTTCATTCCGTTCGCTCCGTCGCGTTCGTTGTGTGGGCGAGGTCTCGGCACGCTCCCCGGCCCGTGGCGCGCGGGCCGTGGAACGAGGGTGCGGTTGACGGCGAACAGACTAGATCACCCGTTTTGAGAACGAGGGAGTCCCGGGCGGGTCGAAACGGTCCGGCGAGTGGCCTCGCGGACCGGAGAGGACATCAACACTCTCGGATGACAGGGCGAGGAAATTTTCGTTTACCCCGCCGGAAACGGAATTCGATCCCCCCTCAAAGGAGGGCGTATATATTTTCCACGCCATCAAGATCGCGCCGCCGACGGAGATGTCGACGAGCTCCGTCCATGGCGCGCTTTTTTGATAAGGAGCATGCCGTATGCCATTGAAGCGACGATTCGCCCGAGTCACGGTCAACTGCGCCTTCGCGGTGGCGGCCGTCCTGAGCCTCGGGGCCTTCTCTCCCGCACCGCCGGGCATTCCGGACAACCCGCCCGCACCCCAGCCCGGTGAAGCCGCACCCCAGCCCTGGGAAGTCACCCCCCGGTCGTGGGAACCCGCACCTCAGCCCGGGGAGGTGGCACCGCCCCCCAGGCCCACCGTACGAGCCCTGACGGCCGCCGAGATCCGGGGAAAGGGACTCGATGAATACATCGACATGTCCCGCCAGAAGGAAACGGTTCCCAGCATCATCGACACGTCCCAGGGTAAATTCACCAGTGATCTCGTTACTCCCGCGAAACGGACGGGAACCACCGGTCCCGCCGATTTCGCGACGGGCTGCTGGTATCTCACGACGACGTACGGATATCCCGCTCTCCAGGGAAGCGCTTATCACACCTGGTGCGGCGACGGCTTCCAGGTCACGTACACCTCGGCCGGCTGCACCGGGAGCACGAGCCTTCCCACCTACATCTACGAGGGCTGCCAGAACATCCAGGCCTACGGAGTCGGCTGGAACGTCTGGGACGTCACCGACAGATGGCGTTTCTGCACGGCCTACAGCCGTTTCACAGGTGTGTGCTCCGCCCGGATGTACCCGTGGCAGAAGAACCGCTACGGCGCCAACGGTCAGGTCTGGCTTCTCGGCTGGGGCAACTAGCGCTAGGACCGGGAACGTTCACCGGGACGCACTTCCCGGTCGTGTCCCTGGGCCGGTTGGAGGTGGGCCTTCGAAGCCGGTCCGGAACATGAAGGTGTGGTGGCCGGATCGGTCGTCGCCCGTTTGGCGGCCGCCGACGAAGACATCGTCCGCGATGTGATCCACCGCTTCAACGACATCGATCGGCCTGGCCGCCCTTGGCCCTCAGCGGGGACATCGGCCTGGCCGCCTTGGCCCTCAGCGGGTGGGAGGCCGTCCCTGCCCGCTCGGCTCGCCCGGTGGAAGCGGGGTTTCGATGCTCGCCCCGGTGGCGGACGGGCTCCGGTCATGGCCCGTTTTTGTCGATGAGATCACCACCCGCCGCGTCCCGCGGCCCACCGGGACCAGACCGTACCGCGCGGGCGCATCCACACCCTGACGGTCCGGACCGTGAACAGACCTAAGGTGTCGCGACCAGCTTCCGTGTTCCAAGGGGCCCGAAGTCATAGACCGTGTTGTTCACCTGCAGTCCGTCGATCGCGCCGATGAAAGGGGTGTCCATGCTGAACCCAAGACTCAACGTGATCACCGCATCCGGCAGCGCGGCCTTGAGCTCGTCGAACGAACACGGAGAAGCCAGAGTGCAGTTGATCAAAACGCCCGTCGCTCCGGTGGCATACCACTGGCTGCCGGCCGCGCCGGCGTCGTACTGCTGCCAGGCGTTGGGCAGCTGGGAATCGGGAGCCGACGGGCTGGTAGAGGTGCCAGGCAGATAGACCAAGGTCGCGTAGTCCGCCGAGCCCACATTGGGATCGACCTCTATGCTCAGTCCCGGCACGGAGACCTCGGCCGGAGAGTCGGCTCCCGCGTACGCCCAGTACCTCAAGATCGTGAGATCACTGATCGACAACTCCGCGAAATCCGTCTCGTTACCGAAAGTGATCTCATCCGGACTGTCTCCGACGATGATTCCCAGGCTGCCGACGCCATAGGGCGGCGGTACGGTGGCCGATGAGCTGGTGACGGGATCCCGCTCATACGGGCCGACACGGTAGACGGCACTCGGCCCGCCATCCGATTCGCGGCCGATGACGCCCCACGTGTCGGTACAGCAGATGGTCGCTCCCGGAGGTCCCTGAAGTCCGGTCTCTCCCTGCGGCCCTGCGGGCCCTGTCGCGCCCGTCGCACCGGTTGCACCGGTCGCACCCGCAGGTCCTTCCGGTCCTACCGGCCCGACCTCCCCTTGCGGCCCCACCGGACCCACCGGACCCACCGGACCCGTCGCACCGACTGCACCGGTTGCACCCGCAGGTCCTTCCGGTCCTGCTGGCCCGATCTCTCCTTGCGGCCCCACCGGTCCTTCAGGGCCTGTCGCGCCCGTCGCACCGGTTGCACCCGCAGGCCCCTCGGGGCCCCCCGCACCAATCGCTCCCGCCGGCCCCACCGGACCGACCTCCCCTTGCGGCCCCACCGGACCCATCACACCGACTGCACCTGCGGGACCCGCCGGTCCTTCGGGACCTGTCGCACCCGTCGCACCCACGGGTCCCTCGGGCCCTACCGGACCAATCTCTCCTTGTGGTCCCACCGAACCCGTCGCACCGGTTGCGCCCGCCGGACCCTCCGACCCTGCCGGACCGACCTCCCCTTGCGGCCCCACCGGACCCATCACACCGACTGCACCTGCGGGACCCGCCGGTCCTTCGGGACCTGTCGCACCCGTCGCACCCACGGGTCCCTCGGGCCCTACCGGACCAATCTCTCCTTGTGGTCCCACCGAACCCGTCGCACCGGTTGCGCCCGCCGGACCCTCCGGCCCCACCGGACCCACCACACCGACTGCACCTGCGGGTCCTTCCGGTCCTGCTGGACCGATCTCTCCTTGCGGCCCTGTCGGACCCGTCACACCGGCTGCACCTGCAGGGCCTGCCGGTCCTTCGGGGCCTGTCGCACCGGTTGCACCCACGGGTCCCTCTGGCCCTACCGGACCGATCTCTCCTTGCGGCCCCACCGGACCCGTCGCACCCGCGGGACCTACCGGCCCTTCGGGACCTGTCGCACCCGTCGCACCCACTGGCCCCTCAGGGCCCGCCACACCGGTCGCGCCCGCCGGACCCTCCGGCCCTGCCGGACCGACCTCCCCTTGCGGCCCTGTCGGACCCATCACACCGACTGCACCTGCGGGACCTACCGGTCCTGCT
Source organism: Streptosporangium sp. NPDC023825 (assembly GCF_040639575.1). NCBI lineage: Bacteria > Bacillati > Actinomycetota > Actinomycetes > Streptosporangiales > Streptosporangiaceae > Streptosporangium > Streptosporangium sp. NPDC023825. The sequence continues at coordinate 2,731 of NZ_JBFAAE010000052.1, read as the reverse complement.
GGTCCTTCGGGACCTGTCGCACCCGCCGCACCGGCTGCACCCGTCGCACCCACAGGTCCCTCGGGCCCTGCTGGACCGACCTCTCCTTGCGGCCCTGCCGGACCCGTTACACCTGCCGGCCCTTCCGGGCCGGTGGCTCCTGGCATGCCAGTCGCACCTGCGGGACCTTCTGGGCCCCGAGGGCCGTACAGGCCGGTTCGACCCGTTGCGCCCTTGGGTCCTTTCCTGCCTTCCGGTCCGCGTGGGCCACGCGGGCATACGCAAAGCTTGTCCCCACACCTACATGGCCTGCAGCATCTCTTCCGGCAATGACCTCTCGCATGGACCCGTGGCCTTCGGGAGGTGGCAACGGGAGGGCAGGACGAGACCGGCTTTCCCTCCTTGACCTGTGCGATCAGGTGGATACCGGCCAGTTTTTCCTTGAGTATATACGTCGGCACTTGAAATGATGTAAGGAAAAAAACGCTAACGAGGACTACCGCAACACTCCGATTTCGGGCGCGCCTGCCGAGCCATGAGATCACGGCATGTCTGCTATCGCTGGAATTCATGTCATTCCGTGTCGTTCGGGGTCTCGAGGGCAGCCTCTGTGACGCGTGGGCAGTGATCATGCGATACCCGATAAATACTCCAGAATACATTGACCCGGCCGCTGAACCGTAAATTGATAATACAATGACGGGAAAATAATGGATAACAGCCCATCAAGGTTCATATTCATGCGCACAAGGACTTCATGGTGCGATCTTCGGCCTGCGGGTCATTGAATTCACAGCGAAAGCGTTCGGCGCACTTCGCGGGTGAAGGCGGGAAACCCTCAGGGGGTCGTCGGTGGTCGTTACGTTCGCGGAGGGCCGGCGTGACGGGCAGGTCATACGCTCCGCCGTCGTGGACAGCACCCTGGCTTGAGACTCACCGCCGCACGTCGGCCCACATTCCTCTACCAGGCAGAAGCCCTGGGAGTCGACGGCCTGGATGAAGACCGGTGACGTGCTGCCGTCCAGCTCGGTCGTGCCGGGGAAGACGGCGACGATCTCATGTACACCTTCGGAGAGAGGGGCGACGGTCAACTCGGCGTGGCCTGTGCCGTCGAGTTGGGCCGTGCCCAGGCTCACTCCGTCACCGAAGAATTCGACCGGGCCGGTGGGGACGATCCCGGCCGGAGATCTCACCGCCGCGGTGAAGGTGATCGGGCTTTGCTGGCTGATGGCGCATGACGAGTTCACCGTGGTGGTGGTGGACCTGTCGGGAGGACCCGCGCAGGTGGAGAGGGTGATGGTGTTCGTGTCCAGCGTGACGGTGCCGTTGTGCGCCAGGGTCCGGCCGTCCACGGTCGCACCGGTGCCCACGGTGATCGAGGTCAGCGCGAGGATGTCGCCGGAGAAGTCGGTGTTGGCACCCAGGGTGGACGAGCTGCCCACCTGCCAGAAGACGTTGCACGCCTGTGCTCCCCCGATGAGGGTCACCGTGCTGGCGGCCGCGGTGATGAGCGTGGAGGCGGCCTGGAAGATGAAGACCGCGTTGGGGTCGCCCTGGGCGTCGAGCGTCACGTTTCCCGTGATCTGAAATGTGCCCGCGGCGGAGTCGTAGACGCCGGGGGTCACGGTGGTCCCACCGAGCTGTGTCGGGATGGTGGCGTCAGGGGTGCGGGAGGCGGCGTCGTTGTAGGCGGCGAGCTGATCCGTCTGAGCCTGGGCGGCGACGGCGTCGGCGACGTGGAGGGTTCCGACCAGGGTGCCGGGCGGGAAGCCGGTCACCGCGACGCCCGGACTGATCCCCAGATCTCCGGTGACGACAGTGGGCCCGGTGTTCGTGACAGAGGCCCCGCCCAGTACCGCGAAGTCGGCGGCCGAGCCCAGCGCGACCGGTGTCGCCAACGCGTTCGCGGTACACGGTGTCGCGGCGATGCCTCCTGTCGCGACCAGGACCGCGAGGACCCACACCCGCAGGGAACCGACGATGTTTCCTGGTACGAGGCGAGGACGACCGGCGTCTGTCATCAAACTGCCCTTTTCCTTTGGTACGGCTCAGCTCAGGCGCATTACCGATGACGCGTCATACCCTCAGACCTTACTGATCGACATTTTGGCTCCTTGTCATCCGACATGCGGAAGACAAAGACTTGGTGCCGTTTCTGGAGAAAAGATAAAATCGCCATGCAATCCAGTGGCACCCTTGATCGTCCAGGTGCTGAACAAAGGTCATTTTCCGGCATTCCACTGTGAACGAGCCAATATCCTCATGAGGTGGAAACAGGCCGCCGGGTGACCACTCGTAGCGCGCATGGAGCTGCGCGGAGGAGCGGAGGGGCCTCACGACCCAGGGTCCGTTCGAGGCCCGGATCGCCGGGCGCGGGTTCGCCGACGCAGAGCCCTGCCGGCACGTCGCGCAGCATGGCTACACGGGACCATCGACTGCGGAAGAGCTTAAATCCGTAATAGTGCACTTTCAGCCGCGAGTGTGCATTCCTGCGCAGAAGGAAGTCTCGACTGTTTCTAGTGTCCGTGGTGTCCGAACGGCACGACCCCTCCACCACCCGCACAGGAGCATGACGATGAGCACCACGCGCACCCTTCTCGCCGGAGCGGCCCTGGCCGGTTCCCTGCTGGCCGGCATCGCCGCGGCCCCCGCCGCCTCCGCCGCCTCCGCCGACACCTCCACCGGCACCGCCGTGGCCGCCACGCAGCAGGCCCAGACCTCCGGCAAGCACTTCTTCGGCCCCTACTACTCC